>NZ_OY760905.1:2827852-3142058 GCF_963664135.1 uncultured Acetobacterium sp. | reverse complement strand
TTCTTCAAACATTTCAAACGGATTAACGGTGTTGCCCTTGGTTTTGGACATTTTCTGTCCTTCCGCATCAAGGATCAGGTCATTGACTAACACCTTTTTGTAGGGCGCTTTGCCGGTGACGAAGGAAGAAATCGCCAGCAATGAGTAAAACCAGCCGCGTGTCTGATCGATCCCTTCACAGATGAAGTCGGCCGGGAATTGTTCTTCCCACAGTTCTTTATTTTCAAACGGGTAGTGATGTTGGGCAAAGGGCATCGAGCCTGAATCAAACCAGCAGTCGATGACGTCTTTGACCCGGGTCATGGTTTTGCCACAATCCAGGCACGTGAAATGAACATCGTCCACATAAGGACGGTGCAACTCAATGCTTTCGTCAATGTTTTCAACGGCTCGCGCCACCAGTTCTTTGCGGGAACCGACGGTTTCCAGTTTGCCGCATTCGTCACAGCGCCAGACCGGCAACGGGGTACCCCAGTAGCGGCTGCGGGAGATCGCCCAGTCGTTGAGGTTTTCCAGCCAGTTGCCGAAGCGTTTTTCGCCGACAAAATCTGGGTACCATTCCACGCCGTTATTATTTTCGATCAGGGTATCTTTAATCTTGGTCATTTCTAGGTACCAGCTCGGTTTGGCATAATATAATAACGGTGTTTTACAGCGCCAACAATGTGGATAATTATGCAGCACTTTTTCTTTTTTGAACAGTTTGCCTTCAGCTTTCAGCCATTTGATGATATCCAGATCAGCGTCGATAACAAACTGACCCTTCCAGGGGGTATCGGTATATTTTCCATCTTCCGCTACCGGCTGCAGGACGGGCAGATTGTATTGACGGCCGACCTTGTAGTCATCTTCCCCAAAAGCTGGAGCGATATGAACAATCCCGGTGCCGTCTTCAGTGGTAACATAATCGGCACAGGTGACAAAAAAGGCTTTTTTGTCCGGCTTCACAAACGGCATCAGCTGGTCATACTCGACGTATTCCAGGGCAGACCCCTTCATTTCTTCGAGGATTTCGTAGTCCTCACCCAGCAATTTGGGTGCCAGCACCTTGGCACAGATATAAACTTCATCGTTACTGCGGGCTTTAATGTAATCCGCATCCGGATGCACGGCCAGGGCGACATTGGCAGCCAAGGTCCAGGGGGTGGTGGTCCAGACTAAAAAGTATTCGTCGGCATCTTTGCGTTTAAATGCGGCGACGACGGTATTGCTTTTTATTTCCTGATAGCCCTGGGCGACCTCATGGGAAGCCAGACCAGTGCCACAACGTGGACAATAGGGCATGATCTTGTGCCCTTCATAAAGAAAGCCTTCTTTATTGAACTTATCCAGAATCCACCAAACGGTTTCAATGTAATTATTATCCAAAGTGATGTAGGGATCTTCCATGTCAATGAAATAGCCCATTTTGCGGCTCATTTCCTTCCACTGACTTTCATAATTGAAGACGGATTCCTTACATTTTTCGTTGAACTTATCGATGCCATAGGCTTCGATTTCCGGTTTACTGGACAAACCCAGTTGTTTTTCAACTTCGATTTCCACCGGTAGTCCGTGAGTATCCCAGCCGCCTTTACGGAGCACCCGGTAGCCATCCATTACCTTGTATTTACAAACGGTATCTTTCAGGGTCCGGGCCAGAACGTGATGGATCCCCGGGCGACCATTTGCGGTGGGAGGGCCTTCATAAAAGACAAAATTTTCTTTGCCTTCGCGGTTATCAATGGTTTTCTGCAAAAGATTCATCGCTTCCCATTGTTTTGAGATATTGTCTTCTCTTTCGCCGATTTTTCCTTCTATTAGTGTTTTAAACTGTGCCAAATTTCTACCTCCATTAAGTCTCTCTTATTGAATTCTCTTAGTTAAATTAAATGATTTAAGTAAATGCTCTGAATTTAATACTATAAATTAAATACGCTAAAACAAATGCTCTCATCTCTTTTGAATAAATTAAGTTCTAGATAAATTAAGTTCTAAAAAATAACTACTCTAAAATAAATGTGCTCAACGATACGATTAAATAAAACCGAGTAAACACAAAAAACGCCCCCTGAAAAATCCAAGGGACGAAAAATCGCGGTACCACCCAAGTTGACAGCAAACTGCCCACTCTCTGAATTTAACGATTCCCCGGGGTCTCCTACCCTGATTTAACCATGGTTAATCCAGTCTCAGAAATCCTGTTCAAAGGTGATCTTCCTGAGGTATCTCTTAATAATCTCTCACCAAAATGATTATCTCTCTGTTAATAGCTTCCCACAAGACATCCTTGTCATAACATTTAATTTTCTTATTTTTGTAATGCTTTAAAAGTAAAAAGGTCTGTTCTATATTTTATCTAATAACCTTAATAAAATCAAGTTTTTTGAATTCTTTATTCTAAAAATTAAGAATCTCGGTTATAATAATGATAATCAACCTATCTCTGATCGGATCAGGTAATTGCCAAACAAACTGCAATACTTATATACCCATTCAATTACTTGCTGATTAAATACAAAAGGAGTTAACTATGAAAATACGTTATGTCGTTCTTTCGGTCTTACTCATTGGAGTCCTTATCGTCGGCGCTGTCTTTATGATGCCAAAGCTGATTAATAATGAAACAGCATCCACCAATGACACAAGTACTACATCAGTAACCAAACAACCTGATCCCATAAAAAACAATCAACCTGATACAACCGCTACCACAGTCATTACCGTTCCTCAGGAAATGCAGACCGTCATTGACGAGAATGCTGCCGAAATCTATGTCGATGAACCTGGCCTATTGGCTTCAAATTATCCCAGCCAACTGGTCCCTCTCTATGGCGTACAAAGTGTTTCGGAATCCAATCAGATTACCAATGCCTCTGGCAAACCCGGATGGAAAGCCAGCTACGTTTCTGATTATACCATTGATGAGATCCTAAGTTTTTATCAACCGCTTTTATCCAGCGCTTCAGACTATGCTGAAGAAACGATCTCCGAATCAACCAGCTTGAAAGGAACCGTCAGTGGTTATACCATCAGCATTACAGTTTCACCAAATAATCCAGATAAAACAGATATCCAGGGCAATAGTGCCATTAGTATTTTTATCGAGCAGGTATAGCTTACTATATTGATATGAATAATATTGATTTTAGGTCTTGATTTTTTTTCAGAATATGAGATAATCTAATACTAAGCCAGCAGTTAATCCTCGGCTTAGTATTTTTTTATAGAAAATGAGGAAAGATGATGAACGATCAAACCAAAAAAATCACCTACACCGCGTTAATGATGGCACTCACCTTTGTGATGACATCTCTTGTTAAAATTCCCATTCCCAATGGTTATATCCATCTGGGCGATGGCGCAGTGCTCCTGTCTGCTTACATTTTAGGACCATGGGGCGGGCTGATTGCAGCTGGGATTGGTTCTGCCAGTGCCGACTACTTTGGCGGTTACGGTGCCTACGTGCTACCTACCTTTATTGCCAAAGGGGCGATGGCTTTTATTTTCGGCTACCTGATGAAACGTTTCCCGGCCAAAAACATCCTTTTCTTCTTGTTTCCAGCCATCATTGCCATGATCGCCGTTTACTACGTTTCCGAAGTGATTCTATATGGCAGCTTGATGGGACCATTGCTTAACGTCCCTTTTAATGCTCTGCAGGGCGTTGTCGGAGTCGTTATCGTCACCATCCTACACAAACCACTGGAGCGGTTTCGTCTGAAGCCGATTAAATTGTAGCAACTAAAAAAGACCCAATGGGTCTTTTTTTATTTCAATGATAATATACGTTACTCTTGCAACTTACATATAGCCCTTCATGGTATCCAGATATTCCTGCGCATTGTCCCGAATGGATTGAATTTCTTCAGGTTTTAACTCACGGACTGTTTTTGCCGGGCTGCCCATAATTAAAGAGTTGGGTGGAAATACCTTTCCCTGAGTGACTAACGAGCCTGCTCCAACAATGGAGTTGTCGCCAATTTTTGCGCCGTTGAGAATAATCGCACCCATACCGATCAACACATTGTCCCCGATTTCACAGCCGTGAATAATGGCATTGTGGCCGATACTGACCCCTGCGCCGATGACTGTGGGATAGCCCGGGGCCACATGCACCACGGTGCCATCCTGGATATTGGTTCGATCGCCGATTGTGATGCTGTCTACATCGCCTCGGATAACCGCCTGAAACCAAACTGAGATAAAATTACCCAATTTTACTTTTC
This sequence comes from uncultured Acetobacterium sp., assembly GCF_963664135.1. Classification (NCBI taxonomy): domain Bacteria; kingdom Bacillati; phylum Bacillota; class Clostridia; order Eubacteriales; family Eubacteriaceae; genus Acetobacterium; species uncultured Acetobacterium sp. The sequence goes on along the minus strand of NZ_OY760905.1, from coordinate 3,137,850 downwards.
CCACAACATCGGCACTTTTTGCAATAAAAATGGTTTTACCCAACATCATTTTGTTCACCCCACCTTTTTTCGTTTCGATAATTCGTTACTACATGATACTATTTTCAGGACTTTTTGTAAAGTTTTTCCAAGATACCCCGCATTTATGATAAAATATTAGCAAAATGAAAATACAAAGGACGATTCAATGAATATTGCCAGTATTGAAAATCTCAAAAAAACCTATGGGGTGAAAACCCTCTTTAATGATATTTCTTTTTCCATCGCCGATACCGATAAGATTGGGGTGATTGGGGTCAATGGTTCGGGAAAGACCTCGATGCTGAAGATTATTGGCGATCTTGATAGCCCCGATGCCGGTGAAGTCAAATTTTTCGGTACCAGACGGGTGGAAATTCTTCCCCAGGACCCAGATCTTGACCCGGAAACTACCGTGCTCAATCAGGTCTTCTCCGCTAATTCACCAGAAATGAATCTGGTCCGGGATTACGAGGCGACGTTGGCGGCATTGGATGACTCTCCGGAGGATGCATCATTGCAAAAGCGGCTGATGTCCCTATCTCAGCGCATTGATGATGAAAACCTCTGGAACCTGAAATCCCAGGTGGAAACAATCCTATCCCAACTGGGCATTCACGATTATCATAAACGGATCGGCCAACTGTCTGGCGGCCAGCGCAAGCGGGTGGCTATGGCCTCGGCGCTGCTGACCCCCTGTGATCTCCTGATTCTGGATGAGCCCACCAATCATCTGGATAATGATACCATCGCCTGGCTGGAAAATTACCTGTTAAACCGTAAAGGAGCCTTGCTGATGGTTACCCATGACCGCTATTTTCTGGATCGGGTGGTGACCAAAACCATCGAATTGGACAAGGGTGGCCTCTATGAATATACCGGCAATTATTCCGACTTTTTAGAACAGAAAGCTAACCGTCGCGAAGCCCAAACCGCCATCGAAGAAAAACGTCAAAACCTCTACCGCCGGGAACTGGCCTGGATTCGTCGGGGTGCCCGGGCCCGGACCACCAAGCAGAAAGCCCGGATTCAGCGGTTTGAAGAAATTAAAGACCGGGCCACCGATCTTTCCGAAAGCCAGATGGAAATCTCGGTGGGATTTAGCCGTCTTGGCAAAAAAGTGATTGAAATTGAACATTTGAATAAGTCTTTCGGCCCACAGAAAATCATCGCTGATTTTTCGATGATCCTCGGCCCCAGTGAGCGGATTGGCATCATCGGCAAAAACGGCTATGGCAAATCCACATTGCTCAACTTACTATCCGGAAAACTGCAGCCGGATGGCGGCACCATCACTCTGGGTGATACCGTCAAACTCGGTTACTTTTCTCAGGAATCAGAGGATATGGATCTGAGCCTCCGGGCCATTGATTACATTCGGGAAAAAGCCGAAGTCATGGAGAATTCCCGGGGCGAAACTGTCACTGCCGCCCAGATGATGGAACTTTTCCTGTTTGATAAAAACAGTCAATGGGTTTACATCTCCGAGCTTTCCGGCGGGGAACGGCGACGGCTCTATCTTTTGGGAATCTTAATGATGGCTCCCAATGTGCTGCTGTTTGATGAACCCACCAACGATCTGGATATTGACACCCTGACCATTCTGGAAGCCTATCTGGATGAGTTTCAGGGATCAGTGCTAACTGTTTCCCATGACCGTTATTTTCTGGATCGCACCTGCGAACAGATTTTTTCCTTTGACGGCAAAGGCCATATCACCACCCAAACCGGTAATTATTCAGATTATATAAAGAAACATCCCTTGACTGGATTGGGTACAAAGAGCGAAAACTCGGATCAAATAATAAAAAAATCCGAACTGCTCGCCGTCGAAAAACCTAAAACCCGTAAGCCGGGCCTGACCTATAAAGAAAAACGGGAACAGGAGGCCCTGCTCCTTGATCTGGAAGCTAAGGACCAGCGATTGGATTTTGTCACCCAGAAACTGGCGGAAATAACTAAGGATTACACCGTCTTGCAGGAACTGGCTGAAGAAAAAGCGGTTCTGGAAGAAGAATTGCTAGAGATCATGGATCGGCTGGAAACGCTCGAAAATCTGGAAAAAGGGGAGTAATCCTGCTGAAACGATTTTAATAATTAAATTTGATTAAACAGGAGGACAATATATGAAGATTATCTCGTGGAACGTTAATGGCATTCGGGCTGTTGAAAAAAAGGGCTTTCTCCCTTTTATTGAAGAAGCAGCGCCGGATATCCTGTGCCTTCAGGAAACAAAAGCTCATGACCATCAGCTGGAAGATCATTTACTCAATATCCAGGGTTATGCTGCTTATTTTCACTCGGGTGAAAAAAAAGGCTACAGCGGCACCGCCGTTTATTACAAACAAGAACCCCTGACCATCCGCACCGGTTTATCTGACTCCATTTTCAACAACGAAGGTCGCACCATTATTATGGAATATCCGGATTTTATTCTCTATAATGTCTATTTCCCCAATGGTCAGAAAGATGATGAGCGACTGAATTTTAAAATGGATTTCAACCGCTGCCTTCAAAATGATGTCCAGGAACTGCTGGCCGCCGGTAAAAACGTCATTGTCTGCGGGGATATCAACATCGCCCATCGGGAAATCGATTTAAAGCATCCTAAGGAAAATTCCAAACGCTCCGGCTTTCTGCCCGAAGAACGGGCCTGGGTTGATGATTTTCTCAGTATCGGCATGGTCGACAGCTGGCGGGTCCAGCACCCTGAAGAAATCAAGTATAGCTGGTGGTCCTATCGCTTCAATGCCCGGGCCAACAACGCCGGATGGCGGATTGACTCCTTCTTCGTTTCGGAAAATTTTATGCCTCAGGTTGAATGCACTGATATTTTAAATGATGTGATTGGCTCAGACCACTGCCCCATTGTTTTAACCCTGAAATCATAAAAGCACCCATTGGGTGCTTGTGAGTGGTGATAAACTATTGGTCTGGTTTAAAAGATATTCATTAATGGCGTTATTAAGATTACCGTTGCGGGCGAGCAATGCTCGCCCCTGCAAGATAATGCGTTACGTTACTATTTTATTAAACAACGCTCTCCGTCATCAGTTTGTAGGGGCGAATCGCATTCGCCCGAGCACCCGAAGGGTGCTTTTTTCTTGCCTTTTTTAACTTTCAGACTGCAGATTTAACCGGGCGACTGCTTCTCTGGCGGTGTCCCATTCGTTATAATAAAGCGTTTCATCCTTCATGATTTCCTGTTTTTCATGACCTTTTCCGGCCAGCACCAGGACATCGCCCGGTCGGCAGAAGGTAGCCCCATAATAGATGCCTTCGTGGCGGAGTTCCACGGTGGCGTATTGATCGGTTTTTTCCCGAACCCCTGCCACCACCGCGTTAATGATATCCATCGGATTTTCACTGGCGGGGTTGTCCGAGGTCACCACTACCATATCAGCAAATTCGCCAGCAATCCGACCCATAATCGGCCGTTTTTCCTTATCCCGGTCGCCATTGCAGCCAAAGACCAGGACAATCCGACCCGCAAATATTTTTCGCACTGACTGGAGCAGTTTTTCCAGCGAATCCGGAGAATGAGCATAGTCGATAATTACATCAAAAGGCGCATCCACATTGAGAATCTCCATCCGGCCTTCAACGCCCGGCATCGTCGCCATCGCTGCTTTGATAACCGCCATCGGTACCTCTTCTTCAAGGGCGGCAATCATGGCGGCCATGGCATTATAAACCATGAACTCGCCGGGAATATTTAAAAATACTTTTTCTTCTGCTGCCGGCGTGATCAAGGTAAACTCGGTTCCTGTGGCACCAAAGATCAGATCCTTGGCCTGATAGTCATTACCGAGGTTTAAACCATAGGTGATCATCGAAACTGCCGTTTTTTCTTTCAAGATTCCGCACAGCTTCCGACCCCACTGATCATCGCCGTTGATGATATTGGCTTTTTTTACCTGATAAAACAGCTTGGCTTTGGCCTCAAAATAGTTTTCAAATGTTTTGTGATAATCCAGATGATCCTGGGTTAAATTAGTAAAGATACCATAATCAAAGTCCACCCCATTGACCCGATCCAGGGCTAATCCATGGGACGAGACTTCCATAAATAAATGGGTACAACCCGAATCCTTCATTTCTTTGATAATTTCCTGAACTTCCAGGGACTCCGGGGTGGTGCGGCCCCGATTATCAACCACCTGATCGCCGATGAGATTCTGGATGGTTCCAATCAGACCACATTTCTCACCCTGGGTTTCAAAAATATGTTTAAGCATGTAAGTCAGCGAAGTTTTGCCATTGGTTCCGGTAATGCCGGTAACTACCATCGACTCCGAGGGTTTGCCATAAAAACAACTCCCCAATATTCCCAGCGCATGGCGGGAATCGGCGACTTTCAGATAGATCACCTCGGGCTGATACACTTCCAGCTCATCCTGATGCACCACCGCACAGGCTCCCTGACTGATGGCCTTGTCAATATATTTGTGACCGTCAGTCACATAACCGACGATAGCGACAAAAAGGCTGTTGCTGACGGCTTCCTTGGAATTATAGATAATTTTTTCTATGTTGCAATCGGGATGATTGTTTTTAATTTCTATTATTTTCAATTCTTTTATCAGTTCTTCCAGTTTCATAGGTTGTCCTTTCTTTGTATCTCCAGATAAAACGCTCTTATTATTATACTGCTTTCCAAATTTTCTGTCTACTGGTGTGTTTAATAAGCCCTGCCATCAATGTTTTACCCAAATAAAAAAGAGACACCTCTTTCAGCATCTCCTACAAAACTGTTCATTTTGAATCTTTTATAGCATATTGGCACATGATGCCACTAGACATTCCACCCCAAAATCATCCATGGTAATTTCACATCCCGGTGAGATGACCGCGACCCGATGATCCCAGTTCAGTGAAATGAACATTTCTAAAAGCTCCACGTCTCCCCGAGTGATAACAAAGTCCAGCTTCAGCACCTGGCTTAAATGTCTGGCACAATGAATCCACTCTTCCAGATCATAGGCACCGGTATCAATCATCATCAGTGACTTGTAGTTTTTAAACATGATTTCCATAATCATTTCGGCGCGTTTAGGGCCATATTTATTAATGGCATAATGATATTCTTCTTTTAAGGATTTTCTCCCCAACATCCAGCCTTTGGTAATAAAATAAGTTTCACCGCGGGTGGATTTCAGACCTTTTTTATTATGTAGCAGCATATGAATACAGTCTTCCGAACGGAGCAATGCCAGCTTAGTATGCTCACTTCGCAAACCGATTAGCGCTTTTCCGCAATTGCCATAGGCCAACAGAATCAGGTCATATTCCTGGTGGTTGTCGATTTCTTTTTGCAGTTCCAGTTTCAGAAAGTCCGGATTGTTATGAAGTTCTGCACTCATCCAAATGGTATCATAATTGATGCCGGTATTCTTCATTGCCAAGCTCATCTCGTCCTGAATCATTCCACACGCAATTAATAAGATACTTTCTTTCATCCTATACCTCAGTTATTCATAACTAATCGAAAGAAGCAATTGCCTCCAACCCAGAATCATCACCGGTAAAGTACATAAGACCCCAACCAATGGGGTGATCTTTTTCATCCATAAGCTTCTGTTCCACAACCAGAACAGGATCGCCTTCCATAATATCAAGAATTTGACTGACTTCGCCTTTTGCTGCCATGGCTCGAATTTTGAGTTTCTTAGTCATCGCAAAAATCGAGTTCTTTTTGGCGACCATTTCGGGAAATGTGGCATAACGAATTTCTTTTTCAACAATCGGAATGCCCCGATAATAGGGAATATATTTGACGTCAAAGGCCTTAACGATGCCATCACTGACAAAAACCCGTTTCACGACAATGACATGCTTGTTTTCCGGAATTTCCAGATTAAAACCGACCTCGTAACTTGGTTTGACCACATTGACTTCAATGAGTCGGATTTCTTCACCTTTTTTTTCGGTTGTCATCATTTCGTCAAAATGCAGGGTATACGAGTCCAAATTTGGTTCACACACATAGTTGCCCTTGCCGGGAATGGAATAAATATAGCCCTCATTGACAAGAACCGCCAGGCCTTTTCGCACCGTCATTCGACTGACATTAAATTCTTCACAAAGAAGATTTTCTGATTGAATAGCATCACCCGGTTTTATTTCTTCACTGGTTATTCTATTTTTTATTGCATCAACTATTTTTAAATATTCGGGGGATCCCATTTTTCTACCACCTTGGTCTATTTATCATTATTTTTTTGACCTGCTTTTTCGATCATCCACAATTTGCATTTTTCAACACCCTGCATCACGTCTTTTGTAGCAAAGTCAGCGCCAACAATTTGTCCGGCTTTTTCATCGATCACAGCGCCTCCGATAATCACCCGATAATCATCCCGGATTCCCCGGTTGACCAATTCGCAAACAACCGCTCGCATTTCATAAATAGTCTCCTGTTGCATGCCGCTTAAACCAATAATATCCGGTTTGACTGTTTCAATGGCCTCCATAACCTGATAGAGGGAAACATCCGTCCCCAGATCGATGAGTTCAAACCCAGCCGTTCTGGCAAACGATCCAAAAATATTTTTGCCGATATCATGGCAATCACCAAATACTGAAAAAAGCAGTAATCTGCCTATTTTATTCTTAGGAGTTACCTTTGTAATTTCCTTTAATTCTTCTAATTCCATGACTTCCTGAAAAATTATCCCGGCAAATATCAAATCTGCAATAAAATAATCACTGGTTTCGTATAATTTACCGACTCGCTCCATTCCGGTTTGTAGCCAATTAAAAATATCAATTGGTTTAAAGCCTTTGCGAATGGCAATTCGAACGAGCTCGAGAGTTCGATCTTCATATAATCCTTCGATGGATCTTACAATGCTTTGTTTCATAATTTAAGTTTCACTCCCTTAAAGGTGCAAATTGATTACCACCGCCATGTTTGGTCAACCTGGCTTTATTTAAATGATCGCACCTGGAATTCTAGTTTATTATTTTCAGTATTCTTATAATTATAACCTAAATTATTTTTTTTGATAATGGTATAATTTATATAAATCTTACAAATTTTAAACGATTTTGAGTTTAGCGACCTTTGCTCTTCATAATTGAAGAACAAAAGTTGCTAAATTGATTTTTTTAACATAAAGATATAGTCATTAGGTAATTTTTTGTCAATAACGCTGCTCCCGAGATACCATCCACATCAAAGTAATTCTGACATCAATGCCCTAATATCCGCCCGTGTTAAGAAGCAATTCTCGTGTTTTGAGCCTATAATACTTCCCATTTTCATGAAATCGTTTGTCGAAATTATACCATACTTATATCGACCTGTATATACAAATATCTACAAATCTTAGAAATTTAGGGTAAAAAATCGTTCTCTTTTCACTCGAAAGAACTGCTCATTTCCAACAAAAAAAAGATAAAAAGCCGAGCTATATCTCTTCCTTTTATCTCTAATTTTTCTATTTATTTTTTCAGCGTTCTGGGGTTGTTGATCACAAGTGACCGCTTATACCCAACCCTGGCAAATTTTTACGCCTTCTGCTGCGTTCGTTGTAAATTGATCTGCTCCCACATACTCGCATGATTCTTTAGTAACCGGATTTCCGCCAATAATCACCTTAGCATTGATACCTGCTGCTTTTAATGCGTCGACAGTTTCTTTCATTGAGTCAATCGCCAGGGTTAAAACACCGCTCATTCCGATAATTGCGGGATTGCAAGCTTTGGCTTTCTCTACAAAGATTTCCGGAGCCACATCGATTCCCAAATCGACCACTTCAAAACCGGCCGCTTCCGACATACTTTTAAAGATATTTTTTCCGATATCATGCAAATCGCCATGCACGGTTCCTAAAATGATGGTCCCGGCAACAGCAGAGTCATCACTGCCTAAAACCGGTTTTAAGACGTTAATTGCTTCAGTTAATAATTCTCCAGCGAAGATCAGATCGCCAACAAAATATTCACCTTTTTCGAAAAGATCACCGACAATTGCCATACCGCCCTGACATGCTGCAACTGCTTCCTGTGCTTCTGCTTCTGAGGGATTTGTAGCGACGAAATCATTGAGTATGTCCATAACATCTTCTTCTTCTAAATCTCCAACTGCCTGTGTTAAAACCTTTAAATCCAGCATTTTAATACCCTTCCTTTGAAAAAAATCTTATCATCATAACTTGTGTGTCATGTGTGTACATGTTTATGTTCATATGATATACCTTTACATCACACTTGTCAAGTAAACGCTTCCACTTTTTTCAGTCAGAGACCCGCATTTTTACGGCAGTAATGCACTTGCTATTAATAAAGTCCGCCTTTTCCAAATCCACAGTTCGGAAATGAGCAGATCTCACAGTTTCGGCATAAGCCCCCATGTCCCAGTCTTAAAATATCTTCCTTGACTAATCGCTCGTCTGCCAATAATCTTGGAATGACCAGATCAAAAATCGTCCGCTTGGCATACATCACACACCCGGGTAAACCAACAATCGGGATTTCCCCCTGATAGGCGAGCATAAACATCGCCCCGGGTAGCGTCGGTGCTCCATAGGTTACCACTGTGGCGCCGGTGTTGCGGATTCCTAATGGTGTGACATCATCAGGATCCACTGACATCCCACCGGTACAGACAACAAGCTGGGCCCCTTCATCAATAAGTTTGAAAATAGCGTCAGAAATCATCTCTGCTTCATCATTAACGATGAGTTGTCTGATCACTTCACAGTCCAGTTCCGCGAATTTTTCTCTAATAACCGGGCCAAATTTATCCTCAATCCGTTTATGATATACTTCGCTACCAGTGGTAACAATTCCAACATTTAATTTGCGCAGCGGCAACACCTGGATAACCGGAAAATTTTTATTGCAGAGTTCTTCCATCTCAATAATATTCTTTTCCTCCGTGATAAGGGGAATAATCCGGGTTCCCCCGATGATGGTTCCTTCGTCCACCAATTGATCAGTATGGAGCGTTGCGATCATTAAATCATCGATAGAATTTATTTTAAGAAGCGTCTCAAAATCGACCTTTAGCAGGCCTGAATCTCCGGCAATAAGATTGACCTTTCCTTCTGATGGTTCAGTTAATGTGATGCCCTTACCGGCGGCAGCTCTGGCCATTCGGATCGCCGCTTCATTTTCATGAATATCGCCTTCCTTGTATTCAATGATACCGATATGCTCTTTTCCCATTGTCAACAATCTTGCTATATCTTCCTTCTCAATCTTATGTCCTTTTTTAAAGACCGCTTTTTTATGTTTTCCTGGAATTATTTCTGTCATATCATGGGCTAATAACATACCCAAAGAATCTTCAACCGGAATTAGTTTCATGTAGATTTCTCCTTTTCTGTTTCGAGGTGATGTTTTTCTTTCATTCCCTATTATACCCTAATTTGCTTCTTTCTTGATTTAAAAATTCGCCTTTGTTATAATAAGATACAGCAAAAAGCTATTTAGGAGGAACTTTATGATTATTGATGCCCGAGGCCAAACTTGTCCGATTCCAGTAATTATGGCAAATAAAGAGATCGAAAATAACATCGTATCTTTTACTATTTTAGTTGATAATGCAATTGCGGTCGAAAATTTAAAAAAACTGGCTAAAAACAAAGGCTATCGAGTCGAATTCAAAGGCATTGGTTCAGATTATTCGGTGGATTTCGCGAGCCTTGAAAACCTGACCCCTGATAACAGCACTGCTGATTCTCAAATTGTCTTTGAACCAAAGACTTCAGGTTCGGCTGATAACTGGGTTTTATTCATGGGCAAAGATGTGATTGGGGCTGGAGATCCCGTCCTTGGTGATTCCTTGATTAAAATGTATTTCTATACTCTTTCCCAAGGAAATAGCCTTCCAACTGCCATCCTCTTCATGAACGACGGTGTCAAACTTCCGACTGTCAATACCCAGGTCATTGAACACCTTGAGGTCCTAGTCGAGCGGGGCTGTGAAATTCTGGTCTGCGGCGCTTGTTTAGATTTTTATAAACTGACAGAACAGCTGCAAGTCGGATCAATCAGCAATATGTTCGCCATCACTGAAAAAATTAATGCCGCGGCTAAGGTTGTCACCCTATGATCTATTACGTAATTACCTTTGCCAATACTCACTCTGCCATCACCACCCAGTCCCATTTGGAGTCATTCGCCAAGGTTTTGATCATGCCGACCCTGCGGGAAATTTCGGCAGGATGCGGCATTTCCATTCGCTTTTTACCTGAAGAATTAGATCATGTCATGGCCGGATTAAAAAGCCTGGGATTAGCTGAGCAAATGTTTAAGGTTTATAAAATATCAGAAGAAAACGGAGCAATCAGCCCGTCACTACTAAAGTAGTTTAGACAATCGCGAAAAGTGCCTGAGGTTTCAGGGTTATTGATGCAAACCGACTGAAACTCCCAGGCACTCTCACTTCTGTCTGAAATTCATTATTTTGTGATTATTTCCAGGGCATTTAAACAATAATCCACTTCTTCACTGGTGTTGAAATGGCCCAGAGATAAGCGGATCGTTCCCTGCGGGAAGGTTCCCAGTGTCTTATGAGCTAAAGGTGCGCAATGCAGACCTACCCGTGACATAATCCCATAGCTTTGGTCCAACTCAAAGGCCACCTGAGCATTATCAGTTTTCATGCTTACCAACGAGATCACCGCACTGCGCTCACTGATATCCGGAACCCCAATGAGTTTTAAATGCTTAAGATTCTGTATTCCTGACACTAATTTTTGCGTCAGTTCCAGTTCTTTTTCTAAAATGCTTTCCGATCCGGTATTTTCCAAATAATCCAAAGCCTTTGAAAGACCGTATATTCCAGGAATATTTAGGGTGCCTGATTCAAGCTTGTCCGGTAAAAAATCTGGCATCACAAAGCTTTCCGAACGACTTCCGGTGCCACCATGGACAAGGCTTGTTATTTCCCCAGCCAGTTCATCCGTGATGATCATGCCGCCAATTCCCTGGGGACCCAGTAATCCCTTGTGTCCGGTAAAACAAAGCGCATCGATGGCGGTTTTTGTCATACTGATCGGGAATATGCCAGCGGTTTGAGCGGCATCAACAATGAATTTCAACTGGTTCCTGGTACAAATCTGCGAAACTTTTTCGATCGGCAACACCGTTCCACAAACATTGGAACCATGAGTCATGATAATGGCTCTGGTATTTTTCCGGAGCAAACCTTCGATTTTTTCTACTTCAAGTCGTCCCTGACTATCGCAGGGCATGACGTCTGCTGAAATTCCCTGACTTTCGAGATAATAAAGAGGCCGCATCACTGCATTATGCTCCATGCCGCTGACCAAAACGTGATCTCCTGGTTTAAGTAAGCCTTTGATCACCAGGTTCAGCGCCTCTGTGACGCTCGGGGTAAAAATTGCATTCTTGGATGAATCAGATCCTTCGTTAAAGTCAAACAGCTGGCAGAGTTTCATTCGGGTTTTATAAACCGCTTCAGCTACCTCATACCCCCACTGATAATTTCCTCTCCCCACATTGCAGCCTCTGGTTTCCAGATACGCTGCCATTGCCGCTCCTACCCCTGGCGCTTTGGGAAATGAAGTACTGGCGTTGTCAAAATATACGTCTCTTTTTATTGTTTTCATGATTTCTCCCATCCGATCACCGCCGCTCCAATGGCTCCCGCATATTGACCTAAATCATGGGTTTTAACCGGCTTTGCCAGGTAACCTTCCAGGATTGTCGTAATCGCTTTTGAATTAGCTAATCCGCCGCTAAAAAAAACAGTTTCGCCCAGCGGCAGACGACTGGCAAAATGAGCGGTGCGCTGGGCAATCGAATGGATCACGCCTAATGCGATATCTCCTGGGGAAACATCCTTTGCCAGTAGACTGATGACTTCACTTTCAGCAAACACGGTGCACATGCTGGATATATTGACCGGTTGATGCGACTGAACGAACGCGTCCAGAGACCCGATATCGATTTCTAAAATCCGCATGATATTTTCGATAAAGCGTCCCGTTCCGGCTGCGCACTTATCATTCATCAGAAAGTCAGTAACCCGATTCTGCTTATTTAGTAAAATTACCTTGCTGTCCTGACCGCCAATATCAATGATCCCCTGAATGTCGGTATTTAGAAAAACACTGCCCTTGGCATGACAGGTAATTTCAGTTATCTGCTGATCGGCTTCCGGTAATAAGGCTCGTCCATAGCCAGTCACGATGGTATGATGAACATCATGATTATGAAGCTCATCATAGAGTGTATACAGACTTTTTTTAGGGTTGGCTGAGGTCGGGATAAGCATCATTTTGACAATTTTGTCCCCATTATACAAAACCGCTTTCGTCGTTTTTGAACCTGAATCGATTCCCAGTGTGACCATTTTAACTCCTGTGTCTTATTTTTATAACATTTCGATGAAAGCGGCCATTCTGGTGTTCAGTTGTCCAATATCTGATGGTGAGAAATCGGTTTCCACACTCATATACGCTTTTTCTTTTTTATCGTTTACAAATCGTTTAATACTTAAGGTTTCCACATTATAGGTGTGACAGGCGGTTAAGATAACATCCACAACGCCATCAACATGGTATTCGTCAATCATCCGATTAAGGCTTGTAATGCGGTTGGGATTGGGTGTCATACAGGAACAACCAATGGCTAAATATTTTTCAGCCAGAGCAGCATAAACGTCGGGATTCGTTTCATCTACCATGTCTTCGATCGCTTTTGCACCGCTGCAGTTTTCAAAAGCAACGACCACAGCGCCATTATCTTCAATCGCTTTAATGACTTTTTCTGTGGCACCGCCGATCGGGCAACCGGTAACCAGGATTCTTGGTTTCTTGGGGTATTTTTTTTCCTGCTCATATTCTGCTAGAACCTTTTCTCTCAGGGCTTCCAGTTTTTCCGGAATACTCTTGCGATTAAATTCAAAGGTTGTGCCAATCAATACCTTAAATAAATCCTGTCCCAGCATCGGAACCGGATCCAGTTTTGATAACTCGTAAAAATTTTTCATCGCTTTTCGTTCCTGATTTTTTACAATAATCGCTTTTTTAATATCTTCCTCAGTAATCGTTACTCCAAACTGCTGTTCCAGAACGTCTTTCAATTTGATGATTTCGCTTTTCCACAGTTTTAATCCTTCGGCACTTTGAGAACTAGGCAGTTCCATCACATGAACCGGTTTAAACTCCCGGAGATACTCATACATTTTTTTCTTGCCGTCGCAGGTAGTTTCCCCAACGACTAAATCTGAAAAGTAAAAATACGGGCATTTATCGGTCTTCCCAAATCCGTAACTGGATTTAATCAGGGGACAGAGGTTGCGAGGCAGGTCTTTTTCAGCTTCGGCAATGGTTTCATCCGATGATGCGCACAGGCTGACCGTCGCCGCGCCCATGGCCAGGGCCATTTCCTGGGGAAAATAGGTGCAGAACACTCCAATCAAGGGAATATTCTTGTCTTTAATTTCCTTGGCAGCTAAAAATCCATTCCGTCGCGCTTCGGCGAATTCTTCAAAAATAGCCGGTAATTCTGTTTGTAATTTCATAACAATACTCTCTTTCATTCACGTTTTATGAATCATCTCAATGCATATGACCATTCTTTTGAATATTATCATATAAAGAAGCGAATATTGAATGAAATAATGGAATAATAATATTTAAGCTATTCCATTTGGTTATATTCGTCAGTATTCTCAACCGAAGCTTTTTTCGGATCATGATTGACTGATCTATATTTAATAATCCCGACATTAAGAAAAGGCCATGAAATGGCCTTTTCTGATAGTTAAACGATTCTATTTTTTAAAGTTATTTTCACCCGTGCAATAATGAGTATGCAGCATATGATGGGATTCTTTACCGTTTGGAGTCAGTAAATAATCTTCATAAATTTTTGCGATTGCTGGATTCTCATGTGATTTTCGAATTGGCAGCTCGGCATCATGTTCATAAGTTCCGTGTGTTCTGGCCTGGTAAGCGGCTTCTTTTTCGCTGTCGAGAAGCAGTTTCGGTTGTCCCCCACCACTGACACAGCCGACTGGACAGGTCATGACTTCAATAAAATGCAGGTCAAGTTTGCCGGCTTTGAGATCTTCCATCACAGGAATAACATTTGCAAGACCAGTTACAATCCCGACCTTTAGATCTAGGTCCCCAACTTTTAAGGTTGCGGTCCGGAAGACGTCGCTGCCACGAACAGCGCTGACATCTACGGCGGGAATGGGATTGCCGGTAATCAGTTCGTAACCGGTTCTGATTGCCGCTTCCATAACCCCACCGGTAACACCGAAGATCGTTCCGGCACCGGTGTACAGACCCATTGGCTGATCAAAGTCTTCATCTGCCAAAGCATTAAAGTCGATGCCCATATCTTTAATCAGATATGCGAGCTCTCTGGTTGTAATGGCGACGTCAATATCTTTATATCCACTGCTGTTCATTTCTTCACGGTTGCATTCAAATTCTTTACAGGTACAAGGCATGACTGATACAGTGAATATTTTCGCTGGATCATAATTATCAAGCTTCGCACCATATGTTTTAAAAATCGCGCCCATTTGCTGTGGCGATTTACAGGTCGATAGATGGTCTTGCATTTCAGGATAATTTCTTTCAAGGAAGGAAACCCAAGCCGGACAGCATGATGTGAACATCGGCAATTTTCCAGAACCTTCGGTAACCCGTTTGATCAGCTCCGTTCCTTCTTCCATAATGGTCAGATCGGCGGTGAAATTGGTGTCATAGACACGGTCAAAGCCGATTTTATGAAGCGCTGCAGCCATTTTCTTGGCTGCCACGGTTCCCAGCTCGCCGCCAAAGTCTTCGGCGATACCAACCCGCACAGCCGGGGCACATTGAACCATGGTGATGACATTGGGGTCGGCCAGTGCTGCCTTAACCTTATCCAAATTACAGTTGTTGTATGCTGCGAAAAGTGGTTCTTTAACAGTATTTGGAAGATTCCGTTCCGCTCTTTTTTGATCATATGCTTTTGGGCCATGATCAACAATGGAAACATAGGATTTGCATTTCTGTACACATTGACCGCACATTACACATTTATCATAATTGATTTCCTGGGCCTTGCCTTGTTCGCCCTCGATTGCAGACACTGGACATACTTCTGCACATTCTCTACAACCGGTACATATTTCTTTGTCTATATTAATTATCATTTCTTTGTCCCCCTTTCTTATAGATTTCCTGTTAAGGTAAGCGCAATAGCTGCTTTAATACTTTTATCTTTACGATCTTGTTCAAGATCCATTTCTTTCAGAACATCATGTGGACATGCTTTCACACAAGCAGGTCCGCCGTCAACGTCTGCGCAAAGATCACATTTGAATGCCGATTTCCGTACTTCATCAGTACCAATTTGATCAACCGCTTTGCCATTTTTTGCAATTGGTAACATTTCAATTGCACCGAATGGACATGCCATCATGCAATTTTTACATCCGATACAAAGTGTTTCATTAACAATCACGGTACCGTCAGCCTTGGTGATGGCTTTGGCCGAACAAGAATTCAGACAAGGTGCATCTTCACATTGCTTACATTGAATTGGCAGACAATTATCTTCAAGTTTAATCAAAAACAGTCTGGGTGTAACAGGGATCTCTACGGTTCCTACCGTGTGTGCAACTTTGTTATCCTTTTGATTATGTACGGTAAAGCATGCGATTTCACAAGCTTTACATCCGGTACACTGATCATTACTAGCGACAACAAATGAACTTAAATTTTTATTCATTTTACCCTCCATTTTTCTTTTAAGATCTTAAATATAGAAAAGAATTTCTCAAATAATTTGTTCTTTTTTTTTTTACAATGGCCCGGAATGTTTCCTCCCCCAGATCAATTCGATTTGGATGGGTGTAAACATTCATCTGTTCACCCCTGACAAATCCAACTAAGGTAATGCCGGCCTCATCAGCTCGTGAAATGCTTAAGCTCGTTGGTGCTGACTTTGATAACACCACCGGGATGCTGCCCTTCTCGGCCTTTGAAATCATGTCTGAGGAAATTCTTCCGCTTACTACCAGGATTTTATCTCTGCAATCGATATCATTCATAATACAGTATCCGATTACCTTATCTACTGCGTTATGACGGGCGACATCCATAATGGTAATGACTTCCTGATCGCCATCATAGATGGCAACGCTGTGAAATCCACCCGTTTCCATAAAAAGTTCGGTTGGCTTAACGTTTTTCCCCATTATTTGATAGATGGTTTGAATTTTTATAGCCATCGGATTTTCTAATGGTTCCTTTTGAGGACGGGTCATCTGTTCAGCGATCCGTATTTTTGCGCTATTCTTTTTTTCAATGATTTCGATACTCAAAACATCTTGCTTTCCGCCTAAAACGCCACAGCTCATAAGGTATCCCACTGCCAGCTCTTTTAAATCTTTCGGTGTGCAGTAAAACGTATTAAACTCTTTGTCATTTACATACAGCTTCAATGGATATTCGGTTATAATCGATTCATCGACAATATCTGATTGCTCACCTTTGACTTTTACCACAGCCAGCTTTAAAAAGGTATTCAAGTTTGCAACTCCTCCTCTCTTAAATCATTTCACATTCATCATCCCAAAGAACCGCAAGAAGCCATTTTTTGAGGTTTCCTTTTGATTTCCGGGCAGTCGTCAAGTGAATGCAGGCACTCATTTGGCGGCTACCCGGGGTAAAATTATTCTCAAAAAAATAGACTGCATCAAAGGTTGGCATGAGTATAATTTAAGACTCTGCATTGCTCTGATACAGTCCTCACATTTTTATAGTTACTACTATGAGCCTTTTACTTGAGACAGCGAAATCGCTGCTGCTGTTCGTTTGTTTGAAACAGAAGTTTCCACATCTTCCTCAGTAACAAGTTTTAATGAGGCGGTCGGACAGACTTTTATGCAGGCCGGTCCATCTTCTCTACCAACACAAAGATCGCACTTATTGGCAACCATCCGCTCACTGTTATCCAATTGTTTTTTTCCGTCACTGGCGACCACTAGATCAATCGCCCCGTAAGGACAGGCGATCATACAGGTTTTACAGCCAATGCATTTATCCGGTAATACCACCACCGCATTGTCAATCATTTCAATGGCCCCTACTGGGCAGGCATTCATACAGGAGGGGTTTTCGCAATGCTTGCATTGTACCGGAACCGTAATCGTCGCTGTTTTGACTATATCCAGTTTGGGGTTAAAGACATATTCGCCGGGTCTCATTTGGAATATTTTGTCACCTTCATGGGCAACAACACACCCGATCATACAGGTTCTACAGCCAATGCATAAATCAGGATTACCTTTTACAAAATAATTCATTGTCTACACTCCTTTGTTGGCAGTATCGATGCCCATATCTTTTCGAATGCTATCATACGAGTCTTTGATAAACTTTTCGGCCCAAACCTGATCGTCTACCTTTTCAAGATTAATGGCACAGTACTTCATTTCAGGGGTGTTACTGATGGGATCCAGATATGGCGTCGTCAGCTCATTACAAGCCCCGATCCACCATTGATATGTCATGTAGGTAGCACCTGCTTTGACTCGTTCAGTTGGTAAAACCCGGGTCAGAAGACTTCCCCGTTTAGAGTATACCCGGATTAATTCGCCCTCTTTAACATTGAGCTTTTGACAATCCTCCGGACTCATTTGAATCCAGCCAGGCTCATCTTCAAGATTGGCTAAAGCACGACAGTTTCCGGTCATTGTCCGTACGGAATAATGGCCAACTTCGCGAACTGTTGACAATGAATAAGGATACTCGGCACTTTCAACTTCACATGGTGGTCGCCATTCAGCCGAGAAGAACTTGGCTCTTCCATCCGGATGAGCGAATTTTCCGCCTTTATGAAGGTATGGTGTGCCCTTGTCTTCCATTGACTCATCCCGGCAAGGCCATTGGATACTTCCCAATGCTTCCATTTTTTCATAGGTTGCACCAAAGAAACTTGGCGTTAAGCTTCTCATTTCATCCCATATTTCTTTGGTATCTCTATAGCTCATTGGATAACCCATTGCTGTTGATACTAATGAGATGATTTCCCAGTCGGTTTTTACATCACCTTGCGGTTCAACTGCTTTTCGGATTCTCTGGAATCCACGATCACAACAGGAATAAACACCATCATGTTCACCCCAGGCAGTGGATGGTAAAATAACATCCGCAAAGAGGGCGGTTTTATTCATGAAAATATCTTGAACTACAACGAAATCAACTTTTTCAAGTGTTTCTCTGATTTCAGCCAGGTCGGGGTCCGATTGGGCTGGATCTTCTCCGAATATATAATAAGCATGAATTTTCTTTGCTTCATCTTTTTCTTCGAGAACCTTGTGCGGAACATGTGTCAGAGGAATCCCAACCTTGTTCGACAATTTTACGCCCCAGGCTTTTTCAAATTTTTCCCGGACTGCATCATCGGTAACCGATTGATATCCTGAGTAACAGTTTGGCAAAGCGCCCATATCACAGGCTCCTTGGACATTGTTCTGGCCACGAACCGGGCCAATCCCCATGTTTGGTCCGCCAAAGTTTCCGGTTAAAAGGGCCAGACTGGAAAGTCCTTTGACCACATCAACCGCCTGGGCAAATTGGCAAACACCCATTCCATAAAGGATCATCGATGTTTCCGCTTTGGCATAAGCTCTGGCTGCTTCACGAATCTGATCGGCTGGTACATGACAAATTTTTTCAGCATATTCCGGTGTGTATTTTTCTACGATTGCTTTATATTCTTCATACCCTGAAGTATGATCTTCAATAAACTTCTTATCTGCTAAACCTTCGGCGATAATAACGTTTCCAATAGCATTTACCAATGCCATGTTGGATCCGCCTTTCAATTGGAGATGCATATCGGCAATTCGCGCTGATTCGGTGATACGAGGATCGGTTACGATAATTTTCGCACCTTTTTGTTTAGCTTTTACAATTCTTCTGGCTACGATTGGATGTGAATCCGCGCCGTTATAACCAAATATAAATAATAACTTCGCATCTTCGATTTCTGGTACGCCCATTGACATGGCGCCGCTTCCTAATGTGTACTGTAGACCCGCTACAGATGGGGCATGTCAAACCCGGGCGCAGTGATCCACATTATTCGTACCGATGGCGGCACGCATAAATTTCTGCATGACATAATTTGCTTCGTTTCCGGGACCACGGGCAGAGCCTGTTCCCATTATTGAATCCGGACCATATTTGGCCTTAATTTCTGATAGCCGGCCAGCGGTGTAGCTGATCGCTTCATCCCACTCCACCTCTTCCAATACACCATTTTTTCTAATCAATGGTTTGGTGAGCCGTTTTGTCAAAATTTGTGGATCATTTAAATAATCCCAGCCATAATGACCTTTAAGGCATAGGGTTTCTTCATTCGTTCTACCTGGTGCCGGGGTTGCGCTGACAATTTTACCATCGTTTACATTAAGGTATAATTGACAACCTGCACCACAATAAGGGCAAGTAGTTAGTATCTGTTTTCCCATAATACATCCTCCTTCTCAAGTAATCAAGTTTGCCTTAATTATGTCATATTGGCATGTACATTGTCAAACTAATATCATAGTATAGCAAATATTTACTTGTCCTTTGTAAACTGAATAAATCATAATAATCACAGCCGAAATGTCTGTAATTATTATGATTTGGCGACGATTTTTCGCAATTTTTTACTGATTTTAAACGTTTATCACTTAAAATTTCAATATTACGATAATTATCCGCTTCATTTTTCATATTTTCAAAGCTTTTCTATTTTTTCTGTAATTATAACCACTAATATCTTTACTATCCTTTCACATGAGCCAGCGAAATTGCCGCGGCTGTTCGTTTGTTTGAAACCGACGTTTCCACATCTTCCTCAGTAACAAGTTTTAATGAGGCAGTCGGACAAACTTTTATACAGGCCGGTCCGTCTTCTCTATCGACGCAAAGGTCACATTTATTAGCTACCATCCGAACACTGTTATCCAATTGTTTTTTTCCGTCACTGGCGACCACCAGATCAATCGCGCCGTAAGGACAGGCGATCATACAGGTTTTACAGCCTATGCATTTATCCGTCAATACCACGATGGCATTGTCAAGCATTTCAATGGCCCCAACCGGACAGGCATTCATACAGGATGGGTTTTCACAATGTTTACACTGTACCGGAACCGTAATAGTAGTTGTTTTTACAATGTCCAATTTGGGATTAAAGACATATTCGCCGGGTCGCATTTGGAATATTTTGTCACCTTCATGGGCGACAACACACCCAATCATACAGGTTCTGCAGCCAATGCATAAATCAGGATTGCCTTTTACAAAATAATTCATAGTCTTCCCTCCTCATTAGCAGTATCGATACCCATATTTGTTCGGATGCCTTCATACGACTCTCTGATAAACGTTTCGGCCCAGGACTGATCTTCTATTTTTTCAAGATTGATGGCACAATACTTGGATTCAGGCGTATTGCTGACCGGATCAAGATACGGCACAGTTAATTCATTACAGGCACCGACCCACCATTGATAGGTCATGTAGGTAGCACCTTCTTTGACCCGTTCCGTTGGCTTAACACGGGTGATGGTAGTTCCCCGTTTTGAGGTTACCCGAATCAGCTCGCCTTCTTTAACTTTCAGTTTTTCACAATCGACAGGACTCATCTGAATCCAGCCGGGTTCATCTTCCAGACTGGTAAGGGTCCGGCAGTTCCCAGTCATCGTCCGAACCGAATAATGTCCAACTTCTCGAACCGTTGACAATGAATAAGGAAAGTCTTTACTCTCAACTTCGCCGGGTGCACGCCACTCGGTGGCAAAGAACCTGCCTTTTCCATCCGGATGAGCAAATACGCCATCTTTATGCAGATACATCGTCCCCTTATCATCCATGGATTCATCTGTACATGGCCATAACACACTTCCCAAAGCTTCAATCTTTTCGTAGGTTACGCCAGAGAATAATGAGGATAAGCTTCTCATTTCATCCCAAATCTCTTTGGTGTTTTTGTAACTCATCGGATAACCCATGGCGGTTGACACCAAGGAAATGATTTCCCAGTCTGGTTTTACGTCACCTTTTGGTTCAACTGCTTTTCTGATGCGTTGGAATCCCCGGTCAGCACAGGTGTAAACCCCATCATGTTCTCCCCAGGCAGTAGCCGGTAAGATAACATCAGCGTGGAGACCGGTCTTATTCATATAGATATCCTGCATCACTACAAATTCAAGTTCATCTAATGCTTTTCTCATATCGTGAAGATCTGGATCAGATTGACCGGGATCTTCTCCGAAGATATAGTATGCCCGGATTTTTTTCTTCTCGTCTTTTTCATGCAGTACATAGTATGGTACCTGGGTCAACGGAATTCCAATCTTGTTTGATAACGGAACCCCATAGGCTTTTTCGAATTTTTTACGGGCCTCTTCATCGACAACATTCTGATATCCGGGATAACAGTTTGGCAAAGCACCCATATCACAGCCACCCTGAACATTATTCTGGCCACGAACCGGACCAACCCCCATGTTAGGACCGCCAAAATTTCCGGTTAAAAGAGCCAGACTGGCAAGACCCTTAACTACATCCACCGCCTGTCCAAATTGGGTAACACCCATCCCCCAGAGAATCGCCGCCGATTCTGCTTTTGCATAAGCTCGGGCGGCCTGGCGAATCGTTTCTGCTGGAATATGACAAATTGGCTCCGCATACTCTGGGGTGTATTTTTCAATTTGTTTTTTATATTCTTCATACCCTGAGGTATGGTCTTCAATAAATCTGCGATCCCCTAAACCTTCGGCAATGATAACATTTGCCATAGCTTGTACCAACGCCAGGTTGGATCCGCCTTTTAGCTGCAGGTGCATATCGGCAATTCGGGCTGATTCGGTTATCCGGGGATCAACCACAACAATCTTTGCCCCATTTTGTTTCGCTTTTACAATTCTTCTGGCAACAATTGGATGAGACTCCGCTGGATTATACCCAAATATTAGCAAAAATTTGGCATCTTCAATTTCCGGGATGCTCAGCGACATCGCACCGCTTCCCAGTGAATAGGCCAAACCCGCCACTGAAGGAGCATGACAAACACGGGCACAGTGATCCACATTATTGGTCCCAATCGCAGCACGCATGAATTTCTGCATTACATAGTTTGCTTCATTACCTGAACCACGGGCGCACCCAGTTCCCATAATGGCGTCAGGACCATATTTAGCCTTAATCTCATTCAAACGTTTTGCCGTATAACTGATGACTTCATCCCATTCCACCTCTTCCAATACGCCATTTTTCCGGATCTGCGGTTTGGTAAGCCGTTTCGTTAAAATCTGTGGATCATTTAAATAATCCCAACCGTAATGCCCCTTAAGACACATCGTGCCTTCGTTAGTTCTACCATCAGCCGGGGTAACGTTTACAACTTTACCCTCTTCAACATTAAGATAATATTGACAACCCGCGCCGCAGTAAGGACAAGTGGTTAATACCTGTTTTTTCATCTTAGATCCTCCTTCATCGTTTTGTAAATCTTTCACACTCTACAATTTTTTCACTTTCTAAAAGCAAAGTCAACGAGAATGTTAAACATATAACAAACTGTCATAACCTGCTTAATTGAATAACCGTTTGTTTTGCGAAGACGGTATCTTACTCTTGACTTCAACTCTTTAAAGTCCTTATAATAAGGCACTAGCTAATTTACACATCAATATAATTACACCGTATTAGAAAGAGGATTCCAATGAACTGTGCTGAACTTTCGTTTCTTATTCTGGCCGGTGGTAAAAGCAGTCGTATGGGAGTTAACAAGGCCGATCTTGATTTTCATGGTCATACTTTTTTAGAGACCCTGATAGCCAAAGCCCGACAAATGGGGTTTTCTGATATCATTGTATCTGGTTATCCCCATGAAATCTCATCCATCACCCCGATTATGGACGAATTTGAGGGACGAGGCCCACTTGGCGGCATGTACTCCTGCTTTAAAACAGCCAGATATCCATATTGTTTTGTGATCACGGTGGATGTCCCTCAGCTTGTGGATGAAACCATTCTTGCACTGATCGACTTTCATTTAACAGAAAAAAATCAAATTACCCTGCTCAGTCAGAATGGTAAGATCGAGCCATTAATTGGGGTTTACCCCACGAATAGTTATAAAAAAATAGCTCCTATTATTAAAGACGGTTCCGCCAAAGTATTTCGTCTGATTGACCAATACGACTATCGGGTTTTTTATTTAGCTGACGAAGACAACGTCATGGCAAATATCAACACCCCGGAAGATTATCAACGTATTATCGAGAAAACGACTTCGCAAAATTAAAGCTAAACAATTAGATTTCAAACAAAATTAGCCATGAGATGCAATTAAATTGCATCTCATGGCTAATAACTTCTCAAATTTGGCGGGAATATGTGGGAATCGAACCCACCTAAGCAGTTATTCACTACTCTTACTGGTTTTGAAGACCAGAGGGCACACCAGCACCCATCTACTCCCTTGCTGATTAATTTTAAAATGATATCATATAACCTTTTTTTATGCAAGCACTTACCCTGATTTGCATTTACTGAATACCACTAATGATACACCACCAACTGAATTTGTCTATTTTTTGTTATTCAAGGGACTTATAATTATCTCTTTTCCATTAACTTTGATAAATACAATTACTTCTTCTCTTGAATAACACACCAACGAATACGCCCCAAAATTGGAGTAACCTATGCGAATATCTTATCTAAATACTTTCGTTGAGATTATCAAGCATCAAAGTATTTCCCGAGCGGCAGAAGAACTACACCTTTCTCAGCCAGCTGTTACAAAGCAATTAAAAATCATCGAAGAGTATTATGGTGTCGTTTTGATTCAGAGACATGATAATAAAATCATCCCAACCCGCGAAGGGCAAAAACTCTATATCTGCGCAGTTAATATACTGACCGAAAATCATGAGTTAATTCAACTTTTCAAAGGTGAACTGGACGATACTACCGGACATATTGATTTGATTGCCAGCAACTATCCGTCCCAATATATTTTACCGGAATTGATTCGTGAACGATCTGCTTTGTATGAAAATATAACTTACAGCATTAAAACAACAACGAGCCAGGATGTTTATTACAAAGTACGAACGGGTCTGTATAAATTCGGTTTTGTTGGCATTGAAAAAGATATCCCCAATATTGACACCTTAGAGATTTCCACTTCTAATATGGTTTTGATTGGCCTGAAAGAAAAATATAACTTTCTCCTTGAAACCCCCCAGGAAATAAGAGAACAAAACTTTATTTTAAGAGCAAAAGGCTCCGGAACTTTACAGGAAATTAAGAAGCATCTCAGTCATTTGGATATGAAACGGGTCAAAACCTTTATCGAATGCGATACCAATGAATTAGCAAAAGAACTCATTCTCACTGGCATTGGTATTGGCTATTTTTTTGAGGATGCCGTGAAAAATTATATCAATGATGGCACCCTGATTCTTCTCGATAATCGGAAAATAAAACGCCATTTTTATTATATCTACAACACTCACCGATACATGTCGATGATTGAGACTTCTTTTCATCAACATATTCTTGAAAAATATTCCCATTAACATCACCCCACGGAATAACTTAATAGAATAATGAAAATGTGATTATTCCATTAAGTTATATTCGTAAGTCAAAGCACGAGCAAACTAATTATTACTTCTCTTGAGCAAATTTTTACTTTTGCGAACGGTAAAGAGATACCCATGACGATAACGTCGATTCCTTAAAAATCGATAATTTATTCGCAATTTTTATTAACCGCAAATACCGGCGTTGTCGACGCTGGTATTTCTTTTTTTCAACCATTATTTTCAGCCCCTATCCAGTCCTGATCAAAGTACATATTTTTGGCAATATACCTGACTTTTCACCTTAATGCCAATTTCATAATTACAACTTTTATTCATGTTCTCTTTATTCAACGTATTTAAATTTGATAATCCGTTGGTTATATTTTTGTATTTCTGTAAACCGATTTTCATATGTAGATTGACAGAAAATACCGCGGTAGATTGTATTAAATATCAAAATCAATTATAATTGTAATATTTTCACTTCGATCGTAATTATCTCTTTTCTATTTTTTCCCCTAACGCCACTATATTTTATCGTATTTTTCTATTTACTTTTTTAATTTGTTATGTCCTCCAAACTAATCGTAAAACTTAAGCAACACTAACTATATACAAATAATTATTTCTGTGCTATACTTCTGCAAACGATTCATGAAAGTCGTAACTTGTTTAGGAGGAAAATAGTGTGAACAGTTTTTTGACCCCGAAAGAGATTAATGAGGCTATGGTGACCAGCGGAAAAGCAAAGGCCGCTTTACCAATTGGTAAGATGCTTTTGCTCGGTATTTTTGCTGGTATGTATGTTGGTTTAGGTGCATATGGTTTCACCATTGTTACTTCCGGTGCTGGAAGTGGTTTTGAGGCAACCCTTGCAAAATTCATTGGTGCTGGCGTTTTCCCAGTTGGTTTGATGCTGATTATTTTTTGTGGTGCCGAGTTGTTTACCGGCAACTGCACTTTAACTTTAGCTTTAGCTAAAAAAGAAATCACTCTCAGCTCCTTGCTTCGCAATTGGACTGTTGTTTTACTTGCGAATTTTGTGGGCTCTGTTTTATTAGCCTGGTTGCTTTTCAAAAGTGGCTTATACAGCGGCGAAGCCATGACTGCCAAGGCAATCGGTATTGCTGAAGCAAAGACCGCGATTCCTTTGTTGCCGATCATTATCCGAGCCACATTCTGCAACATATTAGTGGTACTGGCCGTCATGATGCAGGCCGGTGCAAAAGATATTATCGGGAAAATATTTGCAATTTGGTTTCCGATTATGCTTTTTGTGCTCGCCGGGTTTGAGCATTGCGTCGCAAATATGTTCTTTTTACCAATTGGCTTATTTTTGGGAGCAGACATTACCTGGAGTCAGATCATCATCAATAATCTTATTCCGGTAACAATCGGCAATGTGATTGGTGGAGCCATTGTAGTGCCTGGTGTTTACTACTACACCTATCTGCGAACAAATAAAGAAGCTGTCAATCTCGCTTCAGAACCGGCAATGGCTACAACTGCAGAATAGTTTTTAAATAAAAAACGGAGACAATCCTGAGGGTATGATTGTCTCCGCTTTTATTATATTAATGATCCGCGCTGTTATATTTGACTTATCAATTTTCTGGTATCTGAATCAAAAACGCTCAGACTCTGTTTTTTTTAGATGAATGCAATGGCTGATTTGATCAATCACCTCGTCAAAATTATCTTGAAAATAGTTTTCGTAAACAATATCTGCCTGAGCGATGACCTCAGCTGCAGTCTTTTTGATTTGATTGTCTGCGGTATTTTTAACCATCACAAACACACCAGGTTCAACTACCTTTCTCAGACTATTCGATTCGCAGATAATCAGGGCATCGGGAGGTATTTTTTCTAAAACGGCTTCGATTCCTGCACTGATTTCGCTTGCCAATGTTTTTAACCAATAGACCTTTTTTGCACCTCCGGCTAAAAGCACTGAGGTATCCTTATTATTTGTATTGCCAAGTTCTTCGGTGATGTCAAAATCGTTGTCGAAATTGGTACACACCCCACAGCCTTCTCCGCCATGGATACATTTTGCATGCTTTTCAGCAATCGTCGTTACTTTTATGCCATACACCGGGATCCAGTTTTTATATTTTTCAATAATTGCCACCGCCAGGGTTGTTTTTCCGCTATTTCTGGCCGTTGAACCAATTAAAATCATATTGGGAACTGTTCGGATTTTCGTTGTTATTTTACCCACCTCTTTTCCATTATCATCACAACTTGTCACGGTTATTGATTGTATCGTCTTCTGGTTTCGCCAACTTTTTTTGTTAATCTTTTTTTATCAAATTCCTCCAGCAAAGCAACCGCATACTTTCTAGAAACCCCGAGCATATCTCGATAGTCTCCCAAGGCAATTTCATCATTTTTTTCAAAATGATTATTTAACAAGGCCAATGCTTTTTCGTAGTATTCCTGATGAATAAAATATTTAAGATCCAGGGAAATAATGGTTCCCGATTTCTTCAGCATCGCAATGGCCCCGGTATATTGTTTGTTTTTTCCATAGTGTTTGGCCAGATCGTCCAGCGACGGAGGTGAAAAACCGTTACTCAGATAGAGCTTTTCAACCTCATTCAGCAATTCTGTGTCGGCTTCCTGATAGACAACTTTGAAGTCCGGTAGACTGATGAATTCTGATTCCCAGCGCACCGTTTTTTTATCAATAAAAAAGTTGATGATGCTATCAATGGCACTAACCGGAGCTTTTCGGATCAGCTTTCCTCTAACTTCTTCGCGGTTCATCCCTTCTTTTAAGGGGTAAGCTTTATGATATTCTCGCAGCATTTTTAAGAGCTTGTTTTTTAAAGATGTTAAATATTCCTTTGAAAGAAAGAGGGAATCGTTCAATTGAATAATCATTTTTTCTTCAACTAACTTATTCAGTTCTTTGGTAATCGGTTCTTTGCCAATATGATCTCGGATATAATCAACATCTTTGAGATTTTTTTCATGTTCGCAAATCGCCAAATAGACTTTCGCTTTTTTTGTCCCATTTTCTTTAATCTCCATGCTGTCAATAACCCCGGGTTGATTTCGTCGGTGTTTGGTCGGGTTGGCATCCAGGACAACGCCGCCGCCAATGGTTTCAAGGGGCGAATAAAAACGGATAACAAAATGATCTCCGACTTTTAGCGCTAATTTTTCCTCAAACCGAAACTGAACATAGGCAGATTCGTCCGCTTCCAGCTCATCTTTGTCAAGCAGAATAAGCTTTGCCAGAACTTCTTTGGTACCATGATAAAAATGGACTCTACTGGCATTTTTTATGATCCGTTTGGTACTTTTTAAGATATTTAGTTTTACATCCACCATCATCGTATTTTCCATGCTGTCAACCGGAGCAATGGTATCACCGCGAACCACCTGATGCTTCTTAATTCCCGATAAATTTACGGCTACCCGCTGTCCCGCAACTGCCACTTCAACAGCATCGCCATGAACCTGGAGACTTCGAACTTTAGGGGTTTCCAATGACGGATAGAGCATCACATTTTGCCCCACTTTAATCCGTCCTTCGATTAACGTCCCGGTTACCACCGTCCCAAAGCCGTCCACCGAAAAAACCCGGTCAATGGGAAGTCTGAAAGGGATTGTCAATTTTTTATCCTGAACCTTTGAGACGGTTAACGACAAGGCTTCTTTCAATTCAGCTAATCCTTTTCCGGTATGAGCGGATACGGAAATGATCGGCGCATTTTCCAGAAAGCTCCCCTGAAATTTCTCCTGGATTTCTCCTGTTATCATTTCAATCCAGTCATCATCGACCAGATCAGTTTTGGTAATCACAATCACACCATGCTTAATTTCCAAAAGCGATAAGATACCAAAATGTTCGACGGTCTGGGGCATAATTCCTTCATCAGCCGCAATAATCATCATCGCGATGTCAATGCCTCCGGCACCAGCAAGCATATTATTAATAAACTTTTCGTGTCCAGGAACATCCACGATCCCAATCCGATTGCCACAGGGCAGATCCAGATGAGCAAAACCCAGTTCGATAGTTATCCCTCGTTTTTTCTCTTCTTTTAATCGATCGGTGTCAATTCCCGTTAACGCTTTGACAAGGCTGGTTTTCCCATGGTCGATATGTCCTGCCGTCCCTAAAATGATATTCATTCATACCTCTCCAATCATTTATCCATTTTCTCAAGCGCCCTGACAATCGTATCAAAATTCCTTGTTTCAATGGTACGCATATCCAGCAGATAGCGATCTTTGTGGATCCTTCCGATGATCGGTGTTTCCGCACTGTTTAACGCCAGATCCAGAGCATTAGCCGAAAAACCATTGGCTTCAAGGGCAACGCAGATACTCGGAATCATCTGATTGGGCATCGATCCCCCGCCGACCTGGCCCTCTGCTGCAATGATTTCAGCGGTGATCATGGGAATTTTTTTTAGCAGTTGCATAAAGGTTTCAGCTTTTTTCACTAATTCCTCCGTGGTGATGGAAAGTTGGCTGAGCAGTGGAATTTCTTTAACGGCTTTTTCCCAATCCAGATAAAGTCGCAACGTAGCCTCCAATGCCGCCAGGGTCATCTTGTCGACTCGGAGCGCTCGCGTTAAGGGATTTTTTTTCATAGCATCAATGTGCTTTTTCTTTCCAATGATGATCCCCGCCTGGGGACCTCCCAGTAGTTTATCACCACTAAAACAAATCACATCGGCTCCATCTTTCATACTTTCAAAAACATTGGGTTCCTCACTTAAACCATAATCCGCTGCCTTAAAAAATCCGCCACTGCCAAGATCGTAGAGTACCGGCAGGTCATGGCTTTTGCCGATTTCTGCAAGCTCTTCAAGAGAGGCTTCCTCGGTAAAGCCCATAATTTTAAAATTACTGGTATGTACCTTTAAGATAGCCCCCGTTTTTTCCGGCACGATTGCTTTTTCATAATCTGATTTTTTAGTTTTATTGGTAGTGCCAACTTCGATTAATTTGGTTCCGCTTTGTTCCATAATTTCTGGCACCCGGAAAGCGCCGCCGATTTCCACCAGCTCACCTCGTGAAACTATGACCTCTTTATCTTTTGTCAGGGTACTGAGCATCAGCAATACCGCCGCCGCATTGTTATTGACAACCAGGGCACTTTCGCAATTGCATAGTTTTTCGAGGAGATAATCCACGTGACTATAACGGCTCCCCCTGGTTCTGTTATCGCAATTGTACTCCAGATTACTGTAATTTCTGGCCACATCAAAGGCTGCTTGTGCGGCTGCTTCACTGAGTACAGCCCGGCCTAAATTCGTATGCAGGATAATCCCGGTTCCGTTAATCACCGGTCGCAAATGCCGCTGGTTCTCTCTTTTAATTCGTGCGCTAATTCTTTTTATCAGATCATCCTGATTTATCGGTTCCGTTCGCTTACCTGAAGTCATTTCACTCCGCATTTCTTCAACACAGACTCGGGTACTCTCAATCGCCGCCCCTTTTCCAAAATATTCAATCGCCTCGATTATTTCAGGTTCTTTTAACACCTCGTCTATTTTAGGGATGGATCTGAAAATGTTTGGATCTTTCGTCATATGCGGTCCCTCCCGAAGCTGCTTTTTTAATCTTCCACATGAAGGTAATCCCCTTCTGTAACAATCCCACCCATAATCACTTTACAGAAAATGCCTTCCTTTTTCATAAGACAGCTATCCAGCGGCGGATTCATCTCGCAAATTTCGCATTCCATCCCTTTGTGAGTGATTTCCAGGATCACATCGCCGGTTCGAAACTGCGTTCCGATCGGGAAGTCTGAAAAGTCGATGCCCTGAACTACCATATTTTCGCCAAAGGCGCCTTCCTTTACAACGGCATCTTTCCCAATTGTTTCCTGAATCTTTTCGTAAGACAACAGACTAACCTGCTTATCGGTGTGAAAACCCGAGTGACCGTCACCTTCAACCCCATAATTTTTGATCAGATTAGCCTGGTGCAAATTTCTTTTTGGTGTTCCTATGTCAACACTTGTACAAATCCCGGTTATTTTTCCTCTAATTTCCATTGTTTCCTCCCCTTTTTAATGACAGTCCCTGACACGTCCATTCATAGATAAATGCGGCAATTTGATCAATCTCATTTAATCCAAAAATTGGTATGTTTTCGCCACTAAAGGGAAGGTCGCTGATAAGGGCAACCATCGTCTTGGGATCACAAACGCTTGCTCTGGAATTATCTGATCGGACGATTTCTATTTTAGGATAGTCCGAATTTTTAAAACCCTCCAGCAGAATCAGGTCTGCTTCCGGAAAAAACTGAATGATCATCTCTTCGCTGCACTCCGGTACATCTTTTACTAACATATATTTACTATCTGAAAAAACAGCCGCTGCATAAGCCCCAGCTGCTTTGTGCCGATAAGAATCTGATTCTTCAATATCCGCTGTAAAACCGTGACCATCATGCTTGATTGTGGCAATTTTCAACTTTTTTTTCACCAGTTTGGGAATTAATTGGGTAATTAGCGTTGTTTTACCTGAATTTTTCACGCCGCTTATCGCCAACAGTTTCGATTGATGCATTTTTTCTTCTCTCTTCCATTATTTGACTCCCTATTTAGTCATAGGTTAAGCACCTTATAACAAAATTACTTTAACGGTATCCCCTTTTTTTGTGCCATTGTTTCCGGCCTCAATTTCGACCAGACAATTACAGTCCTTCATTGAGGCGATCATCCCGGATGCGTGGCCACCTTGTGGCAACGTGACCCTGCCATTTTTGTAAATCGCCCGGATAAATCGCTTCCCCTTGCTTTTTTTAGAAAAATCAGTATCCATAATCCCAGTCGTTTCGCTGGTCAATATTGAATCATCACGAGACATTTTTCCCAACGCTGGCCTAGCCAGTAATTCAAAAGTAGCCAATGCAGCAAACGGATTTCCCGATAAATTCAGGACTGGTTTGTCGCCGTAGGTTGAGAACATCGCCGGTGTTCCTGGTTTCAAGTTCACCTTCCAGAATTTTCGATCGACACCTAACTTTGGCAATACCTCATGAAAGATATCTTTTTCACCAACGGATACTCCTCCCGTTGTAATCACAAAATCAGCAACTGTCAGCGCATGCTTCATCTTCGCGACGACGATCTCGACATCATCTCCACATTGCTGAAGATAAACTGGGTTAACTGATAATTCTTTGAGCCGGGCCGCAATAAAAAATAAATTCGTGTTGTAAATCTTGCCTTTGTTAAGCGGTAACCCTGGCGGAAAAAGCTCTTCTCCTGTGACGAGTACCGCCACCTTTGGCTGCTTGTATACTGTGATGGTCGGCAAACCCATGCTGGCCAATAATGCCAAATGGACAAAATTTAATTTCTCTCCTGCAGCAATCAGTTTCGTACCTTTTTTGTAATCCTCACCGCTGTAGATAAAGTTCTGGTGTGCTTTTAATGGTGTAAATATTTTGACAACATCGGAACCATAGTCTGTATCTTCCTGGCGAATCACACAATTTGCTCCGCTGGGCATCATTGCTCCGGTCATTATCCGAACCGCCTGATTTGATTTTAAAACCAGCTCGCTGGCATCTCCTGCAAAACGTTTTTCGACCACCTTAAATTCAATAGGATTTTCCCGACTGGCAGCGACGGTGTCCTCTGCAATCAGTGCATAACCATCTAAGGGTGAACGATCAAAGGGTGGATTGTCCATATCAGAAAAGACATCCTGAGCCGCCACCCGTTTAAGTGCATCCATAATCCCTACGACTTCTTTTTCTTCAGCTTGTTTAACGTTTTCAGTGATTATTTTTACTGCTTGTTCCAGTTCAATCCCTTGTAACATGTTTTTTTTCCTCTTTCAAGTTCTTTATTTTTTATTTAACCAGACAAAACTGACCATGATCCCATCGACACTGTTCAAGCTAAAAAGAAAGCAAGACACAACAAAAACATGTTACCCTAATACATATTTACACTCGTGCTATGTTTGCTCCTTTTCATGAACAGAAGGCTATCCCGTTTCCAGTACAACCCGAAAGCTCTAACGCTTTGGCGCAGTATCATAAACTTTATTCTTAGATACTTTTGCTCGGAGACCTCATTTTGTTTGACAAAATTATATCAATACCCCTGATAACTGTCAACACTATTCCTCATCAATAGGCCGCTCTTGCACCTATCCTAACTATTTTTCCAGGTACAGATCAAAGTCCCTTTTTCCCTCTATTTTCCCAACGATTCTGACATAACTCCCCAGGCTTTCGATCAGCTCCTGATATAGCTCTTCACCCTGCTCGGGACTTATTGAAATTAATAATCCCCCTGATGTCTGTGGATCAAAGACAAGATCTTCACCTAAAACCGGCAATTCCGAGGTGTAACTTCCGCTACAGTGTTCCCGATTATGATAGGTGGCTGAGGGAACAATCCCCATATCGGCAAACTTTTCGGCTTCTGGGATAATCGGCAGCTGTGAGTAGTATAAACTGATGGAAACACGACTGGCTTTTGCCATCTCC
The DNA here is from genome assembly GCF_963664135.1 of uncultured Acetobacterium sp. Lineage (NCBI taxonomy): Bacteria > Bacillati > Bacillota > Clostridia > Eubacteriales > Eubacteriaceae > Acetobacterium > uncultured Acetobacterium sp. The sequence continues at coordinate 3,104,765 of NZ_OY760905.1, read as the reverse complement.
ATGGTATGCCCACCGAGTCCAAAGCCAGTAATATCGGTACATCCATGGACATCGTAATTCGCCATGATTTCACAGGCCCTTTTATTGAGTGTTCGCATGGTTTCAACCGCAATTCGACTTGATTCTTCCGATGCAACACCTGCTCGAACGGCTGAATTAATAATTCCCAACCCAATCGGTTTTGTCAGAATTAGAATATCCCCAGCTTTTGCGTGACAATTTCCCCGCAGTTTACCTGGCTCGACTAACCCGGATACTGAAAGTCCATATTTGGGCTCCTTGTCATCAATGGTGTGACCGCCAACTAATAAGGCACCTGCTTCCTTAATTTTATCCATCCCGCCTCTTAATATTTCTCCCAAAATTCGGGGATCTTCACAAACTGGAAAGCAGACAATATTTAAGGCTATCAGGGGTTTCCCACCCATTGCATAGATATCGCTTAATGAATTGGTGGCGGCTATCTGACCAAAAAGATACGGATCATCCACAACCGGCGTAAAGAAGTCCAGGGTTTGCAGTAGAATTTGCTTTTCATTAATCGCATAGGCGGCGGCATCATCGGAGTTTTCCATTCCAATCAGCAGGTTTTTGTCTGCTGTTGGTGTTAAGCTCCCCAGCACATCCGACAGAACACCAGGTCCCAACTTTGCCGCGCAACCGCCGTTTCGTACCATTTGTGTTAATGACCGACCTTTTTCTCTACTCATCATTTACCTCTTTAATTTTTTCATAGCTCATTATTATTTTATCAATTTATGGATATTGTAACTCAGAAAAAGTGTGAATGCAACCACGTCCATCCCGATGATCAACAAACCTCAATATAATTTTTTGTACTACTTCATTTTTCGCATGTTCTTGAAAAAATCGATGCGCATCAATTTTTTTATCATAAAAAGCAAACCTTCAAAACTTGACGGCAACTGTTAATTTTGCTAAAATCAGGGTATTAATCTGAGTAATTCAATATAGTATCTCAATCAATCCGAATTGAAACGCCTACGGTTTACTATGGTATTTCAATCGATAGAGTATGACTAGAAATGGTTGTGCTTTCCAATGTGAAAAGGATGGTGGAATTTTTTCGACTGCTTTTTCTGCGCAGTCGTTTTTTTATTAGTCCATCTTTCCTAGTTTTATGATATCCAAGAGACATCTCTTTGATACTATTTTTAGGAGGAAGAAAATGAAAAAGAAATTATCGGTACTGCTCATGGCCTTGTTTGTCTGCACCATCGCATTAAGTGCTTTGGGGTGCACCCCGGCCAAGAAAGATCTGGAACCTGGTTCGAATGGCACCATTATTCTGGCTACCACCACCAGTACCCAGGACAGCGGCTTGCTGGACGTGATTTTACCTGATTTTGAATCCCAAACCGGTATTGCTGTTAAGGTTGTCGCTGTAGGCACCGGAAAAGCCATCGAAATGGGCAAAAACGGGGAAGCTGATGTTTTATTAGTACATGCCCGAGCCCAGGAAGATAAATTTATTGCCGATGGTTACGGTGTTGAACGATTTGACGTTATGTACAACGACTTTGTCGTTCTTGGTCCCAAAGAAGACCCTGCCAAAGTAAAAACAACCGCCGCCAGCGATGCTGTCAAAGCATTTACGGCCATTTCAGCGGCGCCTTCAACCTTTGTTTCCCGGGATGATAAATCCGGCACCAATACCAAAGAACTTGAAATCTGGAAGGCTGCCAACATTACCCCGGCCGGCGACTGGTATATTAAAACCGGTACTGGTATGGGTGAAACCCTTACTGTCACCAATGAAAAACTTGGCTATACCTTGTGTGACCGCGCCACCTATGCTAATATGAAAGACACCATGGCCAGTCTGGAAATTGTCTGCGAAGGTGATAAACTTCTCAATAATCCATATGGCGTTATTGCCGTATCACCGACTATCAACGATAAGATTAACGCCGATGGCGCCCAAGCTTTTGTGGACTGGATCCTCTCACCTGAAACTCAGAAACTGATCGGCTCATATGAAATCAATGGCGATCCACTCTTTACCCCGAACGCTGCACAAAAATAAACACCCATCACAAATCTGAGATCCCGGGGGACATTTCTTCCGGGATCTTATTTACGGAGAGATCTATGGATTACATACTCAATGGTTTTGTTGAGGCATTCCGCCTTATTTTTTCCTTTGACCCTGAAATTATTCAAATCGTTCTTTTATCGTTATATGTATCTTTTTCATCGACTCTGTATGCGACCCTGCTTGGTATTCCGCTGGGGATTTTACTCGGCATCAATGATTTTAAAGGCAAACCGATCGTCTCACGCTTATTATATACCTTTATGTCATTTCCGCCGGTTATCATCGGTTTATTTACCGCCCTTTTTTTGGCCAGATCCGGTCCTTTCGGGGAACTTCAACTGATGTATACGCCCACGGCGATGATCATCGCCCAAACCATTCTGGTTACTCCGGTGATTACCGGAATTATCTTTAACCAGGCCGGAACCAGCGGTTATGAGGTTGTTCAAACCGGCAAAACCCTGGGTGCCCAAAAATGGAATATTCTGATCTTACTGATTTTAGAACTGAAATCGGTGATTATGATTGCCCTGGTAACCGGCTTTGGCCGGGCGATTTCGGAGGTCGGAGCGGTGATGATTGTTGGTGGCAACATTAAAGGATTCACCCGGGTCATGACCACCTTTATTGCCATGAACAACAATATGGGACAATATAGCGTCTCCATTGCCATGGGGATTATCTTAATGACCATCTCGTTTATTACCAATTCTGTTTTGTACCATTATGTTATGGGAGGTCAAAATGAAAATCGAAGCTAACGCACTTGCCAAAACCTATCAGGAAAAATCCGTACTCACCTTAACAGGAGCCTATCAAAACCTTGTTTTTGAACCCGGCCAAATATATGGAATCATCGGGCCAAACGGTTCCGGTAAAACAACCTTACTGAAGATTATGGCGGGCTTGATCCCCATGAGCTCGGGCAGCATCCTTTATGACAACCAAACCCTCAGCCATCATACCATGACGGAAATGACCTATTCCAGCCATACCCCAACCCTGTTTTCGCGCTCCATTTATGAAAACATTGCCTACCCGCTACGGATCCGCAAGTGCGATAAAGAAACAATTAACGATACCGTCAAAGGGCTGCTGGCAGAATTCGAACTGGAAAAAATTCAAACCCAAAATGCCAAACACCTGTCGGGTGGCGAATCCCAAAAAACTGCCCTGGCCAGAGCCTTATCCTTTGCTCCAAAAGTGCTTTTTTTAGATGAACCAACCGCCAATATCGATCCCAAAAGCATCCGGATTATTGAATCTGCGCTGAAAAAAAGAAGCCTGAATCACAATTTAACAGTCATTATTATCACCCATAATCTCAGCCAGGCTTTTCGGATCTGTTCCCAGCTGATTTTTTTAAATCAGGGGCAGTGCCTTTTTTCCGGCACCCCGGAAGAAATAATGGCTACGGCTGACCCCATTATTAACGACTTTATTTCATACAACCGCTTCTGATACCAATAACGAAGCCCCCATTATCTGACATTTGTAAATTTCACCATGATCTCAAAGCTTAAATAAATAAGGAGTGCCGCCATGAGTAGCGTAATTAAATTGAACAAAAGCGTTGAAAAAGGAAAGACTGTTGCTGTTGAACCAGCTGCCATTTTCATCGCTGGTTTTGGTCTCGAAGGTGACCGCCACGGCGGCAAGGATCTTCGTCAGGTCAGTTTTTTCGGAATCGAAAGTATTCGGAAAATGGATGCGTTGCATATCACCAGTTTATGTACCAAACGTTTTAATGAAAATGTTATTACCGAAAATATTGAGCTCTACAAACTGCCGGTGGGAACGCTATTAAGAATTGGGGACACCGTTCAAAAGATCACCCAGATCGGCAAGAAATGCTTTGGCTGTGAACTTACCGACAACAATCAGAGCTGCCCCCTGGCCGAAGAGGTCGTCTTTACTGCGGTGATTCAAGGTGGTACCGTTCAAATTGGCGCTGCAATTGAAATTTTAGACTCCGAAAACCAGTGCTAAACCATAAAAAAAATAGAGGAGCAACTAACCATGAAATTTTATCTTTGTATTGATGATACCGACAACCTTGATTCAATTGGTACCGGAACCATCGCCGAACAGATTCAGGAAAAACTGATTTCGGCCGGATACGGCCCTTGTTCCCTGGTCACCCGCCACCAGCTCTTTATCCACAAGGATATTCCCTACACCTCCCATAACAGCTCCATGTGCTTTCACGGCGAAGCCCCTGAGGATGCCCTAACGGATATCATCACGATTGCTTCGCACCATCTGGATACGGTGGCAGCTGCAGGTTCTGATCCCGGTCTCTGCGTCCTTAAATTTGATCCACAACAGAATTATCAGGAACTGATTGATTTTGGGAAAAATGCCAAAACCCAAATTCTGACCAAAGATGATGCACTGCTTTGCGCCAAAAAAAGCGCTCTTCATTTATCGGAACATGGCGGCACCGGTCTGGGTATCATTGGCGCCCTGGCCGGCGTCGGTTTACGACTATTCGGCAGTGATGGAGAAATCAAAGGCGCTTTGAAAAACATTGAGATTAACAAAACCTATCCGGTTTCCGAACTGAAAGAATTCCCTGAACTGCGGCAAGTTCTTGATCTGGCTGACAAAAAACCGCTGAATGATGCGGTCTCCATATCGATATGCAACCGAACTAAAACGGTTTTATACAATCATCAATACGTGCTTTTCGTCAAACAGGATCAAACCAATTGTTACCAATCCATTTCAAAATCGGAAATCCGAAAGTTGGGAGAACGCTTTTATGAATAGACCTGTCAACCTTCCTGTTGATGACTGGATTCTTGGCCATGAAATTGCCTCAAAATGCCCGGCGTTTAAACAGGATGTTGAAGAAGAATGGGTCGCTGAAGAAATTGTTTCCTGTTACAATTGTCGTTATCGCCGTTTTATCGGCACAGGCATTCAATGTATGAAATCACTGTTTCCTGAAGATTAAATTTACAATTTATTTTACAAACAAATTTTCTAACTAAAGTTTGGAGGAAAAGAAATGAAACAAAGCAAAATGACGCGATCTCTTTTATCTTTACTGTTGGGTTTATTATTGGCCTTCAGCCTTTCCGGCGGCGTAATGGCGGCTGGCGGCGATGGCTCTGGCGGCGGCGGTGGAAACGGTTCTGGCAGCGGGAGCGGCTCCAGCACGGAAACGACAACCACGGATACAACCACCACGGATACAACCACCACCGATGCCACCACGGCACCAGGCAGTGGCGACGGTTCCGGCGGCGGTAGTACCGAACCGCTGGCACTGGTTACCGCAACACCTGCCAATAATGCCTCGGACGTCCCCGTGGATTCAGCAATCACACTGGAATTCAGTAAGAACATCGCCTATGCCACTGTCCGCGATGGCAATATTAAAGCGGTTACTTTATGGGTCGGAGCTGATCAAGTTCCTGCCAACGTAACGATGGCGGATGATCAGCTCCAACCGGATCTGCGTAATTTTATCACCGTTACCCCAACTGAGCCATTAAAAGAAGGCACTGTCTATACAGTAAAAGTCGATCCCACCTTAGTTGCCAAAAGTGGTGCCGTCTTAACAACCCCTGCGGAAATCAACTTTACCACTGTGGCTCCTGCCAGCACCAGTTCTAATATGATTCTCTGGGTTGCTTTAGGCGCTTTAGTTGTTGTGATTGTCCTGGTCGTTGTTTTGATAACAAAACGAAAAAAAGCATAAATGTCACCGCGAAAAAAGACAATTGTCACCCTCATTCTCATTATTCTTCCCATCATCTTTTTCTTTGGGACTATTTGTGTCGGTCGGTATTATGTCTCATTTACTGATATTCTGTTAGCTTTCTGGCAGGGCATCACGGGCCAAAGCAGCAGCCTAAGTCCGGAGACAACTGCAGTGATTCTGCAAATCCGCTTGCCAAGAGCGGTTTTAGGAGCTCTGGTTGGCGCCGCTCTGGGCGCCAGCGGGGCAGCCTTTCAGGGACTTTTTCGCAATCCCCTGGTTTCCAGCGGGATTCTCGGGGTTTCTGCCGGAGCCGGCTTTGGCGCTGCCCTGGCGATTGTGTTATTTAACAACATTTTTTTAACCCCGCTTTTTGCTTTTTTCTTTGGGGTGCTGGCCGTTGTGCTCAGTTATTTTGCCGGCCGGATCGATAATACTGCCCCCACCATCACCCTGGTGCTGGGTGGCACCATTATTCAGTCGATTTTTTCGGCTCTGATATCGCTTTTAAAATACCTGGCCGATACTGCCACTCAACTTCCCGCCATCACCTTTTGGTTAATGGGCAGTTTGGCTTCAACCAAAACAGTTGATGTGCTACTCGCCTTTATTCCGATGATCCTTGGCATGTTGGGGCTGTTAGTGATGCGCTATCGTCTCAATGTTTTATCGATGGGCGACCGGGAAGCCAAAACGCTGGGGATCAACGTCATGGCCAATAAGTGGTTTATCATCGGTTTTGCCACCTTGGCGACGGCCGGAGCCGTCTGCGTCAGCGGGATTGTCGGTTGGATCGGGCTGATTATTCCCCACGTGGGGCGTATGCTGGTCGGCAATGACAATAAATGGGTGGTTCCGGCAAGCATGTCTCTTGGTGCCTGCTTTGTGATCTTCTGCGACACCCTCTGCCGGACCATCACCGGCGGCGAAATCCCTTTGGGGATTATCACCGCACTGATTGGCGGACCATTTTTTATTTATCTCCTTAAAAAAACAAAAGGGAGGAACTGGTAATGTCTTTATTGAGTTTAGAAAATGTATCCTTTGGCTATCATGATCAGCAACTTATTTTTGAAAACATCAGCTTTGATGTCCATCCCGGCGAAATATTTTGCGTCATCGGACCCAACGGTTGTGGTAAAACCACCCTGATTGACTGCATCTTAGGTATCAATCATCCCAGTGCCGGCTCTATTCACCTTTCCGGCAATGATCTGCATAAACTCAAACCCCGAGAATTTGCCCAGAACATTGCTTATGTTCCCCAAAGCCATGCCAAAACTTTTCCTTATACCGTTCTTGATATCGTGGTGATGGGCCGTACCTATGCGACTAAACTATTCGCTTCACCGGACACCACCCAGCGCAATCGCGCCCTTGAATGCCTCGTCCAGGTCGGTTTGAAAGGCTTCGAAAATCGATTATATACCGAGTTGAGTGGCGGCGAGCTCCAGTTGGTTCTGATTGCCCGAGCGCTGGCTCAGGACGCTAAAATCATGGTTCTTGATGAACCCACCGCCCACCTGGATTTTTGCCATGAGCTGATGGTGTTGGAAATCATCACCTGGCTGGTAAAAGAAAAGGGACTTACCATTATTATGGCCACTCATTTTTTAAATCAGGCCTTTTATTTAGAAAACGCCGGGGTAAATACCCGGGTTGCGCTGATGAACCACGGAAAATTTGAAGCCATTGGCAGCTCATCTGAAGTTTTAACAAAAGATAATCTGAAAAATGTTTTTAAAATTGTATCAAGCATCGGAACAACCGATGAAGAGGGGATTAATCAGAAGTTTATTGTGCCACTGAAGAATATTCACTGAACCCTTGCAGGTATTTCAAAAAGAAAGGTCTCCCGATGAAAAAAAACAGATATCGCTTCGCTTTTTGGCTTGGTTTGTTATTGTTGCTGACGCTCTTACCTGGCTGTCAAACCCAGAATTCCACCCCAGCAGCTGCAACAAAAACCGTAACCGATTGTCTGGATCGGAAAGTTGTCATCCCGACTGATCCCCAACGGGTAGCCTGTCTTTACGCCTCCACTGCCCACATTATGGCCATGCTGGGTCAGGAAGATAAAATTGTGGGCATCCCCAATGGCATTAAACGGGATGTGCTGATGGCTTATAAACGTCCTGATATCGGCTCGGTTTCGGTTCCGTTTCAGGATGGCGCCATTAATATTGAAGAACTGCTGGCAACCAATACCGACCTGGTTCTGATCCGTCAAAGCACCGCTGTCAATGAAGGTGAAGTGGAAAAACTCGATAAGGCGGGGATCCCCTGGGTGGTCGTGGATTATAACAGTTTGGAAGGATTAAAAAAAGCCGTTACCGTCACTGGCAATGTTTTTAACCAACCGGAACGGGCTGTCGGCTATAATGCTTATCTCCAAGCTACTCTGGAGTTGGTTTCCCAGCGGGTCAGTGAAATCCCTGAAGCATCACGACTCCGGGTTTACCACGCGGTTAATGAAGCGGCCCGAACTGATCTCAAAGGTGACCTGAGCAATCAGATTACCGACGTTGCCGGAGTTATCAATGTTTCAACCCAGGGTGGCAGCTTGATCACTGATGCTGAAAAAACAATGACTACTCTGGAACAGATCTATGCCTGGAATCCCGATGCGATTATCGCCAACGATATCAACGCCAGCAACTATATGCTGACCGACCCAAAATGGTCGGGATTACGGGCAGTGTCCAGCCAGAATGTCACTACCCTGCCGGTGGGGGTTTCCCGCTGGGGTCACCCCGGTTCGATGGAACCCCATATGGCCGCGCTTTTTATTGCCAAACACTTTTATCCAGAGCAATTTTCTGACATTGATCTCAGCCAGACCACCAAAGATTATTATAAGCAATGGTTTAATCTGGATCTCACTGACGCTGATGTGTCTGCCATCCTATCTGGCGAAGGGATGCGTTTAGCCAAATAATTTAGCTGCATTTTGCTTTGTCATCTTGCCAACCGAACCATAAGAGGAAGGGTTGAATGCGTAAACAGTGTTTACACATTCAACCCTTCCTCTTAATTTTTATAATTTTATTACTTATAACTCAATAATTTCTCCCGGGTTTTCAAAGTCATACCCTTTTAACTGAATCAGGGCTTCTTTGAATTCGTCAGATTTGAGAATCTGGATAAATAATTGAATTCGCGGATCCGATAAGTTTTCCCGTTTTACGACAAAATCATATTCTTCATCACCAATGGGTATAAAATCCAGATCCATCATGGCAGCAGCTGACAGCACCCCGATGCCGACATCACAGGATCCTGATTTTACCGCAGACGCCACCATCATGTGGGTATTCATTTCCCGGCTATATCCCAGGATCTGTTGGAAATCCAAATTGTTCTTCTTCAACAGGTAGTCCAGTAATACCCGGGTTCCCGATCCCCGCTGGCGGTTGACAAAACGGACGTCCTCGCAAATCAGATCATTAATATCCTGGATGTGTTTAGGATTCCCCTTTGGTACCATCATCCCCTGGGTTCGTTTGACCCCTTTGATTAAAACAACGTCATCATGCTCCAGATAACGATGCAGGTACGCCAGATTGTAAATGCCACTTTCCTCATCCAGGAGGTGTATCGGCGCCAAATGACATTCCCCTTTTTTAATCGCCATAATGCCCCCCAAACTGCCCACATGGGCAGAGGACAGACTGATCATTTCACGGTTTTTATGAATAATATTGGCCATAATGTCGATTAACACATCATGACTGCCAATGGTAACCAGAGTATTTTCTATTTCCTCTTGAGATCGCATCAAAATGATATCAACCAGTTCGCCGGCTTCATATCCTTCAACATTTTTGGGGATTTTCAAAATGCCGTCGGCATTAACCAGTGACATGGTAACCCCGGCACCGCGATCCAAAGGAGTCGCCACAAAGGTATCATTCACACGACCGCATTTCATCCGGACAAACTCCAGATGCTTCAGTGATGACATCAGACGCTTTGACAAAACTGCCTTGATCGACACCCCTTCAGACAGGATCTGATGATTATAGGCATGAATCACCGGTTTAACGAAGTTTTCAAAAACAATATAAGCCGACACCGGATAACCGGGAATGCCAATCACCGGTTTTCCCTCAACAATCCCCAGTACCACCGGTTTTCCTGGTTTGATGGCGACGCCGTGAACAACCACCTGGCCCAACTCGGCAATCAGATTACGGGTATAATCTTCGGCACCAGCTGATGAACCGGCTGAAATTAGCACCATATCATTTTCGGCTACCGCTTTTGTGATGGCTTCCTTAATCAGGTTGTAGTCATCTTTAACCGTCGGATAGCGCCGGGGCTCGCCCAGATATTCTTTAACCAGACCAGCAAACATATGGGTATTGGAGTCAATGATTTTCCCCTCTGACATGGCTTCCCCGACTTCAACCAGCTCGCTTCCGGTGGGGATAATCCCGATCCTGGGTTTATCGATCACTTCAATTTCGGTGATCCCCCCGGCCAGCAGGGCCCCCATATCAATGGGACGGATTTGGTGATAGGCCGGAATGATTAACTCACCGGCGACGATGTCCTCACCGATCGGGCGGACATGCTGCCACAAGGCCACCGGCGTGTTGATACTGATCTGCTCATCATCTTTGACGACTACATCCTCAATCATCACCACCGCATTAAACGGATCGGTGATAACATCCCCAGTATCCACAAAATTAAAGTCTTTCTGCTTCATCAGCGTTTTAGGATGACGTTCATCCACACCAATCATTTCCATTGCATCCACGCAAATGCCATCCATAGCCGAAGCATTATAATAAGGTGACGATATTTTGGCAAAAACGGCATCCTTACTGATCCATCCTTGGGATTCGATCACTGGCAAAACATGGCTCTGCAGTTCTTTTTTTTCAAAAGACAACCGTGACAGATACTTCTGGATTGCGACATCCAAATCTTCGTTGTTTAAATATAAATTCCGTTCATCTTTTTTAGCTGTATTTTCGGTATTCATCCAATCCCTCCATTTTTGACTGTGCGGTCAGATTTAACCGCTTATTTATTTAAATAGCAGTTCGACAAGGTTACATCTTTTTTTTTACTAACGCTAGATCAGAATAAACTGACTTCCACCAGTTCCCCCCTGTTTTTACCTTCTTCATTTTCAGTTATTTCAATATAGCCATCTGAATAAGCCAACAAGGTAATCATTCCGGATTTGCCGTGGGTTGGCCGCACTTCAATTTGGCCGTCCACTTCCGTGATTTCAACCGTCTGAAAGGTCCGCCGACCCGGTGCCGCATGAACATTTTCCATTAAACGACCCTGAACCGTCTTATACTTGTATAAATCCCGGCCATAGTACAACGCCATAAACTCCCGGAGCATCACCATAAAAATAATAATCGCCGATACCGGCTGTCCTGGCAATCCTACCACCGGCTTACCGTCAACCTTTCCCAAAATAGTCGGTTTCCCCGGTTTTATCGATAAACCGTGTAAGAGTACCTCACCCAGACTATCGATGACCTTGACGGTATAATCCTTTTCTCCCATCGAACTGCCGCCGGATAGAATAACCATATCGCTGGTTTTCAGACCACGATCCACGGCATTCTTAATCGTCTCAAAATCGTCTTTGACATAGCTCTTTGAAACAACTTCGGTACCAAAGCGTTTCGCCACGGCATTCAATGCCGCCTGATTAATATCGACAATTTCGCCCAATTGGGGGATCGTTCCCGGCGGAACAATCTCATCACCGGTAGAAATAATCTGCAGCCGGAGTTTCCGGTATACCTCAATCTGAAGATGACCCAATGCTGACAGCACCCCCAGATCCTGGGGTCTTAAAAAGTGGCCTGCTTTAAGCACTACCTCGCCAATGCTGACATCATCCCCAATCAGCATCATATTTTCGTTGGCACCAGCATTGCAATAAACAGCCAAGTCCCGTTCGCCCAATTTCTCGGTATATTCAATCATGACCATCGCTTCGGTTCCTGCTGGGATCATCCCGCCAGTGGGAACATAAGCGGTTTCTCCCTGATTTAAGATTAAATCAGTGGCTTCCCCCATCGGAACCTCGCCGATAATTCTTAAAAAACCGGGAATGGCATTTGATGCCCCCTGGACATCCGTCAGTTTTACCGCATAGCCATCAACAACAGAACGATTAAAATGAGGTACATTCACAGTTGAAACAATGTCGGTTGCGAGTACTCGTTCCATTGCATCATCAATGCTGATTTTCTCTGTTACCAATTTCAAATGACTGAAGGCGTGGTCGATTATTTCCTTCATTTCATTGATGGTTTTTACCTTTAGCAATTCCATATCCGTCTCCTTAATCTGTTATTTATCAAAACAATTATCCGATTCCATCTGCTCATCACTTAAAGCTATCACATCAAATGATATTTTTATTGCATTATAACACAAAATAATGTAGTATGTTAAAACTCCAAAGTTTAATCTATCTAAGTTATTTCACTATGATCTTAAACCCGTAGAGTATGATCGGAAACAAATCATCTCTCCCATAGTGAAAAAGAGGCTTAACAAGACTTTGCCCGTGTTATTTTGTATATATAATTTTCACAAATATACTTGCAAAAAGACCACTCCCGGTTGAGGAATGGTCTTTTTTCCTTTAACGTCCCTGAATTTTATTTATTTGCAACCGAAATAATATAAATTGAGACACCTTCTTTCAGACTAATTGTTTTTCACTTTCAATTTGATACTTATTAATTTTGTTGTACAAGGTATTTCTCTGAATGCCTAAGGCATTGGCCGCTTTGGTGATGTTTCCTTCATATAATTTCAAAACCCGTTTGATATGCTCTTTTTCAATATAATTCATATCCAATTTGGACTTATCGACTGTTTCCAGACTTTCATAAAAAGCTTCTGAATGCATTTCCTGCCAGGGATTTGGCACTTGATGGCTGCTGTTCTCGATAAAATACTTAGTCGGAAATGACTCTGTATTGATCATCAGCTCAACAATATTTTCCAGTTCTCTGACATTACCCGGCCAATTGTAGTTTTTTAAAATCAGCATTTCTTCTTCGCTAATCTGAAACTCTTTTTTCTCATATTTAGCTGACAGATTTTTCATGAAATAGCTAAATAAGATCTCGATGTCACTTTTTCTTTCCCACAAAGATGGCAGGTAGAGCGGCAATACATTCAGACGATAAAACAAGTCTTTTCGGAACCGTCCCAGTTCCACTTCTTTTTTCAGATCCTTATTCGTCGCAGCGATAATACGCACATCAATGGGGATGGTCTTCTGGCTGCCGATTTTGGTGATCACATTTTCCTGCAGCACCCTTAATAATCGGGTTTGCAGCTCCATCGGCATTTCGCCGATTTCATCCAGCATGATCGTGCCATTATTAGCCAACTCAAATTTGCCGATGTTACCACCTTTTTTGGCGCCGGTATAAGCCCCTGCTTCATAACCAAACAGTTCCGACTCAATTAATTGAGTGGGGATCGCCCCACAGTTAAGGGCTACAAATGGTTCATCCATTCGTTTGCTGTAATTGTGAATGGCCTGGGCAAAAACTTCCTTGCCACAACCACTCTCTCCCAGGATCAGAATCGTTGACCGATTGTTGGCAATTTTTTTGGCATATTCAATGGTACTGACAAAATGTTTATCTTTTCCAATGATTTTGTCAAAAGTGTAATAGGGCTGAATGGTTTTATCAGCTTTGTTTGATAGATCTTCTTTCAATACAAAAACAATCTCGATACTATCATCTTGCGGGTTATAAATGGGACTGGCGGTCATCTGACAGGGAAAGCGGTTTCGCAGAGACTTGATATTGACGATCCGACTGACATTTCTTTCCGAGTGAAGACCCTCCTTGATACTCTCCCATTCATCAATAATTTCGCCGAGATTTTTAGAATCCAATTGCTTATATTTATTTCCCACCAGCTCCAGGGCTTTTTGATTATAAATTTTTATTTCCCCCTCCATATCGGTGGTGAGAATCGCCACTGGCATGGCATTAAAAATGGTTTTTATGTGCCGATCGGTCATATTCTGCAGCCGATTATATTCCTGAACTTTGAGCATTTCTTCGATTGCGTTGGAGGCGGCGATGACCATACCCAAGGTATGGGGATGAACCGAATCGGAATAGCCAGTTAGATCCAGGGCGCCAATAAGATTTCCGTTGGGATCTTTAATCGGTGCCCCGGAGCAGGTCCACCGATGATAGGCTACGATGAAATGGTCGGTTCCAGACAATTGAACCGCTTCCTTGGATTTAATGACCAATGACATGGCGTTGGTGCCAATGGATTCTTCATTCATATATGCACCGGCTACCATTTTTAAATCAAAGGCTTCTGATAATATTTTTTCATCACCCATGGCGTTGAGAATGCAGCCATCTTTGTCTGTTAACAAGACAAAAAAATTATTGCCCCTGACAATACTCATCAGGTGTTCCATATAAGGAGAGGCGGTCAAGATGAGATCCCGATTTTCGGTAAATTTCTGCTGCAGCTCGGAGGTATCGATCATTTTCTTGCTGTAGACCTGATTTTCCGTGATGCCGTATTGGAGGCACCGCTCCTTTGATTCTCTGATCAATTTTTGATAATTATTTTTATTCATGATTACTATCTCTTTTCATCTATTTTAGAGATCCACGTTTCTTTTTCCGTCCTGATTCGATGCCGCTAGGGACAGCGGATAAAATTTCTAACCCATAGGCAATCCGAACAGGATGGGGTATTGAAATCACAGTCATACTTGGTATCTTCCACCAGACTGCACCCGCCCCGCAAATCGCAATCGATACAGGACGGATATTGATTATTGTAGACCGTATTCCAAAAGTTCTGATATTCTTTTCCTTCAATAATCTCTTTTAATGATTTTTCTTTGACATTTCCAAAAGAATGTTTAATGACTCTTTTTTTATCCCCAAAAACATATTCATTATAACTGTTTGCCAGGCGGTAGCAGGACATCACCTCACCGGTGGCATCCACATAAATATACCCCTTATCGATAAAGGTACAGCGTCGCTCAGTTTTCAGTTCCATGTCAGGAATATTTATTTTGATGTCACGATAGGTAAAGATCTTTTCTAAATAGGCCTTGCCTTCCGGGTTTTCATAACGGGTATAAAAAATGTCGTCACAATCCTTTTCATTAATCGGCAGCAGATGAGATAAAGAAAGCCGATGAAAGCCATAATGCCGCATCATATCGAGGATACCAAACAATGCCTCGGCATTGCTTTTTGTGAGGACATAGGCAACCCCAACCTTTGGCGTAGATGAACGGGTCTTTTTATGATAATCCTTAAAATACTCAAATGTCTTGATCAGCTGATCCTTCACACCCTGGGTATCCTCATGATATTGATCCGCCGAGAAATAAACCTCGGTAAATTTTTCGCACAGGATTCTGGCATTTTCTTCCGTCATAATCCCATTGCTGGTGATTAACAGTTGATAGCCTTCAAATAATTCAACCGCTTCGCTAAAATGCGGGTAGATGGTTGGCTCGCCAATGCCACCAAAAAATACTTCTTTGAGTGTTGGAAACTCCTTAACCTGTTCCCGGATCGATTTAAGTAATTCTAAATCCATATCACCTTCAACCGTATCCCAGGTATGCCGAAAACACATCTCACAATTCAGATTGCACCGATTTGTGAGTTCTATATAAATCCGTTTAAGCTCCATTTTTTCCTCGCTTTTTATTTAACAGCAACCCCTGCCACAGATTCCACCGCCAGTCGTCTGAATTTTTTTTATACCGATGCTGACCCACATAAATTGTTAAACTTGTCTGTTTTTATTTGCATTTTATCGGATAATATTATATAATGATAAAAACTCCGAAGTTTAATGTTTCTAAGGTCATCAAGACTATGAACTTAAACCGGTAGGGTATAATTGGAAACGATTATGTCTCCCATTGTGGAAAAGGGGCTTAGCAGAGGGCATCACCCTCGTCGTTTTGCATTTTTATTGCAAACCTAAAGGCCATTCCATTTGGAGTAGTCTTTTTATTTTTCCCATGCATCCCTGAATTTTATTTATTTGTAACCAGGATATTTATTAACCAGGGATTTGTATTATTAATTTTCTTTATTAATATTTTTTATTAAATTTCAATAAAATGAGAGCCGAACTAACCAATCGGCTCTGGTTTTATTTTTTGTCGTTCAGCTTTCCGCAACTGAAATAAGGGGACGATCTGAGATCATCCCCAACATTTATTTTATAATAAACCTAATTTTTCCAGCCGTTCTTCGGTGGGAATCCCATCTTCGTCCCAGCCACGTTCTGCATAGTACAGTGGCAGCAATTCATCCAGTTTATGAACCCAACCTTTGGTTGGTCCTTCCGGCATTTCTTCTTCTAAGAAACGCGGCGGCAGGGTATCTTCATCCGATGAAATACCGGCTTCTAAGTTAAAGAGTTTTTCCAGATTCCAGATCCGTTCGCCAGCTAACAGTACATCATCAGCTGACCATTTTGTGCCTAATACTTCATTTAACATGTCGGCATATTGTTGGGCGCCTAACGCAAATGAGGTAAACAAACATAAACCGGTGGAGTCAATAACCGCCGTCAGATCCTGGAAGATTTTCGCCCAGGTTGGTTTTCCGGCTAATTCAAAGCGATCCAATTTTTCTGGCAAACCCAGAATCTCGGGTGAGATCAGGTAACCCCGGACATGACAGCCGCCCCGGTTGGAGGTTGCATATTGCAGACCCATTCCCTGAATTCCACGGGGGTCATAGGCTGGCAGATCCTGTTTTTTAACGGACATGGAGTATTCTGGCACCCCGAAGAAATCAGCCAGTCGGTAAGAACCGCGAGCCAGTAAATCGCCAAAGCCTTCCCGGTTACCCATTTTCTTGAGCCAGTGAACCACTGAATCGGCATTACCGAACTTCAGGATCACATCGTCATCGAGCATTTCGTCGGTGATATAACCCCGTTGATAGAGTTCCATCGCTGCTGCTAAGGTAGCACCGGCTGAAATGGTATCGATCCCCAGTTCATTACACCAGTAGTTGGCGTCAATTACTACTTCCATGTCATCGATGCCTAAATCGCCGGCAAATACCCAGAGGGTTTCATATTCGGGTCCGCCGATACCATCAGGACTGTGTTCGCTTTTTACCCAGCGGCCGCAGCCAATCGGGCAATGATGACAGGGATTCCGTTTGATCAGGTATTTTTCGGTCAGGGTTTCGCCGCTGACGGCTTCAGCATCGGGATCCTGACCACCCTGGAAGTTATTGGTCGGGTAAACGCCATGTTCATTAATAATATTAACCAGCACTGCGGTACCGTATGTCGGCAGACCACCACCGGTGACACCATTTTCTTTTAGCAGGGTTCGACATTCTTTGGTAACCGCTTTTAAGCCGTCCGGATTGGCGATTTCCGGTTTGAGATTGCCTTTAACCGTAATGGCTTTGAGGTTTTTCGAACCCATCACGGCACCCACGCCGGAACGACCAGCAGCACGGTCTTTTTCATTCATGATGGCAGCCATCTGCGACAATTTTTCACCAGCTGGACCAATCGTTAAAACCTTGGCTCCCGGCTGTTTTTCTTTTAACATGTCACTGGTTTCGGAAACCATTTTGCCCCACAGATCAAGTGCCGGTAAAATTTCGACCTTTTCTTCATCGATGCTGACATAGACCGGCAGACTGGCTTTGCCTTCAATAATGATGGCATCATAACCAGCATATTTCAGGTAAGCGCCCCATTCGCCGCCGGAGTTTGACGACGCAATACAACCAGTCAATGGTGATTTGGTAACGACCATATACCGACCACCGGTAGGAGTCGCTGTTCCAGACAACGGACCATTGATAAAGACAATTTTATTTTCTGCAGCAAACGGATCAACCTTTGGATCAACCTCATCCATATAAAGCTTTGTCCCTAAACCACGTCCCCCGATATATTTCTTGGCCAACTCAAAATCAAGATCTTCAGTGCCAATTTCACCGGTCGTCAAATTAATACGTAATATTTTTCCCATGTAACCAAACATTTCGTATGCCTCCTAAATTTTATTTATTTGTAACCGCAATCATTATATCCAAATTTTGCACATCTTTCAATGGATTAAAGGAAATTTATGGCAAAGCACAAAAATTTATAGTATTTATTTGATACAATGCTCATTTATTGATCGTTTTTTAATCGCTTTTGTCTTTTCCCTCTAATCTGATATTTCTAATTCTTTTTCTTATCGACGAAATAAATTGTATTTTTTAATAGTAATCGCAAAACTTGCATTTTTGCTGATTTTTAGACAAACTGAGCGAAAATCCACTGAGTGTTAACCCAGTGGATTACTGTTTTCTTCTTTTCTACAAAGCGTTTTTGAATATCTGAATAACATCTTCCAGTTTAGCCTGCCTTGGATTCGTCGCACTGCAGGCATCCTTCATTGCGTTTTCTGCCATCAGTTTGAAATCTTCTTCTTTTGCCCCAAGTTCTGCCAAGCCGGATGGAATGTCAATATCTCTGGACAGTTGAATAATTGCATCCAATCCTTTTTCAGCAGCATCTCTGACTGAAAGACCATCAATGTTTTCACCCAAAGCAACCGCAATATCTGCCAGACGTTTGGGATTGCTATTTAAATTAAATCGTTGGACATGTGGGAGCAAGATGGCATTACAGACGCCATGGGGAAGGTCGTAAAAGCCACCCAGTTGATGCGCCATTCCATGCACAAATCCTAAACTCGCATTATTAAATGCCATACCACCCAGGAACTGGGCATAAGCCATATTGTTTCTTGCTTCAAAATTCTGTCCGTTGGCAACCGCCTGACGCAAGTTTTCACCGATCAGTTTAATTGACATGAGGGCAGCTGAATCCGTTACCGGCGTCGCAATAGTTGACATATAAGCTTCCACTGAATGCGTCAGCGCATCCATGCCAGTTGCCGCTGTTAATGCCGGAGGCATCCCCATCATCAGCACCGGATCATTGACTGATATAGTTGGTGTACATCGCCAATCAACAATCGCCATTTTAACATGAGTATCCGTGTTGGTGATTATACAAAAGCGTGTCATCTCACTGGCCGTTCCCGCTGTGGTATTGATCGCAATCAGAGGTTTCATCGCTTTTTTGCTTTTATTGACACCTTCAAAATCCCGAATATGACCACCATTCCCGGCTACCATGCCAATCCCTTTGGCGCAGTCATGGGAAGATCCGCCACCTAAAGAAACGATTAGATCACATTTATTTTCCTTAAATATCGCCAGACCGTCATGAACATTAATATCCGTTGGATTTGGTTGCGCACCAGCAAAAATGACTACTTTGAGCCCAGCTTCTTCAATGATTTCTTTGATCTGATCTGCGATTCCCATTTTTTCCATGCCAGCGTCTGTTACTATCAAAGCCTTTTTTAAACCGAGAGCCTTTGCCTGCACGCCCACTTCGTTTACTGAACCCGGTCCCATCAAATTTACTACGGGCATAAAAAAACCAAATACTTGATCTGCAATTGCCATACTAAAATACCTCCATGAATTTTATTTATTTGTAACCGTCTTCATTATATCCATATTTTACTCATCTTTCAATAGATTAAGTGAAATTTAAGGAAAAGAGCAAAAATTTATAGCATAATTATAATATAATGTTCATTTTTATCTTTTCTGCCTAATCTGACATTGCTAATTTTTATCTTACCGACGAAATAAATTATATTTTTCTAATGACAATCGTTAAACCTGCATTTTTTTGCCTACCTTTAGACCAACAAAGCAAAAATCCGCTGAGTGTTAACCCAGCGGATTCCAGGATTCTTCTTTTCTACAAAGCGTTTTTGATTAGCTGAATAAAATTTCAAATCAATATCATAAACTTATAGAAATCCAGAAATATTTAATTGGATTTTCTAATGACTAAAATAAAACCCCGGCAGTTTTTAACTGCCAGGGTTAGAGAAATCAATCATCACAATCAACTTATTTACGATTTAAACTTTTCTTTTGCCAGAATCCCCGGTATCTTAAAATCCGGGTGGTGTTTAAAATAGTCAGGATGGCGGCTCCCACATCGGCAAAGATGGCCAGGTACATTTCCCCCATGCCAAAGAAGGTCATGGTCAGCACGGTGATTTTAATTCCCAGTGCCAACACAATATTCTGAATCATGATTCGTCTGGTATATTTGGCAATATCCACTGATTTGACAATGTCCATGGGATCATCCTTCATCAGAATAATATCGGCTGCTTCAATGGCGGCATCGGATCCCAGGGCTCCCATGGCAATCCCGGCGTCGGCCATCGCCAACACTGGGGCGTCATTCATACCATCACCTACAAAGATGGTTTTTCCGTCTTTATTATCTGCTTTTATTTTCTCAAAGGCGGCAACCTTATCCTGAGGCAAACAATCTCCGATCACTTCATCCAACATCAGCTGCTTCCCGATCTGGTTAGCAACTCGTGAATTGTCGCCACTGAGCATGACGGTCTTTTGGGCTCCCAGTTTCTTCAATTGCTGCAAGGCGGCCAAGGCATTTTCCTTAACCATATCCCCCAATACCAGGTATCCGGCCAGTTTGCCGTCAATGGCAAGGTAGACAATGGTGCCCTCTTCTTCATTTTCGGCCAAATCAATCTGATGATCCTGCAGCAGGCTTCTGTTTCCAGCCAGAATTGTCTGTCCAGCGACTTCCACCTGGGTTCCCTTGCCGGGAATTTCCAAATAGTTTTTCAAACGCGTCTCATCCACATTCATTTGAGCATGGGCAGTGATGGCCTTGCCAATGGGATGATTGGAATAGTGTTCCCCAGCTGCTGCCGCGGCCAGCAGATCGGCTTCAGTAAAACCAGATGCCGGTTCGGTTTTGATGACCTTGAATTCGCCCTGAGTTAGGGTTCCGGTTTTGTCAAAGACAAAGACACTGCTCTGATAAAGAACATCCAGATAATTGCCGCCTTTGATCAGCACCCCTTCTTTCGACGCTCGACCAATCCCGCCAAAGTAGCTGATGGGAATCGACAAAACCAAAGCACAGGGACAAGACACCACCAGAAAAATCAGACTCTGATAAAACCAGGTTTCCCAGGAAGCCCCAGCTATCAACAACGGTGGTATAATCGCCATAGCAATAGCTGAAAAAACAACAATGGGGGTATAGTAATGGGAAAATTTGGTAATGAATTTTTCCGTTTTACCCTTTTTATCACTGGCTTCCTCAATCAGATTCATGATTTTCATGGCGGTAGAGTTTTCATAGTCTTTAGTGACAAGCATTTTTAAAACGGCATTGCCATTAATCATCCCGCTTAAGATCTCATCGCCCTTTTCAACTTTTCGCGGATAGGATTCTCCCGTCAATGGGGAGGTATCCAAATGTGAGACGCCCTGAAGAATCACCCCATCCGCTGGTACCTTTTCACCCGGTTTAATGATTAGCACATCCCCAACCTTAACCTGTTTGGCATCAATAACGACTTCACCCTCAGGACTGACCCGATTGGCGGTGATCGCATTAAAGCTGATGGTTTCGGCAATCGAACGTCGGGCATTGTCCACCGCCCGATCCTGAAAATATTCACCGATACCGAAAAAAATCATAACCCCGGCGGCTTCTGGCCATTGCATTAAAACCAGGGCACCAAAGGTAGCGATGGTCATCAAGAAATTTTCATCAAAAATCTGTCCGTGCCCGATATTTCGAAATGCCAGCAAAATAACATGATACCCTGCTAACAGATAAGCTCCTAAAAAAACGCCAATCGTCAACATCTCCAGATTTGCTGGGAGCGTCGCCTGAAAAATAAAGCCCAGAATAAACAAACCAATCGCTGTGATCAACTCGACCTTTTGCCGCTTATCCATTTCGCCTTGAGCATGTCCATGATCATGAGCGATCGCTGCTTCGTGAGTCCCATGGTGATGACCCTGTTCGTGGCCGTCGCATCCGCAAGGTGCCGTGGCCGCTGTCTGTTTTCGGCTCTTTGACACCACTACATGAGGCTCCAGCGAATGAACCAACTTGACAACCGCATTATAGGTTTCTTCCTTAGCGAACCCTTCACACTCTTCAATGACCAATGATCCGGTGGCCAAAGACAGGCTTGCTTCTCTGACATTAGGCATTTTGCCAACTAACTTTTCTATTTTGCCTGCGCAATTTGCACAGTTAAGTCCTTCTAAAAATAATTTCATGCTGCCAACCTCTTTTCAATTACTTTTACCGAAATGGTAATTTAATGATGACTTAAATGGGTGATCGTCAAAAGAACGATGACCTCTACATGGGCATCATCCAAATGATAAAATTTCATCTGCCCCTCTTTGCGATAGCTGATAATCCGTTTGTCTTTTAAAATTCTCAATTGATGTGATACTGCCGTTCGGCTGACATCCACTAAATCAACAATATCGTTGACACACAGCTCGCCATTTTCAAACAGCGCACTGACAATCTTTATCCGGGTGGGATCTCCCAACACCTTAAAAAATTCGGCAACCTCAAATAAGGTTTCCTCGGTATGGTCGTTTTTCAAAACTCTATCCATATCTTCTCCTTAATATGTGAACACTTGCTCACTCATTGACATTATGGTAGCATATTTCTTTTCCAAAATCAAGCCCTATTTTCAAACATTATTTTAACTTCAATAAATATTGACATTTGTAATAAATAATGATAATTTGAATCATGAAAACAATTTCAGATCATTCTATTTTAACGAATAAAGGTCGGTGAAAAAATGAGCGATGCCAAACAATTATTGGCCGAACGATTGACCCGTATAGAAAAAGCAGTAAATCTTGAAAAGCCAGATCGCATCCCTATTTTTGCGTTGAACGGACCAGAGGTAGCCATCGACTATTGTGGCCGTTCGCTCAAATCCGCAACCTGGAATCTTGAGCTGGTCAGGGAGTGCCTACCCGTTTATTACAAAGATATGAAAGTCGATGCTGCCGCAGCCACTTTTTTGAGATGTCCAGGAATGTATACAACCATCGGATCACAGAATTTTGTTCCCAATAAAGACGGCTTTATGCAGCATCCTGAGGTCTGTGGGATGCTGTCAACCGAATATGAGGATCTCATCAAAGATCCCTTTAAAGCCTTGGTCGATAAGGTCCTTCCCCGGCAATACAAGGCCTTTGACCAACCCGGCGCTTTAGGCGGACTCAACCTGGCTAAAGGGGCTCTTAGTTATCTGCGCCATACCAAAATCCTCCGGGAAGTCGATCAATACTGTACTGACTCGGTGGGGATTCCCATTATCTCTGACAACATGATTGAAGCACCATTTGATTTTTTAGCGGATCAACTGCGGAGTTTTAAAGGGATCTCTGTCGACATGCATCGTTGTCCCGAGCTGGTGGAACAAGCCTGTGAAGCCCTGCTGCCGTTGATGCTGCGTTGGGGTGTCACTGGTTATTCCGGCTCGCCGAAAAAAATCCCGGCGATCTTTATGCCCCTTCATATGCCACCATTCTTAAACCCGAAGCAATTCGAACGTTTTTACTGGCCAACCTTTGCGCGGCTGGTCAACGGTCTCACCGACATGGGATATACGATTATATTATTTATTGAAGGAAACTGGTCAAAATTATATGATTATTTGGGTTGTTTAAATCCTAATGTAGTGGGAATTTTTGAATATGGTGATATGAAGGTGATTAAAGAAAAGGTGGGAAAAACCATGTGTATTATGGGTAACTACCCCATTGAAGCTTTAAAATCCGACTCGACGGAACAGTGTATCGATATTGCCCAAAAAATGATTGATGAGGCTGCACCGGGAGGCGGCTATATTTTCACAACTGGAAAATCCATTCTGCGAGGCAAAGGTCTGGATTTAGAAAAACTCCAGGCTGTTCATCAGTATGTCATTGATCATGGAAAATACTAGCGAGGTGCCCTATGGAAACCATTAAATCTGAATATCTGGACTATTTTGAAACCTACGCAGCCCGACATCCGGAACTGACTGAGGAGGATGCGGCGATTATGGCCGATTCCTGGGATGTGAATGAGGATATGCTATTGGGTTATGTGTTATCTTTGCTGATCTAAAATTGACAGCAGATAATTTTCTCCCATATAAAAGCCAGGATGTGATCAATCGCATCCTGGCTCAGTTTTTGTTCCTAATTTTACAACCCATATTCTTTTGCCTCTTAAAATAACCACCATCTGACGGTTATCTTAAGAGCGATTTCAATTAAAAGGATCTGAGCAAATCGATTTCTTTTTTATAATCCAAGGTATCCTCCTGAGGTGTTTCCAGAAAAAAGGGCAGTGATTTGAGTTGTGGATGGGTGACAATCTGCTTGAATGCCTCCACCCCCAAGGTGCCGAAGCCAATTTTCTCATGACGGTCTTTATTGCTGCCAAAGGGCATCATGCTGTCATTGAGATGAATACATTTTAAATAGTCCAGCCCGATAACCCGATCAAAGTCTTCCAGAACTCCATCCAGATTTCCGACCACATCATAGCCGCCGGAATAAACATGACAGGTGTCCAGACAGACCCCCATCTTTTCCTTCAGATTAACCTGATCGATAATCAGTTTCAATTCTTCAAAATTTCTGCCGATTTCGGTGCCCTTGCCGGACATGGTTTCTAAAACAACTGTTGTTTTCTGATCTGCCCACATTTCATCATTGAGAATTTCGACAATCCACTCGATGCCCTTTTCCACGCCCTGCCCAGTATGACTGCCGGGATGAAAATTATAGAGTTCACAGGGTAGTTCTTTCAGCCGCATCAGATCATCTTTAAAGATCATTCTGGCAAACTCCCGGGTTTCCGGCTTTGCCGAACACATATTGAGAGTATAGGGTGCATGCGCCAACAGTGGTCCAAATCCCTTGTCGTCCATGATGCTCTTAAGCCCAACTACATCTTTTTCGTCAATGGCTTTGGCCTTACCGCCTCTTGGGTTTCGGGTGAAAAACTGAAAAGTATTAGCATCAATTTTCACTGCTTCTTCACCCGCTTTTTTAAATCCACCTGCTATCGAAAGGTGCGGTCCGATTATTAACATAATATGCATCTCCTTGCTTTTATTAATATATTCATTCTCTGTTTGCATTTATTTTTCTAATTGCATTCCCTATTTCCCCTTTATTCTACAAATCTTATTTTTAACTTGATTATCCTAATATGACGAGGTAAAATATAAATGATATTATTTTGAGTAAAAATTTAGTTTTGAAAGGAAAAAAAGATGAATGATTTTCTAAAAATGTCCAAAACATTGGGGATTGTTGTTGCCGTCCTAATGATCATCCTTGGCTGCCTGATCTTTTTCGCACCTATGTTCGCTGCCAAAATGATCATGTGGTTTTTTATTGCTGGTCTTATTATTTATGGAATGTTTCATATCATTGTTTTTGCGAAAAGCGAAATCAAGAATGGTTGGAGCCTGACTGCCGGTATCATGGCTACCCTGTTGGGGGTATTATTGATCTTCTCCGATCCATTGTCACGAGCCAGTACATTGGCATTTATGCTGGCATTCATTGCCTTATCAACTGGTATGAATCAGATCACTGCTTCTTCTGTTATGAAAAAACAAGGTTCCACCGGAACTGGCTGGTTGCTTGCCTCAGGAATCATTAACATGGCATTATCGATTTTTTTAATTTTCAACCCTTTTGTGATGCTTTTAGGTTTTGGCATCATCGCCGGGGTCTATCTGATCTTCGGCGGGATCGCCCTCTTTGCCGAAAGCATGTCCACCCATACGCTTTAAATTCAAAGGATGTCTCTTGGAGACATCCTTATTTTTTTACAGTATACTATAGTCAATTTAAAAATCTATCTTTTTCAAATCCATAATCCCACAAAAATCTTCTTGCTTTCATAAATAAACCTTGTTTATTTTAGTCCACACTCCTATAATTAATTTATCAACTCTGTTTGGTTGAAATAACGCCGAAGAAGGTAATAACTATGAAGAAAAGCGAATTAATTACAATCTTTAACACGGTACAGGAAAAATTTGAAGATGCAGTCACTGAAGAATTTTTTCTTCAGCGTCTGAAACCTTATGCTGACGAAGATGGCTTCGTTGATTATCACAAATTGGCAATGTTTGCCCATAACGAATCGCTGGCATCTGCTAAAGGCTTCTTTTTCGAAGTACTTTCCGAGATTTTAGTAGATGAAGATGATGTAGTTTTTGAAGACGAACTTGTAGACACCACCGCTGACTCCCCTGAAATTACCCCAGAATAAGTTTATTCCAGCTATTACTAAAACACAATAATTATTCCTTAATTGGTCAAACAGAAACACCTTTTTCTGTTTGACCATTTTTTTGCAACAGAATGCCATGCTCTGAAAATTCTCCCAGAAATGAATACTGGTGAAAAAAAGAATCACCACTCTTTTGTGATTGTTTCTAACTGAAATATCTACAATTGTAAATCTGTTATCTCTTCCCCAAAGGAAACTCCCAGACTTTTGGCCACATGGATCAGCTCAGAATTGACATCCACCTGTTTGTTTTCTCCAATTACATCTTCTAACAAAGCATCCGTCATCTTCCCATTCTGAAGGGCGACCATACTCCCGAACTTGCCCTGGGCAATGAGTTCTACCGCTGCTACTCCATAACGGGTGGATAAGAGCCGATCATAAGCAGAGGTAATACCGCCCCGTTGAAGATGACCCAAAACGGTATTTCTGATTTCATGATCCTGTATTCTCGACTCCAGCGCCAAGGCCAGTTTATTGCCAATGCCTCCAAGCCGAACGGGATCTGGTGAATCACAGACGATTTTTTGAACAGTCAACTCTCCGCCCTTTTCCATGGCTCCCTCCGAAACTACAATAATGCTAAATGGCAGCCCCCTCTGGCTACGTTCATTCATTTTGGTGACAATAGCGTCTAGTGAAAATGGTATTTCCGGAATCAGAATAACATCTGCCGAGCCAGCAATTCCGGCATGGAGGGCAATCCAGCCAGCATTTCGACCCATCACTTCCAGAATCATAATCCGGTGGTGTGATTCTGCAGTTGTGTGTAGCTTGTCCAGAGCATCCACCACCACATCCACTGCTGAGTTAAAACCAAAGGTCACATCAGTTTTAGATAAATCATTATCGATGGTTTTTGGTACCCCAATCACATTGACCCCTTTGCGGGCAAAATCCCTGGCACTGGTCAAGGTCCCATCACCGCCTAACACGACCAGTACATCCACTCCTTCTTTTTTCATATTTTCAACTGCTATATCCGAAACATCTTTTTTGACACACTGGCCATTTTCTTCAACCTGATAGTCAAACAGGTTATCCTTGTTGGAACTGTAAAGAATCGTTCCCCCTTTATGGAGGATTCCTGAAACAGTGTGGGAATCAAGCTTAATAAAATCATTGTTATATAGCCCTTTGTAACCAAATTTATAGCCGATCACCTCATAACCATAATTTGCTATCGCGCTTTTGGTCACCGCCCGAATTACTGCATTCAACCCAGGGCAGTCTCCGCCACCAGTCAAAATGCCAATTTTTTTAACCCTATTATTCATCAATTATCTCCATTTCTTTTTAAGCAATCAATTTATTAACATAATCCAAATAGCTGGAATAATTAACTGATTCCTGAACCATAATCCCATGCTTTATCTTTCTCATGTATTTTATCAGAGAGCAACTCTAAACCAATCATGATCCATTCAATTGTCATCATCTCATAATGGTATTATATGCGAGCAACTACTAAATTACAAAGATTATTGCTGATATAAAACATTTTTTCAGCCGTCAAAGACTAATTTTTTGTTTTCCGATACTTCGCAACATTTAACTATTAAGTTATTCATATTTAGTTTGACAGCCGGAGAAAATTGTATTATTATGATGTTAATTAAATATTTGGCAAACTTATCGAAAGGTAAGGACGCAAAGCTAAAGGGTCTAAGTAGTTATATATGACAGCCAGTTGCAAACCATCGCACCAGTTTATGGTGTTTTTGTGCAACGTGTCATTACGTTGTTTTTTTATTGCCAAATATTAATTATGTATTTAATTTAAAAAATCAAAAGGAGAAAAACACGATGAAAAGAAAACTGCTGACGTTTGTTTTAACCGGATTACTAGCATTTAGCACAACTGGTTTGGTATTTGCTGAGACTGCCCCCCTGGAGACTCCTATTACACCGGAGCCACCCATAGTCTCGGAAGATCCCCAAGCTGAAGTAATCACCATTGGTGAAGCCATAACGATTGCTCTGGAAGCAGTTCCTGACGGCTCGATTGTATCAATTAAATTGGACAAACAACATACTGTAAAGGTGTACAAGATTCAGGTTAAATCCGGCGCCTTGATGAACATGGTGAAAATTAACGCCATGACCGGTGATGTTTTAAAAACTGAATTGGAAAACGATCCTGTTGCTGAACCAGTTACTGATCCAACTATCGACCCAATCACTGACCCAGTTACCGATCCTATCACTGATCCAACTACCGATCCTATCACTGATCCAACTACCGATCCTATCACTGATCCAACTACCGATCCTATCACTGATCCAACTACCGATCCTATCACTGATCCAACTACCGATCCTATCACTGATCCAACTACCGATCCTATCACTGATCCAACTACCGATCCTATCACTGATCCAACTACCGATCCTATCACTGATCCAACTACCGATCCTATCACTGATCCAACTACCAATCCTGTCATTGACCCAATTACCGATCCTGTCACTGACCCAACTACCGATCCAATCACTGATCCAGTTACCGATCCAACTGCTGAACCCACTACCGAAGATCCCGTTGCAACCCTGCCGGCTATCTCATTTGAAAACGCCGTACAGATTGCTTTGGCTTCCGTAACTGATGGAACCTTTGTTTCGATCCGATTGGGTACCGAGCATGACGTGATGGTTTACAAGGTTATCATTCAAACTGGCAAAAAAGCAAATCAGATAAAAATTGATGCCACCAGTGGCGATATTTTAAAACCCGCTAATGACAAGAATGATAAAAAACCGGTCATTGAAAAACCTGCCAAAAAAACTGTTGACGACAGTACCAGCCAAACGAACCTCCCCAAAGTAAAAGGCAAGAAATAAAAAAAGTTTGCGGATTACAATCATCTAAGTCATCCTGAAACGGTCTTTTAAAGATCTCCTGACTTGATCCATTACCCCTATTATGGCGCCTGTAATGGGATTGATTTTAAGACCAGTTCTTCAATGATAAAAAACCTCCTGAATGATGGCTAACAAACCATCAATCAGGAGGTTTTTGTTTGTTACTTTTCATCTCATTTATTTGGCAAAAATTCTGCTGACCAGACTGATAAAAAAGGTAATCAGGGAAAAGATAACCGCGATCATTAAAAAAGAGGTGATCAGAACATTATATTTCAGCACATCAAAAACCAAAATGGATTGGGATAAGCCAATGGCATTAAGGAGCAGCAAGATTATAAAAATAAAAATCAGACCTTTGAAAGCGCCTTTGATATCTGCCGGACTCAATGAAATATGGGCGGAAATACAAATCGCCAAAAACAAAAACAGATAAAAGGTGATGTTCTGGAAATTCTCCCAGGCAAAAATCAGCTTCACCAGTTCCAGATAAGCTGTGAAAACCCCGGTAAATGATGCCATACTCAGGGTATCTACTGTCATACCTGCTGTCAGAATGGTCATAAAACTATCCAGAACCTGGGGAATCAGTAGTCCCATCAAGACCATGATCACCAATAGACCGCCAAATATCGGGGCAATGCCAATAAAGAAATTCCCCACCTGATGGTAAATATTTTTAGGATTATAGGAGTGATTCACATAACCCATCACCCCGTCCTGATCCGGCCGCTGAAACAGTTTGATGTCCGTGATTCGATGTCCAAAAATCAGGGCTGTCAGGGCGTGACTGAGTTCATGAATGGGTGTTCCAATTATCCCGGTCACCATGATGGCGTTTCTTCCCAGGCTTCTTTGAAAATTCCGGTTGGACTGGTTTTCCAGAAAACCGAGCAACAGCCCAGCAAGGATGATGGCACCGGTGAGATAAAGGGTTTCCAGTCCCGTTTTTATAAATAGATCAATTATAAACATAAGCATTCCTTTAAGTCGTGATTTTCTCTGCTGCCAGCACTCATCGATCAGTCTGACACCGAGCTTGTGCCATTATACATAAAAAAGGTTTAGAATTTCATTAAATTGATACCACTTGGCTTTTCTCCGATTTAAATTTTAGCATTCATGATTATCCGGCGCTTTCTTGGGTAAACATTCGGATAAGCGAAACCTTGTGTTTTGCGAAAAACTATCCCTCAAGGAAATAGTTTTTAATAAATTAAAGTAGGAGATAATAATGGCAAAATTAAATTTTGGCGGCCTTGTTCAAGGAGCCATGGGGAATGCAGTCGAAGTGAGTGCGGAAGAACTGAGTAATGAGTATTCAAAATATCTGTTTGAAGGTGAAATCATTCAGAATGGCTTCAAACTGATCCGTGATGTGATTATCTTCACCGATATCCGGATTATTTTTGTGGACAAGCAAGGGGCTTCCGGTAAGAAGACTTCTTTTAAGTCAATCTATTTATCCCATATCATCGATGTAAAAATGGAAACCGCCGGTTCTGGGCTGGATGACAGCGAAATTACGGTTACCTATCTGGAAAATGTCAATCGCATCGGCCATAATGAAATCTTTGGCACCCAGAAATTTGAATTCGGCAAAAAAATGGATATTACCCCACTTTACCGTATTTTAGGCACGTTAGCCCTTAAAAACAGAAACGAAATCAACGGTAAATAACAGCGGGATCTCATTTCCATCACCCAAAAACTGTTCTCGCTGTCGGAACGATCAGGAGTAAAAGAAAGGATAGGCTAGTTAAGTGAAAAAGAGTAACTATTTATTCATTTTTTTAGTTGTGTTGTCTGTATTTATAATCGCCGGTTGCAGTAGCAATAATGATGCTAAAACCAACGAAACCCAAACCCCTGGGGAAAAAACGGCCACCATGGATGAAAGTCTCAGCGGCGTTGCACTCCTCAAAAGTCTGAATTTTAATTATCCGGATTCCCTTAAAATGACTACTAAAACCACCGTTGCCGACAGCATCGCCACTACTTCCACTACCTTTACCAAAGGCGACAACTTCCGGATGGAAATGGACATGCCAGAAATCGGGAAACAGATTACGATCTATAATGCCGCTGAAGGAGTGACCTACCAGTATACCGAAGGCCAGACCACCGGGTTTTCTTTTAAGGATCAGGAAACAACCACTGACCTGGGCGATCTGAACCTGGAAGAAGGGGTCACCAGTATTAATGACGTTACTGATATTTTTCCCGAAAACGTGGTCGCCCGGGTGGAAACACTGGATGGCGAAAAAGTTATTTATATCGAAACCACTGAAAATGACGGTCAAAACGGAACCGTGGATATGCGCATGTGGTTTTCAACCAAGTATGGCGTGCCACTGAAAACCGAAATGCTTAGCAACGGTACCATTACGATGAGTTCTGTAGTCACCGATATTTCCGCCGATACCATCGCTGACAGCCAGTTTACACCACCGACTAACATTGTGTTTACGGATTTTTCTTCCATGAATCTGGATGATCTCACCGATATAACCAGCCCATGATTGGATGCGAAAAAATGAACTAAATGTCATTTCTATCGTTCTATTTTTAGTCAAAACAAATAAAAGCTATTTGCATTAATTCTGCAAATAGCTTTGTTATCTAATAAATGGTGATCCCGAATGGACTTGAACCATCGACCCCTACCATGTCAAGGTAGTGCTCTGCCAGCTGAGCTACGAGATCACTTTTGCTGCTTGATAATTTTACATGATTCTATCCAAAAAGTAAAGCACTTTTTAAAAAGTAGTTTCTGCCGTGAGCGTAAAGTAATTCCGCTTGATGTAAAATTCATTATAACTGATGGGCATATTGTCTTCCATAGAAATGATATTTTGAGACACTAAAAAGCAACACTCATCATGATCGATTTGCAGAGTTTCCCGGACCTCCAGAGGCGGATGGACAATATCAATATTCAGCATCTTTTTGTGCTGAAATTGAAGTTTTCCCTTTTCCATAAACCCATGAAAATTGGCAAAATTAATCACATCTTCCACAATCGGGTTCCCTTTTTGATAGGGTAAAAAGATGGTTGAATATTGGATCACCTCATCTTTTATTTTAATGGCTTTCTGAATTTTGATCACCTTTTCAAAAGAACCGATTTTAAGCTCCCGCATCAGCTTTCGTCCCGGCGTAATAACCCCGACACTCACCAGTTTGACTTCTTCAACTTCACCTTTTAAACTGTCAATCTCGTCAAAATAAAACTGATATTGGTTGGCCGATGGTTCACAGACATAATTTCCCTTTCCGGGAATGGTGTAGATATACTTTTCATTGACCAACAAGGCCAGACTTTTTCGCAGCGTGGTCCGGCTGACGTCGAACTGCTCTGACATTTCATTTTCCGAAGGCAACAGATCCCCAGGTTTTAGTATGCCTTTTTCAATTTTCCCTTTAATATCATTAACGATATCAAGATATAAAATTTTTCTCATTGCCCATCACCCATTCATTGTAAAAGCCATTGTTTACAAATACTGACCCCTTCGATGGCATCGCTGGAAAAGCCATCCGCACCCACATATTTGGCATAGTCGGTTCCTGCTAAGGCTCCCCCCAGGATTATTTTTAAATCATCCCGCAGTCCCTGGGCCTTGATTTCGTCAATTACTTCTTTAATATTTTCCACCACTGATGTCAAAATACCGCTAATGCCAAGAATTGCCGGTTTCTCTTTTTTAATTACCTCGATAAACCGTTCCGTTGAAACATCGGTTCCCATATCGATGACCTCAAAACCTTCTGCTCTTAACATGCTGATGAAAATATTCTTACCAACGTCGTGGATATCATCAAAAACAGTGCCAACCACTATTTTACCCAGGCGATTTCCTTCTGATAATTGGGTACTGTCCATCCCCATCATTCTGAGAATGTTGGAGACCAACTCTCCTGCCATAATAAGATCAGCAATGTAGTATTCGCCCTCTTCATAACGGACAGCAACCCGTTGCAGCGCATAATTTAACTGCCTAGCAATTTTTTTCTTATCTTTTCCAGATTCAATTTCCGCTGCTACCAATGCCATCGCCCGTTTTTCGTCAATTGCCTCAACCGCAGAAATAATTTTTGTCTCCATCATTTTCCACCTGTTCGTTTTAAAACTAAGATTTTTTAATGCGTCGTCATGACTTTTTACTCAATCATGCTTTTTTACTAATGTCTTTCATTTTATCATGGAATCAGCCATTTGTCTTTATCTTACCGACATATTTTTTAATGGCTTTTTAATGGTTTCAAGTGTATAATCATGACGAAAACATTTACATTATTTTAACACGAATTTAAAGATAGAGGTCGCTATGAACGGTTATACAAAAACACAACTTCAAGAAAATCAAAAATATCTGGAACTGCTGTCCCAAAGCTTCCCCAATATTACCAGTGCAGTGGGCGAAGTGGTTAACCTCAAGGCAATTTTGAATCTGCCAAAGGGAACCGAACATTTTCTAACCGATATCCATGGAGAACATGAAGCCTTTAATCATGTCATGCAGAATGCTTCTGGAGCCATCAAGCGCAAAGTCCACCAGGAACTGGGAAACACGATTGCCTTTGAAGAGCTGGAAGAATTATCTACCCTTATTTATTATCCTGAAGAAAAAATCGACCTGATAAAAAAAGAACGCAGTCAGGAATCCTTGGACAACTGGTACAAACTGACGATTTATCGCCTGGTTAAGGTGTGCCGGGCCGCCGCTTCCAAATACACTCGTTCTAAGGTCAGAAAAGCCCTGCCCAAAGATTTTGCCTATATTATGGAAGAGCTGCTTCAGGAGGACGAACACCGCTTTAACAAACGTGAATATTATCAGGAGATCATTGAAAGCTTGGTTAAATTGGAGCGGGCTCAGCACTTTATTGTGGAGATTTCCGGGGTTATCAAACGACTGACCATCGATCACCTCCACATTATCGGCGATATTTATGATCGAGGCGCTGGTCCGGACGAGGTGATGGACACTCTGATGCGCCATCATTCTTTGGATATGCAGTGGGGTAACCACGATATTCTTTGGATGGGAGCTGCCGCTGGCAATGCGGCCTGTATCGCCAATGCGGTGCGTATTGCCTTGCGTTACGCCAATATGGATGTGTTGGAAAATGGATATGGCATCAATTTGCTGCCCCTGGCTTCTTTTGCCAACCGGGTTTACGATGACGATCTCTGTCTTAAGTTCCAGCCGAAAATTTCCGATAGCCACAGCGTTTCCGATCAGGAAACCGCTTTGATGGCCAAGATGCACAAGGCCATCGCAATGATTCAATTTAAGCTGGAAGAAACCATGATTGATAATCATCCCGATTATCAGATGGAAAAACGCCAGCTCCTGCGTGCCATCGATTTTGAAGCCGGGACAGTCGTTGTTGAGGGGGTTACCTACGCACTGAACGATACTAACTTCCCAACGCTGAACCCCAATGACCCTTGTACCCTGACCGAGGAAGAATCGCTGGTGATGGATCGATTGGTTTACGCCTTTTTACACAGTGAAAAACTTCAGAAACATATCCGTTTTATGTATGCCAAAGGGAGTATGTACAAGGTATTTAATGACAATCTCCTTTTTCATGCCTGTGTCTTGTTAAATAGCGATGGCAGCTTTAAAGTGATCACTATTGATGGCAAGGATTATTCCGGCAAAAGTCTCATGGATAAACATGACCAGATGGCCCGCGAGGCCTATTTTGGAAAAACCGATAAAGATCCTAACCATACCCGGACTGATTTTCTCTGGTTCTTATGGTGTCACGAAGACTCCCCTTTATTCGGCAAAGATAAAATGGCGACTTTTGAACGATATTTTATTGATGATAAGACTCCTCACAAAGAATACCACGCTCCTTTTTACTTGTTAGTTGATGATGATGAGGAAATTGCCCGTAAAATTTTAGTGGAATTTGATGTTAATCCGGATGAAGGCCATCTGATCAACGGACACATCCCAGTCAAGGCAACTTCCGGAGAAAGTCCCATCCGGGCCAAAGGCAAGCAATTGGTCATCGATGGTGGATTTGCCCGCGCTTATCAGAAAACCACCGGTATTGCCGGTTACACCCTGACCTACAATTCATATGGTTTAATCCTGATTAGCCATGATCCCTTTGAATCGGTTGAGAAAGCTATTGCGGATGGAGTTGATATTAAGTCGACCCTGATGGTCGTTGAAAAGTCTACCAACCGCAAACGGGTTCGCGATACTGATACCGGCAAGGCCATTATGACTCAGGTAGAAGATCTGGAAATGCTCATCACGGCCTATCGGAAAGGTTTGATTAAAGAAAAACAATATTAACACTAAAAATTACAAAACCCTCGCAGATTATTTTTAGCGAGGGTTTTTGTGTTATGTATAACAAATTTTTAGAGTTACTTATTTCTATGTATCCACAGGAGCTTTTTATTGCATAAGTATCGCGTAAAAAAATTCATATTCGTTCTCATTCAAAGTTTAAATCTTTAAGGACTTTATCAAGATTAGTTTAATCGTTCACACTTACCTGTTTATGAATAATGAATTAAGAGGAATCCCTTAGGACCCCTCAATAATTTACCTATTTAATTGTTATTTCTAGAATAAACCAGCAATTACGCCGTTTTCATCAACATCAATTTTTTCTGCGGCTGGTACTTTGGGAAGACCAGGCATTTTCATGATTTCGCCGGTCAGTGCAATAATGAAACCAGCACCAGCTGAGATGGTCAATTGACGTACGGTAATTCTGAATCCGGTTGGACGACCCAGTTTTGTCTGGTCATCCGTTAAGGAGTATTGGGTTTTGGCCATACAGATTGGCACCTTGTCAAAGCCCAGAGCGGTTAAACGTTCCAGTTCTTTGGCTGCTACTGGGGTAAAGTCAACGCCGTCAGCACCATAAATACGGGTGGCGATCGCTTCGATTTTTTCTTTGATTGGCATATCCAGTTCGTAGCAGTATTCGAAGGTTCCTTCGCTTTCGTCGATAAGACGAACCACTTCTTTAGCCAGTTCTTCTCCGCCTTCTCCGCCTTTTGCCCAGACCTGGGAAATAGCGACGTTAACGCCCAGTTTCTGACATTCGGATTTTACCAGAGCCAGTTCGGCTTCGGTATCCAGTGGGAATTCGTTGATGGCAACAACGGCTGGTAATTTAAATACCTGAGTGATGTTTTCAACATGTTTTAATAAGTTTGGCAGACCGGCTTTTAAAGCATCCAGGTTTTCGTTATTTAAGTCGGCTTTGGCGACGCCGCCGTTGTATTTAAGGGCACGTACGGTTGCGACGATAATAACCGCATCTGGTTTCAGGTTAGCCATTCGACATTTGATGTCAAGGAATTTTTCGGCGCCAAGGTCGGCTCCGAAGCCACCTTCGGTAACGACGTAATCAGCAAAATGCATGGCCATACGGGTAGCGATTACAGAGTTACAGCCATGAGCGATATTGGCGAATGGTCCACCATGAATAAAGGCTGGTGTTCCTTCTAATGTTTGAACGAGGTTTGGTTTTAAAGCATCTTTCAGTAATGCTGCCATGGCACCGTTGGCTTTTAATTGGGCAGCTGTGATGGGTTCTCCCGTAAAGCTGTAACCAACAATGATGCGGCCTAATCGTGCTTTTAAATCAGAAATATCACTGGATAAACAGAATGCTGCCATTACTTCAGAAGCAACGGTGATATCAAATCCATCTTCACGAACAACGCCGTCTCCGGATCCGCCTAAACCATCAACGATGTTTCGTAATTGACGGTCATTCATGTCAATACAACGTCTCCAGGTGATTTTCTTGGCGTCGATTTTTAATTCGTTACCTTGTTTGATATGGTTGTCCAGCATTGCTGCCAATAAATTGTTGGCTGCGCCGATGGCATGGAAATCTCCGGTAAAGTGAAGGTTGATATCTTCCATTGGTACAACTTGGGCATATCCGCCGCCGGCTGCGCCACCTTTAACACCGAATACTGGTCCTAAAGAAGGTTCTCTTAACGCTACCAGGGTATTTTTGCCAATTCGTGATAAACCATCGGCAACCCCAATGGTGGTAGTGGTTTTTCCTTCACCCGCTGGTGTTGGATTGATGGCGGTGGTTAAGATCAATCGTGCTTTTTTGCCCGTTGATTTCTTTAACAGGTTGTAGTCTACCTTTGCTTTATACTTGCCGTATAAATCCAGGTCGTCTTCTGTTAAACCCAACTTCTTTGCTATCTCACGTATATCCTGTGGTGTAGCTTCCTGTGCAATCTCAATATCTGATTTAAATCCCATGTTTTCTCCTCCGTTTACTTTGATAAATATTTAACAACTGTTATAAGTTTAAACCATTCTATCCTAAAAATCAAACACTTAATATGATAAAATTTTACTAATAATTTGTGGTTATTCCAATTTGCAATTGTTAGTTTTGTATCATTTTTTACTCTAGATGCTTTTGCTTCATTTTAATCTTTATTTTTGTATGCTTAAACTCCATTTATTTATTTTTTATTCAATTTTATGCCAATTTTTTTACAAATACACCATTTTATTTTCTCTGAATACGTTTTATTTATGTTTTTGTAAAAATTAATTTTATACTATTTTTTTATATTTTCACCTATATTCATTAAACTGACCCTGTCTTAATATTAATGAATGTTTTCAGATCATACCCAAATTTATAAAGCGAAAGCCCTCGCCGATAAACAGAAGAAGGCTTTTGCTTTATGCAAGGGTCAGCTCCAGCTGACACAATGTTATATTTTCCTGGTTAACAATATCAATGCGATAATGATTTTCTTCGATTCGTTCACCCACAGCTGTGACTGTATCGCCATAAAAGCACTGGGCTTTGTATACAATTTTCGCTTCCCTCAGACTCTTGGTTTTAACGACTTCCAGAGGTAGGACTTCAATGGCCCACGCCAGATATTTAACATGGTTAACATGCTTGTTAAAATCAATATCCAAAAACCGGACACTGAAGTTTTTCTCCACATCGATCCGATTTATTTTTTGAATTTTCTTAAAAATTGGTTCGCCTTTTTCAAAACATTCATAGGCGTTCATTTCCGGATGTTCGTCGATGCGTTCCATCTTTTCGGTTTCCCGATTAATCAGCAGCCATTGAGTGTCCGCAATCACCTTAGCGTTTCCGGCTTCATCTTCAACAGTAAAGCGACGGGTTGCACAAAATTTCTCCATGCCAGTGGCTCGGGTTGTCACTGTTACCTCATCCTGATACAGGGGATAATCGTTGAATTTTATGACATATTTCACCAGAAACCAAGCCAGACCGTTTCCTTTTAGAAAATCCCCACCAATTCCCAATTGATTGCCCTGGTTTGTGGAAACTTCCTGGAAATAATTCATCGCTGTGGTCGGTAACATTTTCTCATTGGAGTCTGATTCATAGCAGGCAATTCTTTTTTTCTCAGATGAAATAATGCTCATAATGCTCTCCTATTCGAAACTTCGGTGATATAGACTGATCCCGTCAAGGCTCCAGTTGGGTTCAGTAAAGCTGCCTGGTTCCACCCGATCCAGAGCCTGTTCCATAGTATACATTCGGGCGTCAATCATATCAATATGGTGCAGCAGCTCGGCTTCCGGGAACATCGGGCGTTTGGGACTGCCGAATTCCGGTTGATAATGATGGGAAAGGATCATATGTTTAAGCAGCATCAAAACCTCGGGATCCGTACCCAGTTCCGCACCAACAATTTCCAATTCCACAATTTCCTGGGTGATGTGTCCCAAGAGTTTTCCTTCTGGCGTGTAATCGGAAACCGATCCGTTTTCGTCGGACACCATTTCGTTAATTTTCCCGATATCATGGAGAATTACCCCGGCATAAAGCAGATCTCGATTGATAAAGGGATAGATCCCGGCCAGGCCCTTTCCAATTCGGAGCATCGAATAAGTATGGTACAGCAGCCCGCCCTTAATGGCATGATGATGTTTCTTTGCGGCTGGAAAATAGGCAAGGGCCTGGGTTTGGTCATTAAATATTTTTTTTGTAATGGCACGAATGTCTTCATTTTTGAAGTCATCAATGGTATCGTTAATATAACCCAGCATTTCGTCGATGTCGACGGGAACCGTTTCAATGTAGTCATTGATACTTACATCATCGGTTTCATCGACCAGTCGCATTTTCTCAACGATCAGCTGCAGTCGGTTGTTGAATTCCTGAACCTTCCCCTTGATTTTCACCAGTTTTCCATTGGTAAACACATCTTCATCATCGGGCTTGACATCCCATTTTTTCCCATCAATCTCGTCAAAATTTGAATCGTTTAAAACCATATTAAAGTATCGACTGCCATTAGTGGCCGTTTTTGTCATCTGCGACTTTATAAATAAAAAGCCAAGATAATCCTGACCTTTCTGTACTGATTTAATTTTCAATTTTTTCTCCTTATTGTTTTGTTATTTACACTGCTTCGGAAATGCCAGAGCATAGGCTTCCAGACCATGTTTTAAAATTTCCATGCTGGTTTTCATATCATCGCCATTTAGCACATAGGCAATCCGCACCTCGTCGGCACCGTCTTTGGGATTCAAGTAAAAATCATTGGCCGGGGATAAAAGCACCGTTTCTCCCTGATATTCAAATTCATTGATCATCCACTCAATAAAGTGGCTGGCATTTTTTATCGGCAGCTTTGCCATAAAGTAAAAGGCTCCCCGGGGTTCTTTGCAAATGACACCGGGAATTTCCTGCAAGGCCTGATAGACAATCTCCCGACGACTGGTGT
This sequence comes from uncultured Acetobacterium sp., assembly GCF_963664135.1. Taxonomy (NCBI): domain Bacteria; kingdom Bacillati; phylum Bacillota; class Clostridia; order Eubacteriales; family Eubacteriaceae; genus Acetobacterium; species uncultured Acetobacterium sp. The sequence goes on along the minus strand of NZ_OY760905.1, from coordinate 3,065,117 downwards.
ATTCTTTTAAAATCGCATCAAAGAAATGGCGATCCAGTTTTAACAGTGAAATGGCTCCGATCTGATCAACCGTTGATACCGAAAGCCGCATCTGGACCAGTTTCTTCAACTGACCCATGAGCGCCTTATTTTTAGAAACAATAAAGCCGATCCGAGCTCCGCAAGCACTGTAACGTTTGGAAATACTGTCGATTAAAATAAAATTCTGGGACAGCTCCTGATATTGAGCCGGGCTTAAATAGCCCTGATTGTCATAGACAAATTCCCGATAAACCTCATCCGAAATCAGATACAGGTTATGCTTGATGGCCAGTTTCACCAGAACTTCAATTTCTGCTTTGGAAAAAACCTTCCCAGTGGGGTTTCCTGGATTCGTCATTAGAATCGCCTTGGTTCTCGGGGTGATGGCAGCTTCGATAACTGATACATCTGGCAGAGCAAAGCCATCTTCGGCATAGGTTTTAAAGCCCACCAAGGTGACATCGGTAGCAGCCGCCATTTCCTTGTAAATGCTGTATAGCGGTTCGGCCGTAAGAATCGCATCACCGGCGTTGCAGATTCCGATAAAGGTGAATAACAACGCTTCGCTGCCACCATTGGTGACAAACAGATCGCTGATGTCATAGTCCAAACCCAGCCGCCTATAATAATCACAGGCGGCTTCTCGCAGCTCGGTGATGCCTTCCGGCGCCTGATAGGAAAGCACTTCCTGCTCAATGCCGTTGACACTTTTCAAAAATCCTGCCGGGGTTTTGATGTCTGGCTGACCAATATTTAAAAAATAAACTTTCTTACCTTTCTTCTGGGCTTCACTTACCAGGGGATAATATTTAAGGAGGGCAGGTTCCCCCATTTTTTGTATGCGCTGAGACGTTTCCATTTTTTCTCCTGTTTTCTTGTATTAGTACACTTACTCTGTGGAAAATTATAAACTTTATTGATAAAAATTGCAAATATGGCTTCTATTTTCTTGAGGCTTTGCAGACCTCGTGTTAAGATTATATTAATCAGAAAACACAAAAACGGAGGCTTTATGAAACGATCAAAACCCAACCTTACCGAAAATCTGGAATTTACCGATGATTTACTCTCCTTGATCGACTGGGCAATTGAAGAAGAACTGGAAATTGAAACCAAACATTTTAAGGACTTGACCCTGATGGAGATCGATTTTTCCCGGTTGTCCTTCCGGGAGTCTCTTTTTGAAAACTGCGAGTTCAGCGACTGTAATTTTGAAAAAATCGACTGCCGGGATCTTCGCTTTCAGTCCTGCAACCTCTCCAACAGCAACTTTGCCGACGGATACTTTAATCGCTGCGAATTCAAATCTTGCAAAATGATTGGGGTAGATTTTCATCAAGCCCAATTGCAGGATCTGCTCTTTTCCGACAGTAATTTTCAATATGGTAATTTCAGTAAAGCCAAGCTCAAAACCATTGAAATTTCCGAGTGCGATTTCAGTCACACCACCATTTCAGAGTGCAAGCTGTCCCAGATTGAGCTGGATCGAGTCAACTTTGAAGCGGCCAGCTTTGACAAAACCCCCTTAAAAGGGTTAGATTTTACCAGTAGCCAAATTGATGGACTGATTGTCTCCATCGAATCATTAAGCGGTGTCGTCGTCACCACCTATCAGGCGGCCGAGCTGGCTAAATTGCTGGGTCTGATTGTGCGATAGCAAACCGCCAGATAATAATCTACTAAAGAAGGTTAACCATGAAAACCATCCCAGCAAAAAATATGCTGACCCGAACCAAAAACAATTTCTGGTTTGGCACCGATTATAATATGAATATCTACCGCGGCTGCAGCCACGGCTGTATCTATTGTGACAGCCGTAGCGAGTGCTATGGGATTGAAAATTTTGAACAGGTTCGGGCCAAAGAAAACGCCCTAGCGATTCTTGATGATAATCTCAGGCGAAAAATCCTCAAAGGCGTGGTTGGCACTGGTGCCATGAGCGACCCCTATAACCCATTTGAAAAAAAAGAGACCTTAACACGCCAAGCACTGGAACGCATCAAAACCCATGGTTTTGGTGTCGCCATTGCCACCAAAAGCCCGCTGGTTACCCGGGATAAAGAAATCCTTAAAACGATTCAAGACCGATCGCCGGTGATTGTAAAAATCACCATTACCTCTGCTGACGATGCCCTGGCAAGAATAATTGAGCCTCGCGTTGCCCTCAGTAGTGAGCGCTTTGCAGCCATTAAAGAACTATCCGAGATGGGCATCTTTACCGGTGTACTGTTGATGCCGATTCTCCCCTTTATCAATGACACCACTGACAACATTAAAAAAATGGTCGAGTTATCTGCCAAAAACGGCGCCCAATTTATTTATCCGGCTTTTGGGGTTACTCTTCGGGATCAGCAGCGCCTTTATTTTTATGATCAATTGGATGCCAATTTCCCAGGCATCAAAAAAGAATATATGAAGCATTTTGGTAATGCCTACAGTTGTGCCAGCCCCAATGCCAAAAGCCTCTGGGCGACCTTCACCCGGGAATGCCAGCATTATGATCTGCTTTATAAAATGCCGGACATTGTCGCCCGTTATAAATTGGAACATGGCAGTCAACAACTATCATTTTTATTTTAAATTTATCCCCTCATAAAAGCAGGAGTCATCAAGCTATACTAGCGAACTTCTGCTTATTATATATTACTCAATGCAATATATAGTTGACATTATACCTTTTATAGTATACTATATTCGCAAAGGAGTGATCAGATGAAAAATATAAAAATGAAAATCGCCCGGGTCGAGAACGACATCTCCCAGGAAGAACTGGCCAAGCTGGTCGGTGTCACCCGCCAGACCATTGGCATGATCGAAGCTGGAAAATTTAACCCGTCTTTGCAATTGTGCGTTGCCATCTGCAGAGCTCTTGGGAAAACATTAAATGATTTATTTTGGGAGGAAAATAACCATGAAAAAATTTAAAAAAGTGGTGGATGAACGCCAGGAAATGGAATTATATAAAATTGAACATGTGTGTTTCTGGATTGTTTTCTGGCTGCTGCTGGGCAGTATCGTTGTCCAATCGATGTTCTTGAATGCTCCTTTTAGTCAATGGGGTTTTGAATGGGCAGTCTTTATGATCTGCTGCATTGGTGTTATCGTCGGCTGTTATAAAAAAGGCCAATGGGATTTTTACAGCAAACCCACTACCAAAAACTATCTGCTTTACAGTCTCATCGGTGCTGGTGCCTTTGCCATCATTTATGCCGTTGCCATGTTTATAAATAACGATTATTTTAAAGACAATCTGCCGGCTCTCGGCGCGCTGACGGCACTGATCTTTGCCATGCTATTTGCGTTGATCTTTGCCGCCCTGTTTATCACCGGTACCCTAATAAAAAACAGACAAAAGAAGCTGGAAGACGAATTCAACGATGATACACAGAAATAAAAAAAAATCGGAAAGACCTTATTAATAGGATTTCCGATTTTTTTATGGTTTAGTCACTGATCAATTTCATCGATTAGCATTAATTGATCATTAAGATTTACAATGCCCACACTCAGATAGCTTTATACCGTTACACACCCTTAGAGAATACCCAGATTTTCATCTTCTTCCTGATAATTATAGGGATCAATATGAACGTTTACCCGGGTATTTTTTAACACTTCACACAATTCCTTTTTAAAGCACCCGACAATATCATGGGCTTCCATCACTGTCAGGCTTGGGTCCACTGTAATATGAAAATCGATGTGTCTAATATTACCGGACTTTCTTGTTTTCAACTTATGATAATCAACCACTTGAGCAGAACAGTCAGACTTGACTTTTTCAATCACTGTCATTATTTCCTGTTCTTCCTCATCAGAAAGTCGTTTATCCATCAGATATTGGAGAGCGTTTCGGAAAAGTCCCCAAGCTTCCTTAACAATCAGCAGCGCCACGAGAATTGCCACAATTGAATCCAACACCATTAAGCCGGTTAATTGAATGAGCAAGATACCAACCCCGACGCCTAATGACGTGTAAACATCCGTTTTTAGATGCAGTGCATCGGCTTCCAAAGCCATAGAATCTTCTTCTTTAGCAACCTTGTACAGATATTTCGAAATGAAAAAATTAACGATCGCCGCTCCGGCCATCACCGCGATGGCGATCCCCGCCTGTTCGATTTCCACCGGCTCCATTATTTTCTTCACGGCTTCAAAAATTATCAACCCGGCGGCAATGAAGATCAAGACGCCTTCGACGATGCCAGAAATATTTTCGATTTTCCCATGACCATAGGGATGATCCCGATCTGCCGGTTTTGATGATGTCCGAACGGCCATAAAGGCAACACAGGATGCCACCAGATCCATTGATGAATGGATCGCTTCTGAAATAATACTGACAGACCCACTCAATAATCCTGCAATGACTTTAAAAATAATCAACACCGTATTTGAGCCAATTGATAATAATGCCGCTTTTTTGGTTCGATTTGTTCGGTTTGTTTGTTTCATGAAAATTCCTCCTTAAATGTAAGCCACTCGCCTGGTTTTTCATTTTATTTTGCATCAATTATATGCATCACTTTTTCGCATGCCTGATCATTTCCAGCCCGAAAAAAAACCTGTGGAACCATCAATAACGATTGAAGTCCCACAGGTTATCACCCTGCTGCCAATGAAGGCCCAGCAAATAGATATTATTATTCTAATCTGCCTGTTCTTTATATGTAATTCTGCAAATTTTAACATATTTTTATGTCCATGTCAATGTAATATTTAAGATTACCGACTTGCTTATAATGTGGTTGATCTCCTATTATCCGCCTTCTCAGATCATTTTTATACGTACTATTCACACTTCGCTAATTCAGATCATTTTCTGCCACTATTTTTCTTCTGTTATTTCTGCAATCGTTTTTTTACCGTTTTAAGCTTAATTAAGTCGCACTTTTTTGTTTCTATGCTATACTACAACTAATTTACACTGAATTACGTTTTTTATAAATTCCATATTATGAGGTGAACAAATGAAAGAAAATCTAAACATAATGGCTGTTTTTTGTGATGACAGCAACCAGATTGCCCGGTTTGATGAGATGACAAATTTTGTTTTCTATACCAAAGAAGAATCCTGCTGGCGCAAGTCCGACATGGTTCCTTTTGCACCAGATCTTTCCGGTGGACTAGCTTCCATCCGTGAAAATATCCAACAGATGCTGGGAGTATTTAACTCCTGCAAGATTATTATTACCAAATCCATAACCGGCATCCCTTATCAAGTTTTTGATCGTTCTGGCTTTATCATCTGCGAATCCGAAGCGTTTGATCTGGATCTACTGGACGCCATTCAGGCTGATTTAATCAGTCAAGATGAGAACATCAACGAAGATGAATTACGCTTGGCTAATACGCCTTTCGAAACTGATGTGCCAGGATATTATTCCATCGATTTAACCCAGGTGCAGAAAAAGCACCCGGAAATGAGTTCAAAAATGGTACTATTGCCCTTTTTAGAAGAGACCCCGTTCTACTCACTGGAGGTAGTTTGTGACCATATTCCCCCATGGTTTGATCACAAATTAGCCGAAATGCAACTCAGCTACCGCATTGTAGACAAAATCATTGAAAATAAATTCGAAGAAAATAAAAATGATTCCACCAAGCATGTGGTGATTACTCATCTTGTGTGTGAATAATAGGAGATTGTCATGACGACATTACAAACAGAAAAATACGGTCCCATCACTGGTGTTACCTTTTCTGAAACATACCAAAATGGAGTTTTAAAAGGCTGTGCGGTTGAGGAAAAAAATACCATCAATACCCCAATTGGCATTCTAGTACCTAATTATGGGCCATCAAATTTAAGAAACCGGGAAGGTTTGTCGCTGGAGTTTTTCAAAAGCGGCCAACTCAAAAGCATTGATCTGGAAGAAGCGACCGAAGTCATCACTTCCCTGGGAAGCTTATCGGCTGAGCGCCTCAGTTTTTATGAAAATGGCCGGATCCACCGATTGTTTCCCTTAAATGGACGGATCAATGGTTATTGGACCGAGAATGACGAATATACCCTAGCCAAACCGATTGAGTTTGATCTGGCGATCGGCTCTTTCTCAGCCAAGATCGTGAGTCTCTGCTTTTATGAAAGTGGCGCCCTCAAGAGTCTGACCATGTGGCCTCAGGAATCCATCGAAATTTCCAGTCCCGATGGACAGGTCAAGGTTCACTACGGATTCTCACTTTATGAAAATGGTAACCTGAAAAGTTTTGAACCGGCACTGCCCGAACCAATTGTGACACCAATCGGGATTGTGATCGCCTATGACAGCAATGCCCACGGCATCAATTGCGACGAAAACTCCGTCATCTACTCCCCAACTGGTGTCTTAAGATCCCTGATAACCGGCAACAGCGGACTGATGATCAACTCTCCCGAGGGCAAGAAATTCGTTCAGCCACAGATGAAACCCGGTACCCTGGATCCAGAAATACTGGTTCCCGAACCCATGACCATCGTGTTCAGCGACGAAAAAATGGAAATTATTCAAGATGACATCGTGACAGTGGATTTGAAAACCGCAACTGTCCGCTCGATTCTGGTCCATGACCCCATGAAAAAATCCTGTGGCGATTGTGCTTCCTGTTCCAGTTGCGGCTGATTGAGACTGATTTTGATGATCTTCAAATCGTACCGCTTAAGAAATAATTAAGGTTTCTTTAAGGATTCAAATGTAGGATTTTGTCAAAAACATTCTGAAACCGTGAAAATGATTTCAGCCTGTCTATCAGTCGAAAAACACATCAGCCGACTAAAGTACAATCGTGATGCTGATATGAAAATACATGTAAATCCATGGTGAAAATCTTAAATCCATTCAATGTTGAAAAGGGTTTACAATCAAAGCCTCTTGACTTTCTAGGTAATACCATGGATAATAAGCCCATAGAAAACAATGCAATACGGATTACCCCTCAGACAATGTGGTCTCAACCAGTTACAAATACGTAACGGATTGAGACCTCTTTTTTTATAAGTAATCCCCCCTTAGACAAAGAAGTCTTAGTTTGCCGCAATGACGTGGCCAATTAAGACTTCTTTTTTTAATCAAAACTCACTATCCTTAGACGAAGAGGTCTTAGCCAGCTGCAATTTGTGCAGTTGTCCTAGATCTCTTTTTATTTTGAGTGAGTACTCATTGAATTCTATAAAAAAATTAACTTGGAGGAAAGATTATGAGACAAATCGCTATTTATGGTAAAGGTGGAATCGGTAAATCTACCACTACTCAAAACTTAACCGCTGGACTTGGCATTATGGGCAAGAAAATTATGGTTGTCGGCTGTGATCCAAAAGCAGATTCAACACGGTTGTTGCTTGGTGGACTGGCACAAAAAACCGTATTGGATACCCTTCGTGAAGAAGGTGAAGAAATTGAACTGGAAGCAATCTTAAAACCAGGCTTTCGCGATATCATGTGTGTTGAATCTGGTGGTCCAGAACCAGGCGTTGGATGTGCCGGTCGCGGGATTATCACTTCAATTGGGATGCTGGAACAATTAGGCGCTTATACCGATGAATTGGATTATGTATTCTACGATGTTTTAGGCGATGTTGTATGTGGTGGTTTTGCAATGCCAATGCGTGAAGGTAAAGCACAGGAAATTTACATTGTCGCTTCTGGCGAAATGATGGCTTTATATGCTGCCAATAATATTGCCAAAGGCGTTCAAAAATATGCAACCACTGGTGGTATTCGTTTAGGCGGAATCATTTGTAACAGTCGTAATGTTGATGGTGAAAAAGAATTGGTTGAAGCATTTGCTAAAGAACTGGGCAGTCAAATGATTTACTTTGTGCCACGAGATAACATGGTCCAACGTGCCGAAATCAATAAAAAGACCGTTTTAGAATTTGATGACACTGCCGGACAAGCTCAGGAATACCGAAACTTAGCCGCTGCTATTGATAATAATAAAATGTTTGTTATTCCAAAGCCCATGCACCAGGATCGTCTTGAAGAAATCCTGATGGAACATGGAATTATGGATATTTAATTTATATTTTGAAAGGAAGTAAAAATTTATGTTAATGATTAGATCAATTATTAGACCAGAAAAAGCAGGAATCGTATTATCGGAGCTCTTATCCGCGGGTTTCTCAGCTGTTACTAAATTAGATGTTTATGGACGTGGTAAGCAAAAAGGGATTAAAGTTGGCGAAGTTCAATATGATGAGCTCCCCAAAGTAATGTTACTTTGTATTGTTAATGATGAAGATAAAGATGATGTCATCAGAGTTGTTATGAAAAACGCAAAAACAGGTGAAAACGGAACTTTTGGAGATGGCCGTATCTTTGTTACCCCCGTTGAGGAAGCATATACCATCAGTACTGGCAAATCCGGCCTGTAAAAGGAGGCATAAAATGAAAGAAGTTATGGCAATTATTCGACAGAATAAGGTAAACCAAACCAAAGAAGCCCTCGTACAAGAAGGCTTTCCAGCCTTCACTTGCGTTAAGGTTCTTGGCCGCGGTAAAAAAACAATTGATTTATCAGTGATTCAAGATATTGTTGAATCCGGTGAAGTGCCAGTATCCACTGTTGGCGAAGCATTAACTGAGCCCACTCGTTTAATTTCAAAAAGATTTTTCACACTCATTGTTGAAGATGAAGATGTTGATAAAGTCGTTTCCATTATTATCGATACCAATACAACCGGAAATGCCGGCGATGGAAAAATATTTATTCTTCCAATCGATGAATCCATTCGTGTCCGTAGTGGAGAAAAACATGCCGACGCATTTTAGAAAGAGGTGATTCAATTGAATTCAAGAGAAAAAGTACTCGACAAATACGATTCAAAAATATATAAAAATCGAAAAGAACATATCATTCAAATCGAAGATGGCGAACCCAATGTGATCGCCGCCGATACCCGGGCAATTCCAGGGATCCTGACCAACCGTGGCTGTTGCTACGCCGGATGTAAAGGGGTTGTTATCGGCCCATTAAAAGATGTGGCAACCATTGTTCATGGACCCATCGGTTGTAGTTACTACACCTGGGGTACCAGACGACATAAATCCAAAAGTGAAGGCGATATGAAGAATTTCTCAGAATATTGTCTCTCAACCGATATGCAGGAAACCGATATTGTTTTCGGTGGCGATAAAAAACTGCGCCAAGCCATCGATGAAACTATGGCGATTTTCAATCCTTCCTGTATTATGATTTGCTCCACCTGTCCCATTGGACTGATTGGTGATGATATACATGCAGTGGCTGCCAAAGCCGAAGCAGATTATGGTATCAAAATTTTAGCCTTTAGTTGCGAAGGTTACAAAGGCGTCAGCCAATCTGGCGGTCATCATATTGCCAACAATGGTTTAATGAAACATATTATTGGTACCGGCGATGCCGAATCGGTAAAATATTCCATCAACCTTTTAGGTGAATATAATATCGGTGGGGATGGCTGGGAAATCAGTCGGATCCTAAAACGGGTCGGTTACAACATTGTTTCCACTATGACTGGCGACGGCAGTGTTGAAGAACTGAAAAATGCTCATATTGCTGATTTAAATCTGGTTCAATGTCATCGTTCCATCAACTATATTGCGGAAATGTTAAAAACGAAATATGGAACCGAATGGTTAAAAGTCAATTTCATTGGAATTGAAGGGATTAAACAATCCTTGCGCGACACCGCCGCATTTTTTAATGACCCTGAATTAACCGCCCGAACAGAAGAAGTCATCGCCGACGAAATTGATGAAATCATGGAAGAAATGGCCCTTTATAAAACGAAACTCGAAGGTAAAACCGCTGCTGTTTACGTTGGCGGCTCCCGAACCCATCATTACATCAACCTCTTAAAAACCCTTGGTGTTGAAGTTGTTTTAGCCGGTTATGAATTCGCCCATCGTGATGATTACGAAGGTCGTGAAGTCCTTCCATCGATTAAGATGGATGCTGATTCTAAAAATATTGAAAGTATCACGGTCGAAAAAGATCCCGAAAAATACCGAACTTTTCATACTGAAGAACGGATTCAGGAATTAAAAGATGCTGGTTTACCAATCGAATCTTACACCGGTTTATGGTCTGATATTAATGACAAAGCAATGGTTACCGATGACTTTAACCATTTTGAAACAGAAGAATTTTTAAAACTGTTAAAACCAGATATTTTCTTCTCTGGTATTAAAGATAAATATGTTGTTCAGCATTCCGGTATCCCATCACGACAATTGCATTCTTACGATTACAGCGGACCTTATGCAGGTTTTAAAGGTGCATTAAACTTTGCAAAAGAAGTTACTTTAGCTGTCAATACACCAGCTTGGAATTTGGTTCAAGCTCCTTGGAAAAGTGAGCCGACATTAGAAGGCAGTTTAGGAGGTATGGAATAATGTTAGATTTAACCCCAAAAGAAGTATCCGAAAGAAAAGCGCTCCGAATTAACCCATTAAAGACCTGTCAACCGGTTGGCGCAATTTATGCCGCCCTTGGCGTTCATAATTGCATGCCCCATAGCCATGGCTCACAGGGATGCTGCTCATTTCATCGCATGTTCTTAACCCGTCATTTTAAAGAACCGGCCATCGCAGCGTCTAGCTCATTTACCGAAGGCGCATCTGTTTTCGGTGGTGGCTCTAATCTTAAAACAGCGATTAAAAATATCTTTGAAATTTATAATCCCGATATTATTGCCGTTCATACCACCTGCCTCAGTGAAACCATCGGGGATGATCTGGTTACCTACATCACGGATGCTAAAATTCCCGAAGGAAAAATAGTTGTTCATACCAATACTCCAAGTTATGTTGGTTCACACATAACTGGATATTCCAACATGATTGTCGGGTTAATCAATTACCTGTCTCAAAACACCGGCGAAACGAATGGCAAACTTGCCCTCTTCCCAGGTTTTGTCAATCCTGGTGATATGCGTGAAATGAAAAAAATCATGACCCTGATGGGTGTGGAATACACCATGCTTCCTGATACCAGTGGTGTTATGGATGCCCCAATGACTGGTACCTATAACATGTATCCCAAAGGTGGCACTAAAATTGATGACATCAAAGACCTGGGCAACTGTGAACTGTCAATTGGATTAGGTGAAATTACATCCATTGCACCGGTTGAATTTTTAGAAAAGAAATGCAAGGTGCCCTATAAAACCTTATCTTTACCGATTGGTGTTGAACTGACCGACCAATTTGTAATGGCTTTAAATCATTTTTCTAAAAATGAAGTCCCTTATGCTTTAGAAGAAGAACGTGGACAACTGGTTGATATCCTATTGGATTCTCATCAGTATACACAAAACAAAAAAGTTGCCATTTACGGCGATCCTGATACGGTTTTAGGCTTAGCAGCATTTGCTCTGGAAATGGGGATGATCCCCAAATATTTAACCACCGGAACCCCTGGCAAAGATTTTGAAGCCAATGCCCAAGCTCTTTTTGAAAAATTTGGTGTTGAAGGTTGTGTTGCTAAAAGCAATGTTGATTTATTCCTGCTTCAACAATGGATTAAAAATGACGGCGTCGATCTACTGATTGGTGGTACTCATGGCAAGTATCTGGCGAAAGCCGAAGATATTCCCTTTGTCAGAGCTGGTTTCCCAATTCTTGATCGCTATGTCCATTCTTATCTGCCACTTGTTGGCTACAAAGGTGGCATGCGTTTAGCCGAAATGATTTTAAATGCGCTCATGGATCGTCAAGATCGTGACTGCGAAGATGAAGATATGGAAATGATTATGTAACAAAATATGATTATAACAATGGGGAGGTTCTCCTCCCCATTATTTGAAAGGAGGCTGTAAAATGAGAAATGATAAAGATATTTTACCAGAAAGAGCCCAATCAATTCGTTTTTCGGAATGCAGCGGAGATGGCAGTGGGATTAAATGTGAAGCCGAAAGTGTCTCTGGTTCAATTAGTCAGCGTGCCTGTGTCTATTGTGGTGCCAGAGTTGTATTAAATCCCATCACAGATGCTTTTCATATTGTCCATGGTCCGATCGGATGTTCAAGCTATACCTGGGATATTCGAGGAAGCCTTTCAAGCGGAGAAGAAATCTACCGCAACAGTTATTCCACCGATTTAAGAGAACGTGATGTAATCTTCGGGGGCGAAAAAAAGTTGATTGCCGCCATTGATGAAGTCATGACCATGCACGCCCCCAAATTAATTTTTATTTATGCCACCTGTATTGTCGGTGTCATCGGTGATGATATTGTCGCCGTTTGTAATGCCGCCGAAGAAAAATATGGGATTCGCGTCATCCCGGTTAAATCTCCGGGCTTTTCAGGAACCAAAAAAACCGGTTACAAAGCCGCTTGTAATGCCATTATGAGCCTGATTCGACCAGCCGTGTTACCCGTTGAAAAAACAATTGGCGTTAACATCTTAGGCGATTTTAATCTGGCTGGAGAAATGTGGATAATCAAAGAGTATCTCCATCGCATCGGGGTTAAGCCGATTGCCAATATCACGGGTGACTCCACCTGTGAGGATTTAAAAAAAGCGCCAACCGCCCAGCTGAATCTTGTTCAGTGTGCCGGGTCGATGACCTATCTGGCCAAACAAATGGAAGAAGAATTTGATATTCCCTTTATTAAAGTCAGCTTTTTCGGGGTAACTGATACGTCCGATTCGCTGATGCGCATCGCCTATGCGATCGGCGGCGAAGACATTATTAACAAGACCAAAGCTTTTATTGAAGAAGAAAAAAATAGAGTTATTCCTCTTTTAAATAGATACAAAAAAAACCTTGAAGGAAAAAAGGCTGCCATTTATGTTGGCGGCGGATTTAAAGCAATCTCTCTGATTCGTCAATTTGAAGAATTTGGAATAAAAACAGTCATGGTCGGTACCCAAACCGGAAGCAAAGAAGACTATGCCCTGATCCAAAGCCTGGTTGGCGAAGATACCATAATACTAGATGATGCAAACCCGGCCGAACTGGAAGCATTTATGCTTGAAATGGGCGCTGATATCCTGGTTGGCGGGGTCAAAGAAAGACCGCTGGCCTACAAACTCGGCGTCGCATTTTGTGACCATAACCACGAACGGAAACGACCGCTGGCCGGTTACGAAGGCTCCCTTAATTTTGCATCCGAAATCAATCTTTCGATGAACAGCCCGGTATGGGAAACCATCGCCATAGGAGGTAAATAACATGTCTAAAAATTTAGTTAATTTAAATGTCAACCCTTGTAAGATGTGTATGCCCATGGGAGCAGCCAATGCTTTCTATGGCATCAAAAAATGCATGAATATACTCCATGGTTCACAAGGCTGCAGCACTTATATTCGCCGACACATGGCCACCCACTACAATGAACCCATCGATATCGCCTCCTCATCATTAACCGAAGAGGGCACTGTCTATGGGGGGCAGAAAAACCTGCTCCTGGGCATTGAAAACCTGATTAAATTATATGATCCCGAAATCATTGGTGTTTCGACGACTTGCCTGGCTGAAACCATTGGCGAAGATATCGAATATATTGTCAAGATATTCTATGAGCAACATCCCGAAGCAACCGTGAAAATTATTCCCGTCAAATCGGCTGGCTACAGCGGTACTCAATTTGAAGGCTTTACCCATACCTTAAAAGCGATTGTTGCCAACGTGGATATGGACACCAAAAAGCATAAAAAAATAAATGTGATCACGACCATGATCTCTCCTGCCGATACTCGATATTTAAAAGAACTCCTTGAAGATTTTGAACTTGACTATATCTTATTACCAGATATCTCCGAGAATTTGGATGGTGTCCACAAAACTACTTATGATCGTCTCCCCATGCATGGCACCTCTTTAGCAGAGATTAAACAAATGGGCGGCGCACGAATGACCATCGAAATATCAAATACTATGAAACCCGAAGACTCACCAGGCGTATTTCTCAATGAAAAATATGGCGTTCCCTATCAACGACTGGATTTACCAATGGGATTAAAAGCCACCGATGCTTTGATTAATCTTTTATCAAAATTGTCAAAAAAACCAATCCCAGAGAAAATTACTAAGCAACGAGGCCGTTACCTGGATGGCATGATTGATTCCCATAAATACAATGCTGATGGTCGCGTGGCTATTTTTGGAGAACCAGATTTTGTGGTTTCGACCGTTCATCTGTGCTGTGAAAATGGCATTATGCCGGTTATTGCTGCCACTGGCTCAGACTATTCACACTTACAGGAAAGTATTAATGCCGAATTATCCAAACTGTCCGAATCCCTATACGTTGATGAATTCGCGATTCTCGACGATGTGGATTTTGAAACCATTGAATCTGAAGCCTTAAGACTAGGCGCTAATATGATGCTCGGCAACTCGGATGGCCGACGGATTGAAGAAAAACGCCACATCCCCCTGATCCGTTGCGCTTTTCCAATCCACGATCGGATTGGCGGACAGCGGATTCGAACCCTCGGTTATGAAGGATCCCTCAATCTTTTGGATCAAATGACCAATACCCTTCTTCATGCTTTGGAAGGTGGCTTTAGAGAATCACTTTACAATACTTACTATAACGAGGGACCAAAATCAAAATACGGGCTGGAACCAATCCATGAAATAATCCCTGCAAATTCAGCCTCAGTGAAGGATAAGGATATGATGACAATCGAAGAAAAAACAGCGAATCACCCCTGCTACAGTTGCGGAGCTGCTCAAAAAAATGCTCGGATGCATTTGCCCATCGCCCCTAAATGCAATATTCAATGCAACTATTGCGTACGAAAATTTGACTGTATGAATGAAAGCCGCCCGGGTGTCACCACTGAAATTCTATCACCCGAAGAAGCTTTCGTCAAATACAAAGCGGTCAAAGAAAAAGTGCCAAATCTTACCGTCGTTGGTATTGCCGGACCTGGCGATGCCTTGGCGAATTTTGAAGAAACAAAAGCGACGCTTTCCCTGATTCGCGATTATGACCCGGATGTTACCTTTTGTGTCTCCACCAATGGTTTGATGCTTCCCTATTATGCCAAAGAGCTGGCAAAATTAAATGTTTCCCATGTCACTGTGACCGTTAATGCGGTTGACCCGGCTATTGGTGCCAAAATATACAAACATGTTCACTTCATGGGTAAATATTATATCGGTGAAGCCGGGGCCGCGCTGTTATTGGCCAATCAGATGGCTGGTATTAAAATGCTCATCGATGAAGGCATTCTAGTAAAAATCAACACCGTGACACTGATGGGTATTAATGATAAGCATATTGAAGAAGTCGTCAAAACCGTTAAAGATCTGGGTTGTTTTATTTCTAATATTATGCCACTGATTCCTGTCAAAGGCAGTGCCTTTGAAGATCTGAAAATTGCCACCAATCAACAAATCAATGAAATTCGTGATCAATGCGGTTCCCACTTAAAGCAAATGTATCACTGCAAACAATGCCGGGCCGACGCCATTGGTAAACTTGATGAAGATATTTCCATTGAGTTTAGAAAAGAATCCGAACAAGGTATTGAACTTAATCCAACCCCAACGAATGGTATCCGTTTTGCCACCGTATCAAAAGGTGGCATGCTCATCGACCAGCATTTTGGACAAGCGACAGACTTATACATTTATGATTTTCTAAACAATGAAGTCCAATTTAAAGAAAAACGCAACATCAGTAAATATTGTGCCGGCGAAGAAAATTGCGATGACAAAGACGATAAGATTTCTCAAATCTTAAAAGCACTCGATGACTGTGATGGCGTGATCACCATGCGAATCGGTGATCTGCCGGCACAAAAGTTAGCCAAAAAAGGCATTAAGGTATTTTCCACTTACAACCGCATTGAGGATGCTGTTAAAATAGCAGCTCATGAATTATTAAATACATCAGGAGGACTATAAAAATGGTAACACCTAAACATCATATTTTAATTTGCACCAGTTGTCGGATTAACGGTACCCAAAAAGGCTATTGTTTCCAGCAGGATTCAGTGAAGGTATTGCAGACTTTTCTTGAAGAAATTGACGATCGTGACTTGTCTGGCGAAATCATCGTTAACAATACCGGCTGCTTCGGTATTTGTGAAAAAGGTCCCATCGTGGTTGTTTACCCCGAAGGCGTATGGTATGGCAATGTGACCGTCGACGATGTGGAACGGATCATGGATGAACACATCGAAGGTGGCAAGGTCGTCGAAGACCTGGTTATTTAGCTCTCTTAGGAAAGTTCTAGCTACGTACCGACCAATTGTTAATCTTCTATCTCTAAGCTACTCAGATTGATGCTGGATTTTAAACAACAGCATCAATCTTTAAATTATTTTATGAAAGCGGGGCGCACAAATGGTTACAATCATTGATCGAACACTGACAACACTTAATATCGATGGGATTGACTCTCAGGATCTTAACCATTTTTGCGGCCTGCTTTTTACTTGTGGGGTCACAAAAATAGAATTGGCCTCTGAGTTGGTTTCCCAGCTAGAGCCCCCTACTTTAGCTGGGGATTCTGGCAAATATATTGACAATAGCACCTGTTTTCTCACCCAGGAGTTAAATCCTGATCAAACAATCAGCTGGAAACTGGAACCCAATGAACTGATCGAATTAGCAATTCCATCCAGTCAGATAGAAAACATCTGTGATCAGAAAATACGCTTGAAGGGCTTAGAGGACTTAATGACTCAGGACTACAACGCAATTTTCAAGCAGCTTTTATTAAACAACGATGCACATACCCTGGATTTATGCCCCAGCAATCAAAAGCATTGTGCCACTGCCATTGCCCTGGAGTGGATTATGGCCGGCGGCCAAAGCGTCAGCTGCGGCTTTGCCAACCAACACGATTTTCCCCCACTGGAAGAAGTTTTAATGGGCCTTAAATTAAGAGACCCCGCTTCTTTTACAGGCGATTTATCGGTTCTCAATGAACTCCGAGCCCTTTACGAAAAAATCACTGCCATCACAGTCTCTAAAATGAAAGCCATCATCGGCGAAGATATTTTCAAGGTCGAATCCGGCATCCATGTCGACGGCGTTTTAAAAAACCCTCATACCTATGAGCCCTTTAATCCCCAGATTGTGGGAAATAAACGGGAAATTGTTTTAGGAAAACACTCCGGTCACCAAAGTATCTTATACAAACTTAAAGAACAAAATTTGTCCGATTCTGCTGCCAGCTCAATCCTTAAACAATTAAAAGGGCGTTGTACCCAGTTAGGCCGAAACCTTTCTGATCTGGAACTGCGCACCCTTGCCAGTGAGGTTCAAAATGACTATGATGCAAAAATATATTGTTGACACTACCCTGAGAGATGGCGAACAAAGCCCGGGGATGGCCTTTTCCATCCGGGAAAAAGTGACCATTGCCAGAACTTTGGACGCGCTGGGAGTCAATCGGATTGAGGCTGGTACCCCAGCCATGGGCCGGGAAGAATGCCGGGCCTTTGAAAAAATTAAGCTAGCCTGTAAAAAAGCCCAAATCATCGGCTGGAACCGGATGATCCTCAATGATATTCACAAATCCATCGACTGCGGTGCCGATATCATCCATGTTTGTGTCCCGGCATCGGATTTATTGATCCGCGAAAAACTGCGAAAAACCCGCGTCGAGGTTCTGGATAACCTGGCCACCTGTACCGATGCCATTCATGCAGCACATCGAGAATTGACCATCGGCCTGGAAGATGCCTCCCGGGCCGACTGGGATTTTGTCATCCAGCTCATTGAAACTGCCAAAAACCTGGGTGCCACCACCTTGCGATTCTCGGATACGGTGGGGATCATGTCTCCCAGTGTCTGCAAATCCTACGTCAGTCGCATTCCCAGTGAGATTGATATTGAAGTGCACATGCACAATGACCTCGGTATGGCGGTAGCCAATTCCATTCAGGGACTCCGTTCCGGCGCCAAATATGCGGATTCTACCCTGTTTGGCATCGGCGAACGGGCCGGCAACTGCAATCTGGAGCATTTACTTATCGCCACTCAGGGACAAATCGATTTTGGCATCAGTCTGGATGAACTGCAATGGCGGCAAAACACCTTAAAGTCGATTATTTATAAAAACAATCTGCTGTATGCCTGAACAATTATTAAATTCACAAAAAAGCACCTTGTGTCACGCAAGGTGTTCTTTTTAATCATTATATTTCTCCAAACCCGTTATTAACCAGCGCTACCAGGGTTTCGACAGCGAGCATTTCATCATCGCCTTCACCGATTATCTCAAACTTATCACCTTGGCCCAGGCCAGTGGCCATGATCCCAAGCAACGATTTGGCATCGCCGACCTTGGGATTGTCCCCCAATTTCTTTATATTAATCGACGCTTTAAATTCCCCGGCTTTCTGACAAAACTCCGCAGCTGGTCTCGCATGCAAACCGGTTGGGTTGATGATTGTAACTACTTTCGAATGCATATTCCCACCTTTTAATGACTCATTCATTCCTCTCCATTTATTTCGTTTTTAATCGAATCCACATCACTTCATTTAAACCAATCATTCAAACCAATCATTTAAACCAAATGGTCCGTAACACTGATGATGCTTTATCCCTATATAGGGTTTCTTCCCTATTTCGATTAAAATAAACAGCTCTATAAATAGTTCGTCATTTCTTTTAGCGAGTCAAAGATACAATCGGGAATCACATCCGCTTTGCCCACATCCTCCATTTTCGTCTCCCCGGTGAGAACCAAAAATCCCTTGCCGCCATTTTTCACCCCGGTTGCCACATCCGTATAGATACGATCGCCAACAAAGGCAACATCTTCCCGTCGATGCCCGGTAATGGCAAGGATCATCTCCATGGTTTCAGGAAAGGGTTTTCCTAAATATTTGGGTTCAATGCCAGTTGATTTGGTGATCAACGCACACATCGCACCGCAATCTGGGATAAAGCCAGTTTCGGTGGGACAGACTAAATCCAGATGGGTAGACAAAAAGATAGCACCATTGGCAATGAAGGTACATATTTTCTCCAGCTTTTCGTAGGTCAGGGTGGTATCAAAACTTGCCACGGCCACATCCGGCTGACTCTGAACCAGATTGATCCCATTTTTTAAAAAGCTCTCTTCCAATAAAGGGGTTCCCATTAAATAAACCGATTTCCCCGGATAATAGGTTTTTAAATACTGGATTGTCACATCGCCCGAGGTGATAATTCGATTCTCCTCCACAAAACAACCCATTTTTGCCAGCTTTTCTCTGTAAAAACTGGCCACTTTGGATGAATTATTAGTCATGAAAACAAAATCTCGCTCTTGTGCTCTTAACTGCTCAATAAAATCCAGAGAACCTTCGATTAAGCCATTTCCCAGATAGACGGTGCCATCCATGTCCAGAGCGAATAACTTCACATCTTTAAGAGCTTTATGCTTTGGCATGATCATCACATACAGGTTTTTCAGATACAGGATTGGCAGTCTTATTCATTAACAAGTTCAACATCACTTTCATTATTTCGCTTCTTTCATTTCTTTCTCGTTTCAATGTTCATTAATTCTGCTCTCCTGCTTCATCAATTTCCAGAAGTCTTTTGCCACACTCCACATCCGTTACTAACACATTGATAAAGCCCCCTTTAATAGCACCCTGAATGGCTTCAGCTTTTTCTCTGCCGCTGGCAACGCCGATGGAGTGGGGCACCCGCCGCAGTTTTTTTATATCAATACCGATCACACAGTTATCGGCTTCAAAGGGTTCGGTGCTGCCGTTAATATCAAAAAACTGCATGCAGACGTCCCCAACTATATTTTTTTTACGCATGGTTTCCATGTCTTTATCATCATAATAACCAGTGGCCATAATCGCCGATCCCCGATTAGGAACGCCGATCCCAACCACAGCAACATCCAAGCCATCACCCATTTTGATGATCCGTTTAATATCCGGCTCTTTCATCAGTTCTTCCTTGATTTGAACCCCGGATACCCGGGCCGGGGCATGGAGCAGATAGGAAGTGCCACCAAAGGCCTTGGCCAAAGCCTCCACAATCGTATTGGAGTGAAGCTCCATTCCCAAATGTCCAATCCCGCCAATCAACGGTATAAAGGTAACCTTCTTTGAGGTCCCTTTGGAAACAAAGCGATAGATCTGGCCAATTGATGACCCCATCGAAACCCCAATAATACTATCATCCTTGATCAGACGTTCCAGATAATTGGCTGTCGCCTTGGCTAATTCATCCTTCTGATCCCGGTTATCCTGTTTCATATCTACAATAATTGCTTCTTTTAAACCATAGCGGCATTCCAGCTTTTTTTCCAGATCGACATAATTGTTCCCAAAAATCGGATCGATAATAATTTTTACAATCCCCCGTTCTTTGGCATTCTGAAGAATCCGGGACACTGTTGGTCGGGACAGCCCCAATTCTTTTGCTATCAGTTTTTGGTTAACATCATGATTGTAGTACATCTCGCAAATTTTAACCATTAGCCGTTCGTCATCAACAACCTTTTTCATTTCTGCACCGCCTCATATGATTCTAATTCTTAGTCTTTTTCTATTTTTATTTTTATTCATAACTGAAATTTTGTGATTGTTATTTTATTATATTATTATTTATGAAAAAGTCAATCCTATGGTTTGATTTTGTAAAAAGCAAAAACGCAAAGAGCCCATTATATCTACACTTGCAAATATAATGGGCTCGTTAACAATAAAACGGTAGCATCGCTTTAAAGAGCGACTTCGCCTCTTTCGCCAGTTCTGATACGAATACATTCTTCAACTGACTTGATGAAAATTTTGCCATCGCCAATTTCACCAGTTCTGACGGTGTTCATAATCAGTTCGACGATTTCGTCGACCTTGTCGTCGGCAACGACAATCTTAATTTCTATTTTGGGAATCATATTCATCATCACCGATGTTCCTCGATTATGTGCCACCCAACCAAACTGGTTTCCGCAGCCCAGAACCTGGCGAATATTCATCCCATTAACCTTTGCTTGTAAAAACGCATCCTTCAACGGTTCCAATTTTTCCGGACGGATAATTGCTTCGATTTGTTTCATAGCATTTTCCTTTCTCATCTTAAATAAAAATCATTTCGAGTTGACCTTCAGATAGTATTTTAGACGATAAAACCCTATTGGTCAATTCCTGAAAATGCTGCATAGCCTTCTTCACTGTGTTCACTGATATCCAAACCAAGCGCTTCTGCTTCTGGCGATACCCGAATTCGCATGATCTTCTTAAGCACCAGCATAATCACTGCGGTCATCACTGCCGAATAGATTACGGCAATAAAGAGTGCGGTAATCTGAGCAACAAATAATTGGGTATCGCCAAAGAACAAGCCATTCCATTTAGCTACCGGATTGATGGCGGTTTGAGCAAATAGACCAGTGGCAATAACGCCCCAAACCCCACTAATGCCATGACAGCCGAAGGCATCCAAGGTATCATCGTATCCAAATTTCACCTTCACTTTTGTTAAGAAGAAGAAACAAATCGGACTAACCACCCCGCCGATCAGCAATGATGCTTCGGTCGGAACATAACCTGCCCCGGGAGTAATCGAGACCAGTCCGACAATGGCTCCAGTTATGGCACCCATCACGGTGACTTTTTTATAAAGCACCATTTCAATCAGCATCCAGCTTAACATTGCCGCTGCTGAAGCAAGCATAGTGGTAACCACTGCATGTACTGCCAAACCATTTGCCGCCAAAGCTGAGCCGCCATTAAAAGCAAACCAACCAACCCATAAAATAGCACCGCCGATCACAAAT
The DNA here is from genome assembly GCF_963664135.1 of uncultured Acetobacterium sp. Lineage (NCBI taxonomy): Bacteria > Bacillati > Bacillota > Clostridia > Eubacteriales > Eubacteriaceae > Acetobacterium > uncultured Acetobacterium sp. The sequence goes on along the minus strand of NZ_OY760905.1, from coordinate 3,043,429 downwards.
AACGGTAAGTTATGGGGATGATACGATTTGATCCCATAACCTTTTCGTGACCCTAGAATGATACAGGCAACCAGTCCTGAAATCCCTGAACTGATTTCAATCACATAACCACCGGCAAAATCCACGGCGCCCAGATTTGCGATTAAGCCACCTTGTCCCCAGACCATATGGGCCATTGGATAGTACACGAGCAATAACCAGAAGGTGACAAAAAGAAACAACGCCGGGAATTTCATTCGTCCTGATAACGATCCGACAACAATGGCCGGTGTTACCATACAAAATACCAGCTGAAAAACAGCAAAGAGCTGTCCTGGTATATTGGTGGCGTAGGGACCGGCCTCCGTCGCACTGATACCATGGAAGAACACATTACTTAAATCACCAATAACCCCAAAACCACCGGCATCCGGACCAAAAGACAGTGAATACCCGACGGTATACCACATTACTGTTGCCAGCCCACAACAAAACACAACTGACATAATCGTATTAAGCACATTTTTTCGACGCACCATGCCGGCATAGAAGAACGCCAAACCTGGTGTCATAAAAAACACCAGCATCGTACAAATAAGTATAAATGCCACATCTCCAGAATTAATCATTTTTCCCCCTAAATTTTTTGATAATCTGACTATTTTTTATTGAAATTTTATATTTTTGTCAAGACTCTAATTTTATACAATTTTAGTTTGACTCCTTTCTTTTCATTTTATTTATGTATAAATCGTTGAAAACGAAGCTTTGCTTATTAACTTAACGCAAAAAACGCAAAAAAAGGCGACAACAAAAAAATGCTATCGCCTTTGACACTCTTAATACTACATCCGGTCCATTTTTATGCCGACTCTCTTCATTGACAATCGGCTGAACATTCGCTTTTATATTAAGGTTGGTTTTTATATTAAATTTCAATAGTTGCTGTCTCTCAATTGATTCAGCAAGACGAATTATAGCATTCCTTTCGGCTGGAGTCAATCCGTGAATTTATTTACACTTTAGACCTGTTTTTTCATTCTCAAACGCAAAAAGGACGCTTATATTTAAATTATAAATATAAGCGCCCTTTTAAATTGATTTTATTTATTTTTGATGCTTAAAGTGCAACATCGCCTCGTTCACTGGTTCTGATTCGGATACAATCTTCGACCGGTTTGATGAAAATTTTTCCATCACCTATTTCTCCGGTTCGAACGGTATCGATAATCAGTTTTACGGTTTCCTCGACTTTTTCGTCGGCAACGACAATTTTAATTTCAATTTTGGGGATCATGTTCATCATTACCGATGTCCCACGATTATGTGCGACCCATCCAAACTGATTCCCACAGCCAAGAACCTGACGGATATTCATCCCATTTACTTTAGCCTGTAAAAATGCATCCTTTAAAGGTTCCAACTTTTCCGGACGAATGATTGCTTCAATTAGTTTCATAAGTTTTTCCTTTCTTTACTGATTTAGAAGCCACTCTTTATGGCTTCTAAATCGTATTTCAATAGAATTTCTATTGATCAATTCCTGAGAATGCAGGGTAACCTTGTTCACTATGTTCGCTGATATCCAGACCAAGTGCTTCAGCTTCGGGAGAAACACGGATTTGCATAACTTTTTTGAGTACTAACATAATCACAGCAGTAACGACTGCAGAATAGATTACTGAAATACCAACTGCCTGTAATTGAGCGACAAATAATTCTGTTTGTCCAAAGAATAAACCATCCCATTGAGCAACCGGGTTAATGGCTGATTGGGCAAACAAACCAGTTGCAATACCGCCCCAAATTCCGCCGATACCATGACATCCAAAAGCATCCAATGAATCATCATATCCGAATTTTTGTTTTACTTTTGTCATAAAGAATAAACAGATTGGACTAACCATTGCTCCGATAAACATAGCAGCGCCAAATGGCACATAACCTGAACCCGGTGTAATTGCGACTAAACCAATAATTGCCCCTGTCATGGCACCCATAACAGTCACTTTTTTATAAAGAATTGTTTCCATCAGCATCCAGCTTAACATCGCTGCTGCTGAAGCAATCATGGTATTTCCCATGGCTTGAACCGCCAGACCATTGGCTGCTAAAGCCGATGCACCGTTAAATGCAAACCAGCCAACCCATAAAATCAAACCACCAGTGAAAAACATCGGAATGTTATGTGGATGATACGCCTGAACGCCAAAGCCTTTTCTTTTGCCAAGGATAATACAGGCAACCAGACCTGAAACCCCAGAACTGATATGAATAACATTTCCGCCGGCAAAGTCGACTGCTCCCAATCCAGCGATAAAACCGCCTAAGCCCCATACCATATGAGCCAATGGATAGTAAACCAGTAACAACCAAACAGCTACAAAAATAAACATTGCTGAGAATTTCATTCTGCCAGATAAAGCGCCAACAAGAATGGCTGGTGTAATAATACAGAACATCAATTGGAATATCGCAAACAATGCACCGGGAATTGTTGCTGCATAAGGTCCAGCATCAGTTGCACTGACGCCACTAAAGAATGCATTGCTTAAATTCCCAATAATTCCAAATCCGCCAACATCTTCACCAAATGAGAGTGAATAACCAAAAGCAAACCACATCACGGTTGCCAAACCACAACAAAATACTACAGACATCAATGTATTAATTACATTTTTTCTGCGAACCATCCCACCATAGAACAATCCCAAGCCAGGAGTCATGAAGAATACAAGCATTGAACCAATTAGTAGAAATGCAACATCACCAGAATTAATCATCTTAACTTCCTCTTTTCTTAAAATTTTGATCTTTATTGATCTTTTATATAGAAGATCGCTGTATTTATACAACAGTGCCCAAAAGTTCTAAAAGCTATTTTCAAAAACAATTGTTTATCATTGTACATCGTAATTTGTGCAGATATAAATCCATACAAGCTGATAAACAATTATCATTAAAACAAATATATTATTTCGAATTGCTCTTATCCCAATTTGTCAAACTATTGAGTAAATCCTCAATCTTAACTATCCAAACAATATAATTTACTTACCCTAATTAGTTCTAAAAAAAACAGCGATCGCAGTTAAACTGTTATCGCCGTTGATAATTGAATTTGATTAAGCAAATCATCCGAAACATATCGGTCTTTATTTCCTCCTTCCGGTATGTTGACACTCAAAAGTAAACTTGTGAGGATTCTCCACAACCCGGTGAAAATAGAAAATGGCGATAACAGGAATTCCTGTTATCGCCATTGATAATATATGTTTCAATTTATTCGTTGTTCTTTATTTTTTTCAATTCTTCAATTTCCACATCCATCTTCCTTGATGTCATGTGTAAATCTCTTTGAATTGATTTTGATTATAGCATCTTGAAAACCGAGTGTCAATGGGGTTTTCAATTTTTTTCATATTTTTTCAATTGAAAACGATTTTCTTTTTTATTGTCCCGAAGAAACAACGACATCTTTAGTCTGACTCTGACCATTGCGTTCAAAGGTGATGGAGACCTTGTCTCCAGAATTGACCGCATAAAGAACTTCTTTCATTTTTAGCATGGTATTGGTATCCACTCCGTTTATCTGAGTAATGATATCGCCTACTGCTAATCCGGCATTGGCTGCTCCGCCACCCTGTTGTACCGATGCAATATAAATACCTTTATCAAAGTTGACACTGCTATCAGCCAGATAATAATCGGCAATAGCACGATCGTATCCGGTGATGCCCATGACTGTTGAATTAAATTTACCAGTAGCCACAATTTCGTTAAGAATTGGTTTGAGAATATTCACCGGTATGGCAAAGCCCATGCCCTCGCCAGTAGACAATTTGTATGAATTGATTCCAATGACAGCACCTTTTTTATCAACCAGGGGACCACCGCTGTTGCCCGAATTAATCGATGCATCCGTTTGAATCAAATCCTCAGCCAAACCGTTATCCAAAGGAATACTTCGATTCATTGCCGAAACAATGCCTGAAGTGACCGTTCGTTCAAAATTTAATCCCATTGGATTTCCGACCGCAACTGCCAATTCCCCCACAACAACTTTGTCTGAATCGCCAAGTTCAAGGACTGGCAAATCCTTTGCATCAATTTTGATAATCGCTAAATCAAGGCTGGCATCAGACCAGATTAGCTTACCATCATAGGTATTTCCATCTGCCAGGGATACCTTCATTGAATTACCATCCGCCACAACATGCTGATTGGTGGCTATGTAACCATCACTAGTCAAAATAAAACCGGAACCCACCCCGGTAGCTTCCTGGGGTCCCAAATTTGTCATTTCTACTGCAGTCGTTTCAATCCCAACCACTGAAGGCGGAACGGTTTGGGCCAACGCTTCGACGATTGTATCCGCCGAGCCCTCGTTGACCACAATCTCATTTTTTGCACCCTGAATAACGGTGTTGCCGCTTAAAAAAAAGTTTGCCCCAAGAAACAAGACTCCCACAATTACACCGCCAATGATTGCACCAATGATGCCAATGATAAGAGAATTCGATTTTTTTTCTTTTTTCAGATCTTCGTTCATTGATTCACCTCAATCTTAGTTGAAGCTCTTTTACAGGTTAATTGTCTCACTGGCACAACTTCTTTTGGCCACACAAAGAGTCACATCCTCTTCCAGCGCAACGCCTGCCTGGGTGAGGATCCGTGCCGTTGTTTCATAAGCCAGCAGAGGGTAATTGTTTTCCTGACTCAGATGGGCCAACACCAACTGCCGGGTGCCTTCCTTAACCAAAGCTAAAGCCAAATCGCCAGCTGTCTCATTGGACAAATGACCAAAGTCACTCTTAATCCGTTGTTTGAGATAGAAGGGATACGATCCAGCTTCCAGCATCGATACATCATGGTTGGACTCCAACACTACCAAATCACAGCCGCACAAAGCTTTTCTCATTTCCACAGTGATAATGCCGGAATCGGTGGCAATACCGACCCGTTTTTTTCCGTCACTGATCACGAAACCAGCCGAATCCGCTGCGTCATGGGATGTTTTAAAGGCTTCAATTTGAAGATCCATAATGTCAAAGGGTTTTTCAAAATCAAACACCTTGATATTATGTTCGGCAATTTTCCCCAAATCTTTCATCATCGCTTCCCATGTTTTTTCATTGGCGTAAACCGGCAAATCAAAACGTCTGGATAAAACGCCAACGCCATGAATATGATCACTGTGTTCGTGGGTCACCATGATGCCACCAATTTCATTGGGATTTTCTGCGATGGCATCTAAAGAACTCTGGATCCGTTTCCCGCTTAAACCGGCATCAATGAGTATTTTTGTGCTGTTGTTTGAGACAAATAGACTGTTTCCTGAACTTCCACTATATAAACTACAAAATTTCAATCGTTGCTCCCTTGTTCATTTCTTAAAAACATCTGTAAAATCATTCCATTTAAATGCGCCAAGGGCCAGCTGGATTGTTATGTTTATCCTAGCGAAAGATGCTTAAAGCTGACTTAACCTAACTTTATGGTATTTAAGCCAATCCTGATCGAGCCTGCCTCTGCATCAATCCGATCTCACTAAAGGCAAGAAGGATCTTTCTCTGAAATTCGCCGAATATCGGCACCCAGATTGCGAAGATTTTCCTGAAGTTTTTCATAGCCCCGGTCAATATGGACAATTTCCGTAATTTTTGTTTCACCATCAGCGATTAAACCGGCAATAACCATAGCGGCACCGGCTCTTAAATCGGTTGTTCGGATCTTCGTCGCCGATAAGGTCTTCACCCCGGTAATACTGGCAGTCCGACTATTGATGGAAATATTGGCCCCCATCCGACGAAGCTCATCCACATATTTAAAGCGACTTTCAAAAATACTTTCGGTAATGGTGCTGGTTCCCTGGGCAATTGTCATTAAAACAGCCATCGGTTGTTGCAGATCGGTAGGGAAACCCGGATATGGCATGGTCTTAACGTTCACGGCCTTAAGGGGGTGTTTGCCAATGACCCGAATACCGTCATCTTCTTCTCGTACAATAACGCCCATTTCGCTGAGTTTGGCGGTAATGGCTTCCATATGCTTGGGAATAACGTTCTTGATTAAAACATCCCCTTCGGTTGCTGCAGCCGCCATCATATAGGTACCGGTGGTAATTTGATCGGGAATGACTGAATATTCACAGCCATGCATTTCTTCAACGCCAACAATCTTAATAACATCTGTTCCCGCACCCTTGATGTTTGCTCCCATCAGGTTCAAAAAGTTAGCCACATCGACGATGTGGGGTTCTTTAGCAGCATTTTCAATAATTGTTTTGCCATCAGCCCGAACCGCTGCCAGCATGATGTTAATGGTTGCGCCAACGCTGACCACGTCCATAAAAATATGGGCGCCCTTGAGTTCCGGTGCTTCCATTTTTACCTGACCATGCTCGATCACCACGGTTGCGCCTAAGGCCTGAAAGCCTTTAATATGCTGATCAATCGGTCGGTCGCCAATATTGCAACCCCCGGGTAACGGCACAATTGCCTTTCGATAACGTCCCAGTAATGCTCCCAGTAAATAATAAGAGGCTCGCATCTGGCCGGTTTCCTCTTCATAATCCGACACATCGTATGAAATCGGTTTTTCAGTATTTATAATCAGGGTATCCTTTTCTCTATATATTTCAGCACCCAATTTTTCAAGAATAACAATCATCTTGTTAACATCTTTAATATCGGGAACATTTTCTATCTTACTTGAACAGGCACAAAGAACCGCAGCGGGGATAATTCCCAATACAGCATTTTTAGCCCCGGAGATCGTAACCTCACCTTGCAGGGGGTTACCTCCTTCTATAATAAAAGCATCCATATTTATTCCTTTCAGTGCAAGTATATATGCAATATCCAATTGGTAATTATATCATAAGTTTTGATATTATCAAGAAATCTCTTGATTTTATCCGGTTTTTTTATCGTAAATCCTGGTTTTCTTATACTCCTTAAGAAATCTTTTCCCGGTTTAAAGAAAACAGTAATTCCTCACAAATTAAATGCGATGTGATATAATATCGTAACTGTATTTTTCTGAACTAAAGAATTTTAATCCTAATAATCATTATCAATAAATAACTCGAGGTAAAAAATGAATCGTTTTGAATTAGTTTCCAGCCATGATGATCTGGGTGTGACACCCATTGAGAATATTTTTATCAACCATTACATGCCCATGGCTCGGGGGGACTATGTAAAAGTCTATCTTTACGGTTTAAAGCGATGCTTTAATCAAGGCTTGACCCCCATCAGCAATGAAGATATCGCTAAAGACCTGAACTTATTGGAGACCGATGTGAAGAAAGCCTGGGATTATTGGGCCTCCGAAAAAATCATCGCCATCGAATATACCGGCACCCGGGATGCGCTGGTTCGTTTTTTTAATATCACTGGAACCATTCTCTATAAAAATGAGGATATCCCAGAAACCACCGTTCCTAAAAATGTTCAGTCTTCCAACACCATGGAAGACCGGATTCAAAGAATGTATACCACCATTCAGGATATGTACGAAAGCCGGATTCTCACAAAAAAAGAGACCTTTCTTTTCCAGCGTTGGTTGAATGAATACAACTTTACCCCAGAAGCAGTGATTCTGATTGTGGAATATTCCATTAACATGATCAATAAAAAGGATCGCACCTTTACTCCAGCTCAGGTGGTCTCTTATCTGGAAACGGTCGCCAAAGGCTTTCATACTGCCCAGGTTCGGGATCACATTGAGGCTGAAGCCTATATTAAAGACTCCGCTCATAAACGGACGGCCTATTATCAGATCTTTAAATACCTTGGAATTCAACGAAACCCCATGGTTTCGGAGCGGCAGATGATGGATACCTGGTTTAAAGACTATGGGTTTTCTATGGAGATCATCGTTCAGGCACTGTCCCGGACCAACAAACCCAATATGAAATATATTGATGGAATTCTTAAAAACTGGCATGAACAGGGCTTTACTACCCTGGAAGATATTAAAAATGACAAACCTAAACCAAAATTTGATCAAAAAGAAACCCTTGAACCGATGAGTGATTCCCGTAAACAGGCTTACCTGGATATGGAAGTTGATTATGCCGAAGATTTATGGCCGGAATTGGAGATAAACGATGAAGACCTATAACGAAGCCTTTGCCTTATTGCTTGAAAAACAAAATGCCTATCAATTTAAACAACGCAAAAAAAAGGAAGCCCTTTATCATCGGATTCCTGAACTTTCTGCCCTTGATGACGAAATCAACCGCCTGGGCGTTGCCCTGACCCGGGCAACTATCGCCAATGACCTGGATAAAACCGAAACCATCCGCCAGCAAATGAGCGAGCTCGAGGATCGAAAAAAAGCCCTCGCCAGCGAAAAGGCCGCCCTACTGACCCACTCCTATTATTGTTCAATTTGTCAGGACACTGGTATTCTGCCCGGGGGCATCTGTTCTTGTTTAAACCAGTGTCTGGCTGAAATCAGTTTTTCCAGTTACGATTTAAAAACCCGGGCGCAGCGGGAAACCTTTGATTCTTTTAATCCTGACTACTATTCGGATCAGCCAATTGGTTCGGGCTCGGCCAGCCATCGCTCCAATGCCCTCAGCATTAAACAGAATATGCTCAAATACTGTCAGAATTTTGAAAATATCGAAGATCAGCTCCTCTTTACCGGTCCGCCGGGGGTTGGCAAAACCTTCATGTCCAATTGTATCGTCAATAAATTGACCGAAAAAGGCTATGGGATTGTTTATGTCACTGCTGCCCACCTGGTTGCCAGCATTCAGGATCAGCTTTTCCGTGAAAAGAAAACCTCCACCGAAATCTATGAACCGCTGCTGCTCTGCGATCTACTGATTATCGATGACCTGGGGGCTGAATTTTCTTCGGAATACAGCCAGAAGCAGCTCTATGAGGTGATTGACAGCCGGCTTAACGCTGAAAAGAAGATGATTATTTCCAGTAATCTGACGGTTCTGAAAATTAAAACCCTTTATGATGAGCGGTTGTCCTCCCGGATCTCCGGTTATTTTAAAACGATCCCCTTTCTCGGGGAAGACATCCGCATTCTCAAGGCCCGACGGGGCCGTCCATAATAAAAAGGTGTTCGGGACAAAATCCCGAACACCTTTTTTTATTTAGTCCATTCTTCATTCATTTTTTTCGATATATCTGGGCATTGGACACCACCGGCTCAAATAATTTTTTAAATTCGGCTGGCAGTTTCTGGGTTTGTTCCATGGCCAGGTATCCGCCCGCCATCAGTGAGTCATAAAACATGCCGATCACGTCGATCCGTTCTGGTTCATTAAAATGGAGCAGGACATTTTTACATAAGATCAAACCAAACTCCCTGCCAATACTGTTCAGCGTCAGCAGATCATGCTTCTGAAAGGTCACGGTTTCCCGAATCTCATCTGTCAAGCGATAATAATCTTTGTTCTCAAGCTTGATAAAGTATTTCTCAAAAATTTCTGTCGGAATTCGCTGAACCTGTTCTCGGGGATACTCGGCTTCAAAAATAATTTTATCAAAAAGATCACTCCCATCAATATCGGTTGCCTGGATCATCACATTTTTAAAATGCCTGGAATCCATCCGATCGCGCAGCAGCATCGCCAGTGTATAGGGTTCCGGTCCCATTGCACAACCGGCATCCCAGATCTCAATCGCTGGTTTTAAAAGCAGGTCTGGAATCACGTGGTCGCAGATTAACTCCAGGGTTTGTAAATCTCTAAAAAAGTAAGTAAATGCCATCGCGTCTCCTGATTAAATAGTTTTATCAAATTGTTAAACTGAATGTAAACTCACCGCACATTGGTAATTACTGACCAATGCAAATTCAAATAAATGCCTATTCCGGAGGTGTCATCCCGTAAATGTCATAAATTTCCCGGGTATACTGGCCATCCTCATTATAAACAATCAGTGGGGCATCTGTTTTTAATCCGGGGTTACCACTTTTACGAGCTTCGATCAAGACTAGATTGGCTTCTTTTTTGATCGATGGATAAACAAACTGCAAATGTTTGACCTCGATTTTATAGGTTCGCATCAATGAAATGATATCGCCAAGACGTTCCGGTCGGTGCACCAGAAATAATCGTCCCCGATCTTTGAGCATTCGCTTACTGAAAATAAGAATATCTTCGATATTGCAGAGTACTTCGTGGCGAGATACCGTTTTTGTTTCACAATTGTTCTTTAGTCCAGCCTTTGCCCGCATATATGGTGGATTGCTGACCACCACATCGTAATAATTTGGCAGAATCTCACTACCGGGATCTTTGATATCTCCTTCAATGATCTTGATTTGAGAAGACAAACCATTCAAGGCCATACTTCTTCTGGCCATTTCTACCAACGGCGCTTGTATTTCCAACCCGGTAATAGAAGCGGCTGTTGTTTTTCCATAGAGTAATAAGGGAATAATTCCTGTCCCTGTCCCCAAATCGATCATATGAAGGGCGCCCCTGGTTCGTCTGGCGACGAACCAAGATAACAAAACTGCATCCATTCCAAAACAAAAAAAATCTGGATTTTGAATGATCTTCAGTTCCTTAAGCCCCAAATCCTCGATTCGCTCCCCTTTTTTAAAAAAGTTATCCACAATTAACTCCTCCTATCCACATAATTTTACAGTTTTCGGGGATAATCAACATATTTATCCACATATCCAGCAATTCTATCCACTATTTGTGGATAAGTAATGTAAATTGTTCATCTTTCCCTCTGAAACTCCCTTGCTATGGGATTTTTAGATTTTCTTTTTTTCAATCAAATTGTTGATTGTTTTTTATCGACTTATCCACATATACACACCTAAAAGTTGATAATTAAAATCCCTTTAGCTGATCCCCATAAACAGGCGGTTTAAATTTTTTCCTTTAAAATTACAAGTATTATTACCTGTTGATAAAATGTTTTTTTTGAATTTATTGCCTTTTTTCGATTTTCCCTTTAATGTAAACACAATCTTTGCTATAATGTGTAATTGTAGAGGACTATTTTTAATTTATTGTAATGATTCGACCGCCTCTAAAAGCTCCTTTATCATCCACGATTAGGATGATAAAGTCAATAACCAAAAAATATTGCAATGAAATTATTTGCGAAAGCGATGGATACTTATGAATAATGACAAAATCCAGCCGAGTAAATTGGATATTATTCTCGAAAAAAAACAGCATCTGGATGCCACCATCCAAGAATGTGAAATACGAATTGATAAAAAGCTTGCTTCATTAATTGATGCTGGCCTCATTTCCAAAGAAATGAACCCGGAACTTTTTGAAACAACCATTCAAGATTCTTATCAACCCAGTGAACATTTTCTTTCTGGGGTGGATATCTCTGATGACGATGCTTTAGATCAAGCGGTTCTCAATTCGCGTCCTTTTGAAAGCCGGACAAATCGGCTGGCATTTGACGGTGATCTGCTTACCAACCAACCATCGCATCTTAATGAAATGGTTGGTTCCAATATACCCATCGGCGATGACGAGGACGATGATGAACTTCCCACCTTATCAAAAATACTGGGTCGGACCACTCCATATACCTACGAATCTGAGGGGACATCGGCAATCCCTAAGCCAATCATTGAAACCAAGTCGACCTTGCCCAATGATGTGGGAGCATTCCTGAATTCCGGTTTTTCCGCGCCGGACGAAAATCAGAGTGCAGCAATTGTGACCGAATCTGAAAAAAACGAGCAACGACACTATGAAAAGTCAGCGATTGTTCCTAATCGCCTGACAAATGAAAAGCAACTGACTCCTGGTAAGGAAAAACCACCAAAAGCCAAAGAAAAAGTGCCCAAACAAAAGCAATTAAGTGCAAAGAAAAGGGAAAATAAAACGCCCATTAAAAAGCCCAGCTTTACCGATATGGTTCCACCGCTTGTTTTTTTCTTTATCGGACTGATGGCCTTCGGCGCTTTTCTGATTTTTACGGCTTCGGAATTTAATTTTATCGATTACTGTGTGGTATTTATTTTATTCACCTGCCTGATCTTTACCATTGCCACACCCTACGGTGCCAGCATCTTTTTTATGATCCTGCTCCTTGGCAGTTATGTGATTTTGTCACTTATTTCTGTTTTTTACCTGGAAGTACCCTTCCAATTTTACCAGATCGGCTGGCTGTTTGTCATCCCGATGATTTTATGGAGCAGTGCTCTGTTAATTAAAAAGGTGCGTGAGCTTTTCCACTTTAAAAAGAATTTGGAGCAGCAAATCGCTTCCTATGATAATCTGGAAGAAAGTCCTGGGCTGACCATTGAAAAAGCCTACTATAAAGATTTAAAATATGCAATGGATCGTGCTTCCCGAGGCGAGACCATTTTAACCCTGGAAATGATTACCGTTTGCCATTTGGATGAGCTTAAATCCATGAACGGTTCCCGACTTTGGGATGAGATTCTTTATAAAACTTTAAAGATTATTAAACATCATTGTTACAGTACCCACCTTATTTATATCCTGGATGGCAGTGTTTTCAGCATTCTGATGGAAAACACCTCCGTTAAAAATCAATTGCTGATTAATCAGGAAATCACGGATGCCTTTAATGCTCTCATTTTGGACTATGAGACCGTCGAAGCTGATGTGAAGTTAAATATCGCTTCAATCCCTTACACCCGGGATATCACTAATCCTTTTGATTATCGGGCCTTAGTCTTAAGACACCTAAAAAAATAAGCAGTAACCAAGTTATGGTTGCTGCTTATTTTTTTTCTCAATCATTTTTTCTCAATCATTTTTTCTCAATCATTTTTTCTCAATCATTTTTTCTCAATCATTTTTTCTCAATCATTTTTTCTCAATCATTTTATTTCTAATCGATTAAATACAAAAGGATGTGCCGCAGCACATCCTTTTGTTATGATGGTTTAATTCATTCTAGTAAACAATATAAGCTTCCAGATTCTGTCGGCCAAACTGGATACACTCTTCATAGGTATTCATATAGATATCAACAATTCCCTCAGTTACGGCACCGCCACGATCTTCAACTGTGTAAGTGGTACCCATCGCCGGGATATAAATCTTGGTCCCAAATGGCAGGCCACTCCAAGACGCTACTGTATGATTAGCTGTTGGCATCACACCGGACGCCGTTGCATTTCCCGTTGCCGTATAGGCGGTACACTGAATGGTCATCTTGACCGCTCCTTCTGGGATGGTATTGGCCGCTGTTGTCGGGGTCTGAGCCGGGGTTTGAACCACTGGGGCTTGTACCACTGGTGTTTCAACCACCGGTGCTTGCACCGCTGCTGGGGTTTGTATCACCGCCGGAGTCGCTACTACTGGGACTGGTGTGGCAACAACTGCTTTGGTACCCACCTCAACGATTTCGGGAATTGGCGCTGTCGCGATTTCATCAAAAATAATTTCGCGTTTGACTTCCACTCCATTTTCGTAAAGTACCCGTTCAACCTGACTGGATTCTCCATTAACACCAACTTGCACGACTTTGGTCTTGCCAACTTCCATTTCAGGATTATCCTTATTCTGGGTTGTATAGGTAATTACCTGTCGGGTTGGAAGTTCCGCAACCTGAACCCGGATGACTTTAATTTCATTGACATCTTCTAGTGGTGTCGCCTTACCTGGCTCCACCCGGTCGAGGTCTTTTAGTTCAACGTTATACTCTTTTAGCAAATCGCCCACTGTTTCAGCTTCAGTCTGATACACGATGGTTTTATCATCAAAAGACAGTTCGCCAGTGGCTTTGCTTTTTACTTCAATGTTATCGACAGTAAATAATACCGAGTTGGTGTCCACATTGACGGAATAGTCATCCCCCAGTTCAATGCCATTATCTTCCAGGACCTGGCCAACATTCTGAAACATTCCACCGCTGAGGACGCGTTCGGTATCATCAACTGTTACCTTGACCTCTTTTGCAAAAACAAAAGAACTGGCTGTTCCAATAACGCAGGTGATGATCACCGTGGCCATTCCTATTTTAAGAATTGACTTTCTTCTTTTATTAAGACCTTTATGCTCTTTTTCTATCATAAAACCTCCGTATCCATTTCAATCTACCAATCAAAACTCTGTTTCGTTACAATTTCTTTACAAATCGATTGTACTTCATTTCTGGATAATTGTCAAGATTAGAATTTTCTAATTGACATTTCTTAATTTTTCATTTAGAATGTGTTCTAACTAAATGAATTGAAACCGTTGATGCGGAGATAACGGTGGAAGATGCACTTACAGAGAGTGGGGTAGGCTGAGAGCCTCATAGAACGCAATCCATCAAATGGACCGCTGAGGGCATGGTCAAAGGGTTACACTGAGTATTCCATGACGTGACAACTACGTAAGTGTTGAGGAATATGTTAGTATTCTGCAGAGGCAGGTTTGATCCTGTAAAAAAAGGTGGCACCACGAGTCGTTATACTCGTCCTTTACGTTTTGTAAAGGACGAGTTTTTTGTGTTTAACGAGGTTTTGTATTTAATAAGTAAATTCAGCTTCTAACGATTTAGAGGCCAAAAAGAAAGGAAATTATTATGGAAAAGATACCCTACAAGATTTATTTAAGTGAAGATGAGATGCCCAAATATTGGTTCAATCTCAGAGCCAAAATGAAAGAACTTCCTGAGCCTTTTGTCAATCCCGGAACCGGTGAATACTGCACTAAAGAGGAGCTAATTCCGGTTTTTTGTGAAGAGCTGGTCGACCAGGAACTGAACACTACCGATGAGTACATCGAAATCCCCGAAGAAATCCGGGATTTCTATAAAATGTACCGTCCTTCCCCGCTGGTCCGTGCCTACTGTTTAGAAAAAACGCTGGATACCCCCGCCGAAATCTATTATAAATATGAAGGCACCAATACCTCTGGTTCGCATAAACTGAATTCAGCCGCTGCCCAGGCCTATTATGCTAAAAAACAAGGTTTAACCTCATTAACCACCGAAACCGGTGCCGGACAATGGGGAACCGCCCTTTCGATGGCTTGTGCCTATTACAATCTGGATTTATCGGTTTATATGGTCAAGGTTTCGGCCGAGCAAAAACCCCATCGTCGGGCAGTTATGGAAACCTACGGTGCCAAGGTTATTGCATCCCCTTCCAACACCACCAATGCCGGGCGAAAAATTCTGGCCGAAACACCAGACACCAACGGATCTTTGGGCTGTGCCATCAGTGAAGCCATTGAAGTGGCGGTCACCACTGATAGCTGCAAATATGTCCTGGGCAGTGTCTTAAACCATGTCGGTCTTCATCAGTCGATCATCGGACTGGAAACCAAGATCGCCTGCGATAAATATGATATCAAACCGGATATTATTATTGGCTGCGCCGGCGGCGGATCCAATTTACTGGGTCTGATTGCGCCTTTCATGGCTGACAAAATTGAAGGCAAGAATGACATCGACTTTGTTGCCGTGGAGCCGGCTTCCTGCCCCTCTTTAACCCGGGGACGTTATGCCCTGGATTTTGGTGACACCGGGAAAACAACGCCACTGATTAGAATGTACACCCTCGGTAGTGGCTTTATGCCTTCACCAAATCATGCCGGTGGCTTGCGCTACCATGGGATGAGCCCAATCATTTCCAAGCTTTACCATGACGGTTATATTCGTGCCAAATCCTACACTCAAAATGAAGTCTTTGAGGTAGCCACCCAATTTGCCCGAATCGAAGGGATTTTGCCCGCCCCAGAATCCGCTCATGCCATCAAAGCCGCTATTGACGAGGCGATGGCCTGCAAAGAATCCGGCGAAAAGAAAATCATTATCTTTGGTTTAACCGGTACTGGCTACTTTGACATGACCGCTTACATGAACTACAATGCCGGCAATATGACCGACTATGTCCCCACTGATGAAGATTTACAAAAAGGCTTTGATTCACTTCCCCAAATCGAACAAAAATAGTTTCTTCCTTAAACAAAGCCCCAGGTGATTGATTTCAACTCAATCACCTGGGGCTTTCTAATTCTTATTTACTAACGCAACCGCCCCTGTTTTCTAAGTGCCGCCTTAACCGAAGGATAGAGGTCAAAATCGGTATGGGGTAGAAACCGGGAGGCGTACATCCGGGAAATAAAATCAGTGGCCGCTCCGAATTCCAGATATTCGATTCTTTGCTGAAGCATGGCCACCTCCGCCATTTTTTCCTCATTCGTTAAAAGGGTATAGGCGCCATTTAAGGAACTGTTTCCCAATGAAACATAGCGTTCTCTAGGTAAATCAGGATAAAGCCCAATGGTAATCGCCGACTCCAGGTTGATGTAGGTGCCAAAAGCGCCGGAAACATACAGGCGATCAATATCCATCGGTTTCATCCCCAGTCGCTCCAGCAGATAGGCCACCATGGTACTCGCCGCAGCTTTAGTATCGATAAACTGGCTCATATCGGTTTGGGTGAATAACAGTTCTTCGCCACTGCCGGACTCTTCCCGGCTGGCATATAAAACTCCATATTCGCCATCTCGCTTAACGATCCGCTCAGATTTCTCATGATTAAACCGACCGGAAAAATCAATCCAGCCGCCTAACAGCATTTGAGCAATCAGATCCACAATCCCTGATCCACAAATACCAAGCGGCTTACTCCCGCCGATGGTTGTCAGCCGAAACATATTATCTTCGATAACAACACTGTCCACGGCACCGCTGGTAGCCTTCATGCCGTTTTTGCTGATCCCGCCTTCCAGTGCCGGCCCGGCTGCACCGGCTCCGGCGAAGAGAAAATCTTTATTTCCTAAAACCATTTCACCGTTAGTGCCGATATCAATGAATAAACCCAGTTCATCTTTTTCATGAAGACCGGCAACCAACAATCCGCTGACCGTATCGCCGCCTAAATAGTTGGCAACCGATGGCATGCAATAAAGATAGCCGCTGGTGGCCAGGCCTAAATCCTGGGCATCCAGATAACCGGTATGATTAAACACCGGGGCAAAGGGATATTCAAAAACAGGCCAGGGATCAATGCCCAGTAAAAAGTGGATCATTGTGGTATTGCCTGAAACAACCATAATACACGATTCCCGGGGATTAATCCGGGCTTTTTTTCCAAGCTGGTCAAGCAGTTCATTAAATGTATCAACGGTTGCGGCTTGAACTTCTTGAAGATGATCGACTCTGTTTTT
The DNA here is from genome assembly GCF_963664135.1 of uncultured Acetobacterium sp. NCBI lineage: Bacteria > Bacillati > Bacillota > Clostridia > Eubacteriales > Eubacteriaceae > Acetobacterium > uncultured Acetobacterium sp. The sequence continues at coordinate 3,026,346 of NZ_OY760905.1, read as the reverse complement.
GGTGTAAAAAATCCGGGTGAGAATATCATCACCATATTGAATCTGATGATTTAAGATACTGTCTTCGCCCAAGACTATTCCCGTATTTAAATCCACAATTTTCATAGCGACTGAGGTACTGCCTAAATCCACGGCAATGCCAAGATGGCGATGGCGCATGTCACCAGCTTCCAGTTCGACAATCTCCCAGTATTTTCCATTTTGTATTAAGGTCAGACTAATCTCCCAATTGGCGTCTCGACACAAGGGATAAATTTTTTTAAGAACACGATAGGAAAAACGCACCGTCCCAAATTTATGGGTCAATGCGTTAAGAATACGTTCCTGATCACCAATAATATCACCATTTCCGGGCGGTGAAATTTTTAAAAATATCTTCCTGGTCAATGAATTAATTCTACGATCTCCCATAAATACCTCAATTTTCTGTCAGTTTTTAATGACTGCCACTGACGGTTTCATATTTCCAACTGCTGATGCCACCAAGATTGTAGATATTTTTGTAGCCCATCTTAACCAACTGCGCTGCTGCATTAGCTGATCGGCCCCCGCTTAAACAATAAACAAAGATGGTCTCATTTTTATCTGGTACGACTTGGGTCACTGCCCCAATATTGCTTAGAGGCAGATTAATGCTGTTGGGAATATGTCGATCCGCATACTCAGCTTTTTCTCTCACATCCAATAGTACAATCGGTTCATTGGCATCCAGGCGTTTTTTCGCCTCTTGTGAGGATATTTTTTTCACCGAATTTCTTGTTCCTGCATTTCTTGACAATAAGTTTAACATAATAAAACCTTCCTTTATATGATTTATTCAGATAATTTTTAGCCTCGTCGTTTGATATTTTTATCATACCCGCTTTTCTGATATCTTTCTGTGACAATATCACAGAGCGGCCTAAAATTAATCTAACCAATGAATTTTTCAGCCATTAATCAGAGCCTGTTCACGTAATAAACACTTAGTAATATTATTCTATTTATATTATAATGACAATGCAAATGAGAATGCGAAAAAGAGGTGAAATGGATGTATAAAATATTAATAACTGATGATGAAGAAAAAATAAGGGCGTTGATCAAAAAATATGCAATTTTCGAGGGACATACGGCTGTTGAAGCCTCAAATGGCATGGAAGCTGTTGAACGGTGCCGAAAAGACACCTTTGACCTGATTATAATGGATGTGATGATGCCGGAATTGGATGGTTTTTCAGCCGTTAAAGAAATCAGAAAAACTCACAATACACCGGTATTAATGCTCTCTGCCCGAGGTGAAGAATATGATAAAATTCACGGTTTCGAACTGGGAATCGACGATTATGTTGTCAAACCTTTTTCTCCTAAGGAGCTAATGATGCGCGTTGACGCCATCATGAAGCGGGCTTCAAGAGATCAACCCCAGGAGCATGATATCTTTCAGAAGGACGGCCTGACTGCCGACTTTACGGCCAGAAGAATTCTCATCGATAATGAAAACATTGATATGTCACCCAAAGAATTTGATTTGATTTTTTATATGATTCGAAACAAAAATATCGCCCTGACACGAGAGAAACTGATTACTGAAGTTTGGGGCTATGATTTTTATGGGGATGACCGCACCTTGGATACACACATCAAATTACTTAGAAAAAGTCTAGGCGAATACGCCTGTCTGATCACCACCCTACGCGGCGTTGGTTATCGATTTGAAGGTTAATCGATTGAACAAAAGTAAAACATCCCCCCCTAAAAAAAATAAACTTAGTCAGATCAGCATCAAATGGAAAATTTTTCTTTTCCTGCTTGGCTTTTGCGGTGTCTTGCTGATTTTGCTCTGGCTTTTTCAAGTTGTCTTTTTAAACAGTTTTTATAAAAGCATTAAGATCAACGAAATTAAAACCACGGCGCATGCTATTGAAGAGACCATCAACGATGAAAATATTGAGTCCATTATTTCCACCCTATCCGAAAATAATGAAATTTGCATTGTGGTTTTATCCAGTTCTGGTGATGTCGTTTATTCTTCGCATGTATTAAAAGGATGTCTAATCCACAGCAAAACTTCCTTTGATCAAAAGACACTGCCCGCTGATGTAACTCAAAATGATGGCGAACTGTATCAGTACTATAACCATGAGGGTAGCTCCCAGGAGGGTGAACAAGATACCGTTTCTGATACTCCTCAAGATGGTAGCGAACCAGCTGAGAATAAACCGCCGATAGAAAAAGAAAGAGAAAAAGATACGCTGATTTATTCTAAAACCATCACTGATCAGAATGGCAACGAATTAACCCTGGTGCTTAACTCCTTGATTTCACCAGTTAATGCGACGGTTAATACCCTTCGGGTACAGTTATATTATATAACGGCATTTATGATACTCTTTTCTGTCATCTTGGCTCTAATTATTGCCAAATGGATCTCACGACCGATTGAAGCCATTAATAACAGTGCCAAAATGCTGGCCACCGGAGACTATTCCACCCGCTTTAAGGGCACTGGTTATAAAGAGATTTCCGAACTATCGGATACCCTTAATTATACCGCCCGGGAACTTTCCAAGGTTGAATTGCTGCGACAGGAGTTAATTGCCAACATCTCCCATGATTTGCGTACCCCCCTGACCCTGATCAGCGGTTATGCCGAGGCCATGCGGGATTTACCCAATGAAAACAATGCTGAAAATGCCCAGATCATCGTCGATGAAACAAAACGGCTGACCACCCTTGTCAATGATGTTATGGATATTTCCAAACTACAAACCGGAAACATCAATATCAATCCCCAGCCCTACAACCTGACTGCCAGCCTAGGTGATTCGATTAACCGGATGAATAAACTGATGGAAATAGATGGCTACCAGATTGATTTCATATCTGACCAGGAGATCACGCTTTCCGCTGATGAAACCCGAATTTCACAGGCTTTTTACAACCTGTTAACCAATGCCATCAATTATACCGGTGCGGATAAGAAAATTACCGTCACCCAAACCATCTTCAAAAATCCTGATGACGCTTTAGCGGATTGGGTGAAGATCGAAGTGGCTGATACCGGTGAAGGCATTGCCGAAGAAGACCTGCCATACATTTGGGAACGTTACTTTAAGGTGGATAAAACCCATAAACGAGCGGTCACCGGGACCGGACTGGGTCTATCGATTGTCAAATCGATCCTCGATGTGCACGGTGGTACCTATGGTGTTAATTCAAAGCTTAATGAAGGATCGGTTTTCTGGTTTACCTTGAAAATTTAATTCATATCTTTAAATCTGCCAAAAAGATGACCTAGTACCGACAATTGTTGGCATGTTGCATGCATCAAGGCGGACACGGCGATAGCCTGTCCGAACTTGCAGCATGCAACAGATTAACAATTGGTCGGTACTGTAGTTTATCGACAACCTCAAAAGGTGCACATTGCGTGCATCTTTTTTATTTTCTCAATACGTTCACAAAAAAAACACAAAGTTAACAAACCCTTAACAAACTGCTCTTGTATACTATAGCAAAGTAAGACAACAACAGAAATAAAAATAAATACTATGGAGGTAACGCAATGATCACAAAAACGTTTAAACGCTTTGAAAATAAATATCAGTTGGATGAAAGCCAGCTCAAACAATTAATGCCGATGCTTTTAACTCAGATGAAACCAGATTCCTATACCGCTAAAAATGATGGCTATTCAATCTATAACATTTATTTTGATACTGAAAATTATGATATTATCCGACACTCTCTTTCCAAACCCTACTATAAAGAAAAACTTCGCTTAAGAAGCTATAAAATCCCAACCTCGCCAGATGATCAAGTATTTTTGGAGCTAAAAAAGAAAATTGGCGGTGTCGTCAATAAACGACGGGCGACCCTGACCCTTAACGAAGCCAACCGCTTTATTTCGAAATTAGAGTATCCCAAAGAAACCAATACCATGAACCAACTGGTTTTGGAAGAGATTGAATTCTTTTTAAAGAATCATCCGGTGATGCCAAAAACTTACATCGGCTACCAAAGGATTGCCTTTGTGGGAAAAGAAGATCCTGAACTGCGGGTCACCTTTGACTACAATTTAAAAAGCCGACAACAATTACTCTCATTAGAAGAAGGCGATTTTGGAAACTTCCTTATTCCCGAGGATCAATATCTGATGGAAATAAAAATACTGGGGGCCATCCCTCTGTGGTTGACCCACGCGCTGTCTGAATTGCAGATATACAGCACCAGTTTTTCGAAATATGGCAAAGCCTATAAAGACTATCGCAAACAAAGTATGGGCAAGCTCATCACACTGCCAATTTATCCCAATCCCAACTTAACCGCATGTATCAATAATTAAGGAGAACATCATGATTGAATCACTATTAGCTTCAACCGTTACCGAAACCCTGACCATCCAAACGACCCTGAGTGTCGTCTTCGCTTCACTGATTATGGGTTTATTTATCAGCTTTATTTACATCAGAACCCGGGGTAAAGAAGGTTATTCACCCAGCTTTATTGTCACTCTAATTATGCTGCCGGCGATTATTTCGATTATTATTTTATTAGTCGGCAATAACGTAGCCCGAGCCTTCAGTCTGGCTGGCGCTTTCAGCCTGATCCGTTTCCGCAGTGCCCCTGGGGATCCCATTGATATCTCCTATGTCTTCTTTACCCTGGCAGTAGGACTTGCCTGTGGGATGGGCTACATCTTCTACGGTGCCCTGTTCGCCGTCATCCTCTGTACAGTAATGGTGATCCTCAATTTTACTAAATATGGTAAATCTAAAGTCAAGAATATGCAGCTCAAGATCACAATTCCGGAAGATATTGATTACCAGAATTGTTTTGATGATATTCTAAAGCTGTATGCCGTCAGTCACAAAATCCAGCGGGTTAAAACCAGTGATTTCGGCTCTCTGTTTGAGATTATCTACTGTATCCGTCTTAAAGATGATATCAATCAAAAAGAATTCATTGACAAATTAAGATGTCGTAATGGCAATTTAAGCATTGTTCTCAATACTGAAATTCCTGATGAAAAAGTTTATATCTAAACACTTTCCTAAGAAAACGAAAATGGAGTTTAAACGGTTCCAGCACTTTAACATTTAAATCCAATTTCGTTTTTTTCTTATTTTTATTGGTATCTTCTTCACTATTCACGGATCGTCTTCGTTGTTATTCGTAATCCAGTCCGAACAATTGACATTATCGCTATTTGATTTATAATGGTAAAGTAAGTTTTTTATCAGCTGTCATATTTCTGATTGTTTTCAATGGGGAAAACAATCGCTGAATGAAATTCGCAAAAGATAAAAACAGAATAAAAATTTTCAAGGGGGAAAATTAATGAATCTTCAAAGACCTAATGGCAACGATGCCACCGAAACCTTCAACCGTTCTAAAAGTGTTGTACCCTGTTCCGGTCTCTGTTCACGCTGTGTGGATGGATGTCGGGGTAATTGTGAAATTTTCAAGGCGACCTTCCGAGGCCGGGAACTGATTTATCCAGGTCCCTTCGGTGATGTAACCGCCGGTGGTGACAAGGATTATCCTATCGATTATTCACATCTTAATATTCAGGGTTATGCATTAGGGGCCAAAGGTTTACCAAATGGTGAATTAGGAACTCCAGATAACGCTCGTTTCCCAAATGTCAGCACCGAATGTGCCTATGGTTGGGATAATAAAGTAGCCATGAATGTGCCTATTTTTACCGGAGCTTTGGGTTCCACCGAAATCGCCCGGAAAAACTGGGATCATTTCGCCGTTGGTGCTGCTATTTCTGGCGTCACGATTGTCTGTGGTGAAAACGTCTGCGGGATTGACCCACGTCTGGTTTTAGACAAAAACAAGATGGTTATCGAAGCACCTGACATGGATCGCCGTATCGAAGCTTATAAAAAATATCACTCCGGCAAAGGTGAAATTCTCATTCAAATGAATGTTGAAGATACCCGCTTAGGTGTTGCCGAATATATCATTAACAAACATAATATCGAAACCATTGAATTAAAATGGGGCCAGGGTGCTAAATGCATCGGTGGTGAAATCAAGGTTAATACCATTGAGCGGGCTATGGAACTTCAAAAACGTGGCTATATTGTCACTCCAGATCCCATGGATCCGGTTATTCAGGCCGCCTTTAATGACGGCGCGATTAAAGAATTTGAACGACACAGCCGCCTCGGCTTTATCAGTGAAGATGGTTTTATGGCCGAAGTTGAACGTTTGAGAGCCTTAGGTTATAAACGGATCACCTTAAAAACCGGTGCTTATGGTTTAAGAGAGCTGGCTATGGCGATGAAATGGTGTTCTAAAGCAAAAATTGACCTGCTAACCATTGACGGCGCTCCCGGTGGAACTGGCATGAGCCCATGGAGAATGATGGAAGAATGGGGTATGCCTTCAATTTACCTGCATTCAGCAGCGGTTGAATTTGCACAAATTCTGGAAGCCAATGGTGAACGCGTTCCTGATCTGGCTTTTGCCGGCGGATTCAGCAGCGAAGACGGTGTTTTTAAAGCTTTAGCACTTGGTGCACCTTATGTTAAAGCAGTTTGTATGGGTCGTGCCCTGATGATTCCTGGGATGGTTGGTAAAAACATCGACCAATGGATGAAAGCAAATAATCTGCCAAAAACAGTGAGCGAATTCGGTTCTACTCCTGAAGAAATCTTTGTTTGCTATGAAGCAGTTAAAGATATTGTTGGTGCCAAAGAAATCAAAAACATTCCTTTGGGAGCGATTGGGATCTACAGCTATTCAGATAAAATCCGAGTTGGTTTACAGCAGTTAATGGCCGGTGCCCGCTGCTTCAATACTGACAGCATTACCAGAAATGAACTGATGTCGTTAACTGAAGAATGTGCTAAAGTAACAAGGATTCCCTATTTAATGGATTGTGGACGTGAAGAAGCCCTTTCGATATTAAAAGGTTAAGATCCGCAAACTTAATTAATTTCCTTTTATCGGCCTTTTGAGCAAATCTTAAAGAACTGTTCAAAAGGCTGTTTTAGTTTGCTATTTTCTTTAACCTTAGGTAAAATAAAAGTAGATTATTCAATAAAAAAGGAGAATCAAATTATGGGATTTAAAGATCTATTTAAAGATGTTACCGATCTGGCAAAAGAAAGTATTGATTCAATTCAAGCAGATTTGGCTTTAAAAAAAGAAGAGCAGGAACGCTTACGAGCGGAAATGGATCAACGGATAAAAACCTATACTGACAGTTTGATGGAACAACTGGCAATGCCGGTTGATGTTCCAGGCAGGCCATTGATCAGTTCTGGTGATGACGAATTGGTTTCCTTCACCCAAATGTTCTCTGAAAAAATGCTGCTGCCGGCAAACAGCGCATCAGCTACAAAAATCGACATGCACCCCTATGAAGAAAAGGTTTTAAAGACTGTCTTAAAAGCCTTTCCTACCTATAATATGCAGGAAAAGTTTTTATTTCAATTTAAAGATTCTAATGGTCAGATGATTCTGCTGACCACCAGTAACCTTTATTTTAAAATTCTTTTTCCGGAAAACAATTCTTTTTTTGCGGTGGGTTCCCTGCCGAAAGAAAAACTCTATGATATCTCAATCAATCGAGGTGATGAACACTGTACACTGATTGTTAATTCCATCACATTAATTACCCTACCTACGGCTGAAATCAAAACCATCGATACCATCACCCTGACTGAATATCTCTGTCGTCTAAAGAAAAACGATCTTATGATTACCGATGATCAGGTTGATGCTTTTATCCAAGCCAAGCTTGACCCGACTACCCGGGAACTTGTGAAAACATTTTTAGAACCTGACGAAAAGTTAATCTATTTTGCCTGGGGTCTGGATAGCCTGGTTTCGAAAAAGTTCCTGACCTGTACCAGCCAGAAGATCATTCTCTATGACCGGGATTTAACCACAAAAAAAACCTTTACCTACGACCAGATCCTATCCCTGACGACGCAACCGAGCACCGTTTCTTTTTTAGATTTGTCACTGACCCTGGGCATGAATCCCAACGATACCGAAATTAAGACAGCGGACGCTATCGAAACCATTAGCATCCTCTATCCCAGAGAAGCTGAACGGGTCATTCAAATTTATACTGCCCATAAACCAGAGGGAATCCAGAAAGGCACAACTGAAGGTTCATTCTCGCAACAACCAGAAGCCAATGCCCAGGAAGATCCCATTGCGATGATTGAAAAATTGGCCGGTTTAAAAGACAAGGGTATCATTTCAGAAGAAGAATTCAACCAGAAGAAGCAGGAATTACTGGCTAAATTATAGAGTTCTTTCTGAATCGGGCTAAGTACGAGTCTTTATTTGATGATTCGCTTTTGTATATTAACTGCTATCCCTAAACTCAAAATGAGGCCTTTCTATCGAAATGAAAGGCCTCATTTTTTTATCACACATTAACTTTTGACGAATGCGAAAATACTACTATCATGCAAGATTTATTTTTACTCTTCCGGTCTCCATGTCTGGTACAGATGATTATTTAATATTTATCTTCCATATCGTCTAAAATAATCTTTGGCTGAACCGGAAGCACCTCTTTATTTTTACTCACAATTGGTGAGATTTCCGTTTTTGTGCCCACTTGCTTTTTAAGCTTGAATGCGCCTACCATCTGTTTAAGCATTTCAGCCTGACCGGATAATTCTTCACTGGAGGCGGCACTTTCTTCCGCCGTGGCCGAATTAGTCTGAACAACTACTGAAACCTGTTCAATCCCCTGAGTGATCTGGGTAATCTCCGCGGCCTGATCGGTGGAAGCCCTGGCGATATTCCCCACCAGACTGGTCACTTTTTCAATTTCATGCAAAATTTCTTTTAAGCTTTCAGCGGTTTCATCAGCAATTTTTGTTCCGGTGCCAACCTTTTCAATGGAGCCTTCAATCAGCCCAGTGGTTTCTTTGGCGGCCTCGGCACTGCGGGCTGCCAGTGTCCGGACTTCTTCGGCCACGACGGCAAAGCCTTTGCCGTGCTGCCCTGCTCGAGCGGCTTCAACGGCGGCATTGAGGGCCAGAATATTGGTCTGGAAAGCAATGTCATCAATGACTTTGATAATTTTTGAAATATTGTTTGACGAATCATTAATGTCCCGCATAGCGACGATCATTTTTATCATTTGATCATTGCCAACTTCGGCATTTTTCCGGACTCTGACGGCGAGTTCATTAGCATCATTGGCACGGACGGCGTTCTGTTTGGTTTCGCCGGCGACTTCTTCAATGGAAGCTGTCAATTCCTGGATCGAGCTGGCCTGTTCGGTGGTTCCCTGAGCAAGAGCCTGTCCTCCATCCGAAATTTGTCGAGCACCGATTTCCACATGGGCGGCGGCCGTATCAATATCCGTCATGGTTGAGCTCAAACTCGAGCTGATGCCATTGAGGGCTTTTTTAATCGCCAGGAAATCGCCGGTGTAGGCGGAGGTAATTTCCTGATCCAGATTCCCCTGGCTGATTTCTTCCAGAGTACCGGTAATTTCCTTGACGTAACGTTTCAAATTAACAATGGTCTGATTCAGATCCTCTTTGATGATCGCATGATCCCCCTGATACTCACCGGTCATTGCCGTATTTAAATTCCCGGCCGCCAGTTCTTTCAGGGTTCCGGAAGCTTCTGTAATTGGATTGATCACCGCATCCAAGGTGTGATTGAAACCTACAATGACTTTTCCGTATTCTCCCGCGAACCTTGTTTCGTCGCCTCTATAACTGAGTTCGCCGGATACTGCGATTTGCGTCATTTTTTGGGTCTCGGCCACCAATAGAACAATGTTCTCCATCATTCCAATGAGGCTTGGAATCAATGTATCATTATCACTTCTTTTTCCGATCGCTTTCAATTCGCTTAAATCCCCAAGTTCGCCGGCTTCAATATGGTTGGCAATCTGAACAATTCTTACCAGTTGATCATGAACAGAATTAATCCCTGCTCCAATTTCGCCATAGATTCCCAGGTATTGGTTCTCAATATTTTGACTGAAATCATTTTGACTCATTAAGGTGAGCACCCGGTTTCCTTCTGTTAAAGCTCCCAAACCATCAATACAGGCATTGATGCTCTGTTTCAGCTTATCAAAATCGCCTTCATATGACCTGGTAATCTTTTCTGGGATTTTCCCCTGACCAATTCTATTCACATATTCGGCAGCAATGTTAAGCGGTCCAACGACCGCATCTAAAGTGGCATTAACACCTTCGACAATGTCCCGGAATCCGCCTTCAAATGCTTTTGTATTTCCCCTGGTTTCCAATTTTCCTGCGACCGCTGCCTGTGATAGCCGGGTTGTTTCCTGGATCAGATGACGGATGGTTTCAATGGTTCGTTTCAAAGCTGGTGTGATCTCATCCAAATTATCCTTTTCTTCAATATCAGCCGACACATCTCCGGCTGATATCTGATTCATGGTGCCAATAACAACATTTTGCAGATCATCGGCAAAGGCATCCATGGTTATTGCCATTTCGCCAATTTCATCCTGGGAGTCAAGATTTAGACGAATCCCCAGATGACCTTTTCCCATTTCCTTGATCATATGGTTAATGCTCGCAATCGGCCTGGTGATGGAAGTTGAAATCTTATATAAAATAAATCCTAATATCAGAAAAACAATCAACCCTGCAATAGCAATCAGTAGAATATTTTTTGTTATCGCCGACTGAACGGTATTCATGGAATACCCAATATTGAGAGCACCTTTTAATTCGCCATTAATAACAACCGGATATAAAACATCATAAACATTGGTATTTTCGGTTTCATAAAAATATTCTTTGGCGCTCATTTCCCCATCCCGTGCGACCTTTTTAATGGTTTCATCTTCCTGATAGTTTTTGCCAATCTTATCCTTGTTGCTGTCAGCAACCCCGATAAGATCTTTGTCGATAAAACTTGCATAAACAATGCTATCATCCGATGCCAACTCGTCGATTAATGCCTGATAACCAAACTTTTCCGTCAGCTCTAAAACCTGGTCAGCTGTTACGCCAGCCTGCACAAACTCACCGGTATTGCTTCTGACATAACCGTATTTAAAGTTTTCGTCGGTTTCGGTACTTTTTCTTATTTCTTCCATCAGCTCTGGAGCCCCACTGATCATAAAGTTGTGAATCGGATCACCAGGCGTCGCCTTCCATCCCAAATATTCGCCGTTGGCAGCATTGATAATTTCTCCGGAAGGATTGTATAAATAAATATGATCAATACCTGTTTGTATTGCCAATTGGGTTAAATAAACATCATTAATACTGGCGCGGTTCCCGAGGACGATATTCCCGATACTGCGGATCTGTGCTTCCAGCTGTTCATTCATGGTCTTCACAGCTTCCGTATTATCCTCAATCCGATTGACAAAACGCTGCGATGATGAAAAACCATTTTCCCGCATTTCAGCAAGTAAACTGTCTCTTGCTAAATAGGATGAAATTGCTCCGATCATTAAAACCCCGGCCAATACACAAATAAGCGGCACAATTAATAATTTTGTTTTAATGGATTGCCGCTTAACTTCCTGATTTCTTTTTTCCATTCCAATTCCTCTCCATATGTTTCTGTTTTAAATTACTGAGCTATTTTTTCTAACTCCAACACTTCTTCATTTTTACCACTGCTGATCTCTGTCACCTCGTTAAATAAGTGATCCTGTTGCAACATTTTCACCGTCGAATAACATAGTGCGAAGAGAATAAATATAAATGGAAAAACGGCAACAATCGGAACTGTTTGTACCGCGGTCAATCCCCCCATAATTATCAGAAGTCCTGCTGAAAAAGCCAGGGCGATTCCCCATAAAAGTTTTAAACTGATTCGGGGCGAGTCATTTCCACCGCTGGAGAGCATCCCCAAAACAATCGTTGCTGAATCAGCCGAAACCACAAAGAATGTGAAGACGACAAACAGAATAATAATTGTTATCAGGTCACTAAAAGGAAATTGATCAAAAAGGACATATATTCCATTGGCTACATCTGATGCGATGGCGCTTTGAATAAGGCCTTTTGTTGCTTCAGCAAATTCAAAATGAAGGGCTGTTGAACCAAAAATATCAAAAAAAATCATATCAAATAATGATGGCGCAATAATTGCGGCAATCACAAACTGCTTGATTGTCCGACCTTTTGATATTTTGGCAATAAACATACCCACAAATGGTGCCCACGATATCCACCAAGCCCAGTAAAATATCGTCCACGAATTTAACCAGCCGGTCTGTCCTACTGGGTCTGTCCAAGTGCTCATGGTGATGAAATTTTGAACATAGAGACCAGTAGCATTAACAAAATTATCCATAATGTATTTTGTCGGACCAAGGATAAACAGAAATAATAATAACCCCAGACAGGCGATCATGCTGACATCCGAACCGACCTTAATCCCTCGATCAATGGGCAAACAGGCCGATGCCAGATAAGCGGCGGCAACTACGATTAAAATGATAATATATAAATTGTTATTTAAGGGGATGCCATAGTTAAAAGACAACCCTGCCCCCAGTTGCATGGTTCCCAGTCCAATGGTTGTGGATACTCCAAAAAAAGTAATGCATAGGGCAACAATATCAATCAATTTACCCAATGGCCCGTAAATTCGGTCTCCCAGGATGGGATAAAAACAGGAGCTGACCAGTGCCGGCAACCCTTTTCTAAAAATCACCAGACCCATGGGAATCCCGACAACGACATAAATTGCCCAGGGACTGATTCCCCAATGCAAAAAAGAAATCGCCATGGCCCATTCTGCAGCCTGGGGACTTCCTGAAGCGCCAGCATAAACTGGTCCATTTAAGAAATGTGAAACAGTTTCCGCCACTGACCAATAGATGAGTCCAACCCCCATCCCGGCTCCGAATAACATGGCAAACCATGAAAAATTAGAGTACTCTGGCACATCATCATCTTTACCAAATTTTATTTTTCCATATTTACTTAAGGCAACTGCAAAACAAAAAACCACAAAAAAGAGCACCCCGGCCTGGTACATCCAGCCCCAGTTTGATACGGTCGCCGAAAGTAACTGGCCAAGGACCACAGCCAAAGACCCCGGATCCGCAGCACCCCATAAAATAAATCCAAAACAAATAATTGCTGATACGATAAAGACCACTGAATCTAAACGGCCAAAAATTCCCCAAGATTGGGTAACGTCTGTTCTATTTCTGGGAACAAAATTCCCAGTCTGTTTTATTTTGCTTTTCATCTGTATTTTCCCTCCCGACCTGGCTTTCTTTATCATTTCAATATGAATTAAACGATTTCATTTTATCATTATAACACTTATCTATCCATGTTCTTTTTTTTATAAACATAAATTATTCGTATTAAAATAAAAAACAGCCAATCTGGGTATTGTCGAACTATTAAAGCCACTTTTTTTTAATTTTTAAAGAAGTTAGCGCCAAAATATAAAATTCTGGCGCTTTTCTTTTAATTATTTTTAGATGTTAATACTTATCTCGATTAAATTAGATTCGATTTGACTAGCTCAGTAATTGTTTACACAACGTAACCGCTTCATCAGCCGTTTCTGCCCAGCCATCAGCTCCGATTTCTTCACCCCATTTAGCACTGGTAGGGCCGCCGCCGATGATAACTTTGTATTTATCACGCAGGTTTTGAGCATCCAGATACTCAACCAGCACTTTTTGAGATTTCATGGTGGTAGTTAACAAAGAGCTGGCTGCGATAATTTTTGCGCCGACTTCGTCTGCTTTAGCAACAAAATCTTCAGCTTTTTGATCAATACCAATGTCATAAACTTTAAAACCTGCTGAGGTTAAAAGAGCTCCAACAATGTTTTTTCCGATATCATGGATATCGCCTTCCACAGTGCCAAGAACAATTTTGCCCTTATCTTCATAGGCGCCTTCACCCTCGCCAGCAGCTAACACTTCTTCTAGAACATCCATTCCAGCTTTCATGGCATCAGCAGCCATCATAACATCTGGTAAGAAAGCTTCGCCGTTAGTCCAGCTTTTCCCGACTTCTTCAATCCCTTTGATAAAACCAAGCTGTACCGCCTGAACCGGGTCTATTTTTTCGGCGACAACTTTTTCTGCCAATTCAACTGCTAAATCTTCATCACCATCCACGATTGCATCTTTAATTTCTTCAAATATTGGGTTCATTAGTATTCTCCTTTTTTCTTATCTTATTTTTGAATTGTTTTTCGTTATTTTAGTAATTCTTTGGTGCGTTTTTCAATGAATGCTTCAACGTTCGCTTTTACTTCCGGATCCAGTTCAGGTGGGGTGTAATTGGCCAGGATTTCCTGCCATTTCAGTTTTGCCCGTTGGTTAGTATCCAATGAATCTTTAGACCAACCATCAAAGGATTGACGATCACTCAGTGCCGGTCTGAAGAATTCGGTTTTAAAGTTCTTACGGGTATGTTTCTGGGTCAGGAAATGGCCGCCAGGACCGACTGTTTCAATCACATCATAAGCCATTTTTTCATCACTGTCAGTATCAAAACCTTTAAGATAGCGTAACACCATCCCAGCAATTTCATCATCTACCATGAATTTTTCATAAGACATGGCCATGTAATACTGAAGAATACCAGCTGTATGGAGAACAAAATTCACGCCCGTAGTGCTGGCAGCAAAGAGAACCATCATCGATTCGTAACCGGCCTGAGCATCAACGGTTTTGGCATCGGTTAGACCACCACCGCCGCGGCATGGCACGCCATAGAATCTTGAGAACTGAGCGCTTGCAGAAGTAAACAAAGCGTTTTCAGGATTTCCGATGGATAATGATCCGGTGGACATATCGGTTACTGCTGAGGTTGATCCATAAACCACAGGTGTTCCCGGGTTGATGCATTGAGTCAGGGTAATCCCTGCCAGAACTTCAGCATTTTGAAGCGACAATGCGCCTGCCATGGTCGCCGGACCGGTTGAGCCTGCCATAACCAATGAAGCAATGACCATCGGTTGGCCGGTTTCCGCATAAGCCATTAAACCACCCAGCATCCGGTCGTCATATTTGAGCGGTGTCACTGAGTTGACTAAGCAGATCAGTGCTGGTTTTTCTTTAATCACGTCCAGACCACCATGAAGCACAGCTGTTAATTCAATGGAATCTCGGGCTTGTTCATAGCCTGATGAGCTGCCCATAAAACACTTATCTGAGTTAATGATGTGGCTATAGGCCATTTTTAAATGTCTAATTTCGTCTTCTACATCGGTTGGTTCAACTACGGTACCGCCAGTCATATGCATGTTTTTGCTGGCACCGGCCAATTTAACGAAGTTGTCATAATCCGCCATCGTCGCATCACGTTTACCACCATCAGCATCATAAACAAAGGGTGCGCCATAACCTGGCATATAAATAACATCTTCACCGCCGCAAACTAAATTATGCTCTGGGTTGCGGGCGTGAAGGGTAAATTTTGCCGGCGCTTTTTCGACCATGTTTTCCACAAAGTCCGGATCAAAATACACCCGATGGCCTTCGACCCGTTGACCATGTTTTTTAAATACTTCAATGGCTGGGTCATATGAGAACTCTACCCCAATTTCCTGGAGAATTTTTAAACTGTTTTTGTGAATCTTATCAATCTGTACATCCGTCAAAATATCAAATTTTGGTAACATATTCAAATACCTCTTTTTCTAATAATTTTTTATGAGATTTATTCTTGGACATCTGCAACAGCTTGGCCGCTGCCAATATCTTTGAGACTGTTTTTGTTGAGTAACAGCTGAGTTTCAGCATAATCTGCTTTCAGCGCTTTTAGTATACTAAAGCACATCACAATCATAATTAGCATATAGGGGAAGGCCGCCACAATCGAAGCCGTTTGTAAGGCTTTTAAAGCAGAAGTTCCACCCACCAGAATTAACATAATCGTGATTAGACCCTGAGCAATACCCCAGCCGCCTCTTAATTTTTTGTCTGGGTCCATGTCGCCGCCTGATGTCAGCATCGCTAAAACATAGGTTGCTGAGTTCGCCGCTCCAACAAAGCAGATTAAAATCAGGAAAATCGCTAGGATTGACGTAATGCCATAGAGTGGCAATTGTTGTAAAAGAGCGTATAGTGCGGTGGTATAATCGGCACCAACTGCCGCTTCGATGGCGCCACCGGAGATTGCATTTAAATTAAAGGCTGCGCCGCCGTAAATGGCAATCCAAATCAGAGAAAAACCAGAAGGAAGTAAGGCTACTGCTAAAATAAATTCGCGAATGCTCCTGCCTTTAGAAACCCGCGCAACGAACTGTCCAACAAATGGAGCCCAGGCAATCCACCATGCCCAATAGAAGACGGTCCAGCCGTTTAACCATTCAACATTCCCCATCCAGAAGGTTTGACCGACAATATTCTGCAGATAAGAGCCTAATGAATTCGTAAAATTATTTAAAATAAATACGCTGCCGCCAAAAATAAAGATAAAAACCATAAATCCAATCGAAAGCCAGATTTTTATATTAGCTGCAACTTGCATTGCCTTATGCAGTCCTGATATTGTTGCCAAAGTAAAGATTGCTGTCATCACAGCAATGATGATTGAAATCACCATTGGCGAGGATTGAATCCCCCAGATGTATTGCAAACCAGTGGCAATTTGAGTTGCTCCAAAGCCCAAGCTTGTGGCAACACCGAAAATTGTTGCAAAAACTGCCAGAATGTCAATCGTTTTACCGATTGGTCCATGTATTTTTTCGCCAATCAATGGGTAGAAAGCCGAACTGATCAAGAATGGCAAGTCTTTTCTAAATTGAAAATATGCCAGTCCCAAACCGCCAATTGCAAAGATTACCCAAGGATGCAATCCCCAGTGGAAGAAAGTGATTCGCATGGCCGTTTCCATGGCGGCCTGAGTTCCCCCGTCTCCAAAGGGTGGACTCAGATAATGCATAATCGGTTCCGATACCGACCAGAATACCAAGCCAATTCCCATCCCGCCGCCAAATAACATGGAAAACCATTGGAAGTTAGTAAATTCAGGTTTATCATCATCCTTACCCAATATAATTTTTCCAAATGGACTGATGGCAACACCGATGGCAAACACAATAAATATCCCGACTGCCAATAAATACAACCAACCAAAAGTGGTTGTGATAAACGAATTTAACAGATTAAATACGGCCGTGGTACCTTCAGTAAAAAGCATACTAGCTAATACGAAAACGATGGCGATTGCCGCTGAAACGTATAACACTGTTCGATTCTTTGTCGTTTTTTCTTGCATTTTAGTTAATCCTCCTCTTATTTTAGATTTGGTTCAAAGTTTTTAGAAAATTTTCATCAGTGGAGTATCTAAGGTGCCCAGTTTTGTGCCGGTTATTTTGTTACAATATGCCATCATCGCATCGGTTGTTGCGGCTGCCTGATATACCCATGCGGCATTGGCCATTGGCCCATATAAGATAAAGTCCGCTCCGTGGGTAAGTGGGAAAGTGAATACCGATGCGCCAGCCGCTTCAAAGTAAGGACTGCCTTTTGATCGCATTTTTTTCCATAAGTACAAAGCATTCGATGAAGCACAGCCACCGGGATAACCATACTGTTCTTTAATATCGCGGATAGCCATCGCTGTCCAGCTACTGCTGGCGACATCCAGAACACCGGGATCAATCAGAAATTGTTCAACGCCAGCTCTTTTAGCTTTTGTCAATAATCCTTCATTTTTTTCATCCCCAACCAGTAGTTTCACTCGTTTGGCCGGTTGCAAATGTTTCTTGCTGAATGCCAGAATAACGGCAGTTTTCACGCCACAGTCTTTCATTACTTCCAGTTCATGCTCAGTGCAGCTTTCTTCTAATGAATTATAGATGATTCGACTCATGGCGACGGGATCATTGGCAAAATGTTTCAAGGTTTCGATTCGCACCTCTGGGCTGGGGCTGTCAAGTAAGATCGGCGAGGTGGTATTCTTCAAAACAAACTCCACATGTTTGGTCAGGGCAATTTCGGTGTCACCCAATACATCCACGATTCTGGGATTACCAGTTTCTGCTGACAGTTCAGCTTCTCGATCCAGGAGATCTTTAGCCGCGGCCTCGTCGAACAACCCTTTTTCTGAATCCTGGGTTATTTTATGTCCCCGATAAAAAATACTACCAATTAAAACTGTCGGATATTCTCCCGGCTGTCCACCAATTTGGGTTCCATTGATGTCATAAACAAATTGATCTGCTGTAAATCTAAACATTTTTTACTCCTTCGTAAACTTATAATTGATGATTGCGAAATTCACAACTAAAAAACTTGGTTGCCCCGTTCCCCGCATGGGGCACTTTGTCATGGACTTCTGTTTTTCTTTCTCGTAGGACAAACGATTATAAATCTATTTTTCTCCTTTCTCACATATTTACGAGATGTCATGTCAAATCTTGTGATTATGTATCGCAATAATCGTGCCAACATGTTTTCAACTTGATATTCTTTGTTTATAGCCCTTTTAATCGATTTGTAATACCAATATCCTTTCCAATTTTGAGAAAACAGCATTATTCTTTTTCACTTTTGGCAATATTCCTTTTTTTCCTCTTGTACCTTGACCGATTTTGATTTATTATCAATGCTATAAATGAAAACGATTTATAATACTTCTAACAATCATTAGCTTAATAATAAAATGACGAGAAAGACCACACAATGATGTGTAAAAAGGATAACCAATGATAACAAACGAATTTAATCACAGTCAGGACTACTTAGACTATTTAAAAACACTCTCCAGTGAATTTTTTTTGGATATTCTGGAAAACAGTTTTATCGAGGTCACGGTGACCGATAAGGATGGGAAGGTCCTTTATGCCAATCCGGCTTGTCTGGAATATCATGGGATTTCGGCTGAAAAAATGTGGAAGCTTAATTTTTTAACCTCCTTCCAGGGTCTATGGACACCGCCCTCCACCGCTACCGCCATGGAAAAAAAGCGCACCATCATCTCGAGACAACGCTCATTGATTACCGATGAAGAACACATTACCATTACCACACCCCTCTATAATCCTGATCATGAACTGGTCATGCTGGTTTATAACACCTTAAAACGGGAGTCTTTTGTGGAATTTGATTTGGATTATCTGAATCCGGAAAAAGAAAAGAATGATGATGACGAACTTAAAGACAAAAAAAGATCCCGGGAAGAACGAACCAAAGCCAGTAATAACATTGTCGGCCGCAGTTATATTCTCTACCAGACTCTGCACAAACTGAAAAAAGCGGCAAAATCGGATATCCCCATTCTTTTATTGGGAGAAAGCGGAGTTGGTAAGAGTCTGATCGCCAAATTCATCCACGATTGCAGCCCTCGAAAGGCCCATCCCTTCGTTTCAATTAACTGTGCCTCCATTCCGGATAATCTCATTGAAAGTGAGCTCTTTGGCTATGTCCCCTATGCCTTTACCGGAGCCAGCCCCAAAGGGAAAAAAGGATTGGTAGAAATGGCCAATAACGGCACCCTGTTTTTAGATGAAATTGGCGAATTGCTTCCCAATATTCAGGTTAAGCTCCTTGATTTTCTGGAAAATCAGCGTTTTACCTCAGTTGGCGGCCTGGAATCTAAAACCGTGAATACCCGGATCATCACGGCTACCAATAAAAATCTGGCAGAATTAGTAGCAAAAAATACGTTTCGGGAGGATCTGTACTGGCGAATTAACGGAATCACGCAAACTGTCCCTGCTCTGCGGGAACGACGGGATGATATTTTCCCCATTGCCCAGTATTATTTAAAAGAGTACAACAAAAAATATAATCAAAATAAAGTTTTTTCCAATCAAGTAATTGAATCACTGATTCAATATGACTGGCCAGGAAATGTGCGGCAGCTTAAAAATGCTGTGGAACAAATGGCGGTGATGAGTCTTGGCAGTGTCATCGGTGCTGATAAATTACCAGAACAGTTGGGTGCTTTTTTTGCCAACGAGGGCATCAAAAAAAGACAGGTCATTTTTGACGACCTGGTTGAAAACTACAAGCGAGGAATTATTGAAGATTATTATGAGATTTACGATAATATCAACGACATGGCCGAATCGCTGGGACTAAGTCAAACCACCGCTTATCGCCTGGTAAATAAATATATCAAAAAATAATAAAACCACAACCAGGGGGGCCTTCAAAAGCTCCTTGGTTGTGGTCTATTTATTTGGATGGGCTACTCCATTAAAAATTCTGATCAAAATATTAAGGAACGATCCTTTGACCAAAATGATTTTTTATCCCAACTGAACACAACATCGGCATGAATCTCAGTAAAATAATCACGTATCAAATCGTTTAAATCATCCAGATTGTCAAAACGATTATCTTTATTCATCGATTCAATCCACATACTCTGTCCGCCACAAGCATCACTTAAATGAACCTTGTATGCCAAATCGCGCTCTTTGATGCGTCTGTTCACTTCACTAATATTATCCCAGGTAATAATCATCTCCAGATACTCCTTTCATTAGTGATTTTTCAATCAACTAATATTTATTCAATCTTAGTTCATGTACCCCAATAAGTCAATTTTATTCATCGATTTCTATCTATAAACATCATTTGTTTCAAATAATAAATGGACGATTGGTTGACCCCGGTGCTGAAGTGCCTTTGGGAACGACTTGTATTTCAATCGCTTCAAGTCTTAAT
This sequence comes from uncultured Acetobacterium sp., assembly GCF_963664135.1. Classification (NCBI taxonomy): domain Bacteria; kingdom Bacillati; phylum Bacillota; class Clostridia; order Eubacteriales; family Eubacteriaceae; genus Acetobacterium; species uncultured Acetobacterium sp. The sequence continues at coordinate 3,005,759 of NZ_OY760905.1, read as the reverse complement.
GACAAACCTTGTGAACCTGCTGATGTACCATTTTTTGCCCAGTCCAACCAACCATAGTTTTGACAGTGAACCCGATAATAGACATCATAGTTACTCGCATCCGCTCCGGTCAGACGAATTTGAATCGCCTCCAATCGCAAGGATTGGTCATAGGTGCCGCTGGTTTGACCATTGCTTTTAAAACCCTGCCAGCCAATATTTTGAACATGGGTCTGATACTCAATCCCAAGATCATAACCTCGATTATTCATCTTGATTTCAATTCCCTCAAGCCGCAGTGATTGCCCTGAAGTGCCACTGATCTGCCCATCACTTTTCCATCCCTGCCAACCGACATTCTGGACATGGGTTCGGTAGGTACTGCTTACGGTTTCACTTGAATTAATGGAAGCGACTGCTGAATTTAGCTGAATCAAACCGCTGCCATAATAAGGATCACTGCCAACTGTTCCCAGATCCAGGGCGGTATCTTTTAGAATCGTCTCAACCTTATCGGCATTTAAGCTGGTGTCGGCAGCCATCAGCACCGCACAGGCGCCGGCGACAATGGGACTGGAGAAAGATGTCCCGCTGGCATACTCATATCCGCCGCTTCTGGCGGTTGTTAAGACAGCCTGTCCTGGTGCACATAGATCAACTCGATCATTGTATTGGGAAAAGGAAGACCGAGTATTGTCCTTGGTGGTAGCACCCACCGAAATAACATAATCATAGGATGCTGGATAGGAATATTGTCCCACCCGGGAACTCCATGATTCACCTTCATTGCCTGACGACGCAACGACTATTTTTCCCGCTTTAACCGCTTCATTAACTGCTGCAGCCAGCGTTGGAAAAGTACCGTAACCACCAAAACTCATATTGATTACTTTTACGTCTGGTCGCTCGGCCGCTTTAAGCAAAGCGGCACAAATATAGGCCACATCCAGCTGGGTATCCCCACTAAATTCGCCACCAGCACGATAGGGGGCAATTTTTATGTTAGCCATCCCCGAAATCCCAGCAGTTCCTATTCCATTATTGGTAACGGCAGCAATGCATCCGCTTACTGCCGTGCCATGACCAGCCAAATCCACAACACTCTCCTGACCGGTTACAAAATCATATCCCGCAACGGTATTACCAATAAGATCTGGATGATTAACATTTAAGCCGGTATCAATAACCGCCACTACCACTGGGTCCGTATTGGACACCTGGTTCCAGGTTTGGTCCGCGCCAATCCGCTGAAATTGCCAGGCTGAGCCATTGACAACATAGGGATCATTGGGAAGGGCGGTCACTTCAATTTTATCATTTTTATCGACCGCCAGAACATTGGGATTTTGTTCCAGATCGGCCATCAGCGCTTCCACATTTGTTCCTTCGCTGACTTCGATTAAGTCAACCCGATTAGAGACCTGCTCTCCAGAAACAACCTCATCGGTTGTCAGCGACAGATCTTTTACATTGGATTCACCACTATCGGTATAGATAACCACAATCTGCTGATCTAAATGATCATTAATATTAATCGCTGGCACCTGTTCAAGTGTTTGAATTTCAGCCGGTGTTTCGTTATCCTGAGCAGATGCTAGGTCTAGAGGGGAGCCCTCATTGGCTGGTGATTCAGTTGCAACAGCTGATGTCTGATTATCAACTACATCTTCTGCCGATATCCCGGCCGGAAACAACAAGCAGAAAATCATCATGATTGCAAGCCCTCGTGTTATTATTCCTACGCTCTTATTCATGATGTCCTCCCTCAGTACTGCGTGTCTTATCTTTAGCAACTTTCTCATTCATGGTGTAATCCTTTACTTTTATGATACCCTTTTCGATCGGGATTTAATACTATAACACAAAATAATTATATTCTGCTATTATTTCAATCAATGCTTAAAACTTTTAATTAATTTTTTGGTCAAACTGATTGCGTTTTTTTAGGAGCGGTTCAAAATTTATTCATATCGCTATACAAATTCAAAGATTTTTGTTACCATCATCTTAATTAGGCAATTGCGAAATGCATAAAAGTCGAATAATGGTTGCTTTGCGTTCAGTTTCCACAACCAGAAGAAATCGCGATGCGAATTTCTTCTGGTTCACGGGCAGTCACCAACTACAAGCAAGCTTGTGATTGGCTCGTTGCCTTCGCGAAAACAATTTTGTAACGTGTAGGCGAACTGTCCGCCATACAGTGTAGAAATTGTTTCGTGCGAAACTGGACACAAAGCTCATGGAACTTTCGCAATTACCGATCATCTTAATCTTGCGGAGGTGTTATTATGATTCTCTATGGTTTAAATAAAAATCAGATCATTCCAACTGCCAAAGCCCAACGGGAAAAAGGCAAAGAAGCTCGAAAAACGATCCCTTTTTCCGCCCAGGCCACATTATCTCCAGTTGACCGCGATCCGGTTACACTCATCGAATCCCAAAATACTAATCGACTGCCTGAACTAATTGACTTGCGAAAAGAAAGAATGTCTATCTCGCCCTTTACCTTTTATCGGGGATCCGCTCTATTGATGGCCCATGATTTGTCCAAACAGGCAATCACCGGTCATCAGCTGATCATCTGCGGCGATGCTCATCTCAATAACTTTGGACTTTATGCCTCACCTGAACGTCGCCTCGTTCTTGATCTCAATGATTTTGATGAAGCTGCCCCAGGCCCCTGGGAGTGGGATCTCAAGCGTTTAGTCACCAGCGTGATTCTGTGCGGTGAAGATCTGCAACTACGGAGCGATCCAATTCAGGATGCCGCCCATTGCGGTTTTCTTTTAGCCCGGGCTCATGCCCAAAGTCCTAATGCCAACTGGGTCGCTGGGTATATGGGCAAATCTCCGCTGTTTGATCAAATGATTGTAAACTGGTGTTACGCCTATACCAAGCAGGTTTATATGGATTATGAAAAATTTATTAAGTGGAAAGCATGAAGCCTTAAAATACGAACAGTTTGCTAGTACTCGGTGACTGCCCACAACTGCGCAGAAATTAGCCGCTCCATTTCTTCGCATTGTTTGGCCTAAGCTGGCTTTCGATAAAATCAGATTAAACGTCATAGAAATCATTCCAACGGGGAAAATGGATGCTTACCCTGGTCCCCTTTCCCGAATCAGACGAAATTGTAATCTGATGCCCAAGTTTTCGGGCGATTTTCTGACTCAGATACAGCCCCATTCCGGTGGTGGTGACATATTTACGGCCATTGCCACCGGTAAAGTTTTTATCAAAAACCCGTCGGATGTCCTCCTCTTTTATACCAGCGCCTTCGTCTGCAATGATTAACACCACTTCATCTTCAAGCGATTCTGCATAAATACTGATTTTACCATTTGCCGTCGAATATTTGATGGCATTGTCGAGGATTTGCTTGATAATAAAGCCCAACCATTTTTCATCCGAATCAATTTGCAAGTCAAGATTTTTCAGTTGCAAACTCAAATTTTTATTTGTAATACTGGAGAACTCTCTTTTAATACATTCATTAACCACCTTTTTCAGGTTGATGCTGTTGATGAGATAGTCTGTCGCGAAATCATCGGTTCGGGAATAAAATAATGTCATTTGGACAAAATCCTCAATTTTATCAATCTCATCCTCGATGCTGTATAGCACTTCTTCTGACGGATGATCCAGATTGTTTTCAATGATCAGTTTTGACGCCGCGATGGGTGTTTTTATTTCATGAACCCACATGGTTATGAATTCACGGTTTTCAATGCTTTTTGATTGGTGTTCACTTAACCTTTTATTAATCGCCTGATATTGTTTTTGCAGGAGCTCATTATAAATCCGTTGTTCTGAGCTCACTGGTATCGGCAGGGAATTTACCCAGTCCAGGCCCGCCAAATCTGATATTGCTTTTAACCGCTTGTAATACTTACTCTTAACGATAAAATCAACCGCCAAATAAATGGCAAATAACAGCAGCGATACTTTCACAACATACAAACCGTTTGATTGATTCGCAGCAACCGCTTCGCCGATATAGATCACCGTTCCGGTAAACAGAACCGTGATGGCATATATCAGAATCAGATATTTTTTATCCCATAAATAATCTTTTATCGTCATATCTTATAACCTGAATTTTTTATGGTCTCAATGTAGCTTTCAAGTCCAAGCTCCTTGAGTTTTTTTCTTAAACGGGTGATATTGACTGTCAGGGTATTGTCATCAATAAAGCTGGCATCTTTCCAGAGACTTCGCATGATTCTCTCCCGACTGACTGTATTGCCGCGACTCTTTAATAGCAACTCCAGAATCTGGGCTTCATTTTTCGTCAGTTTAACACTTTTTTCATTGACAGACACCACCCCACTACCGATATTAAAAATAAGACCTTGATGGGAAATAATATCCATTTCAGCATTATCATAGGAATAGGTACGTCGCAAAAGCCCTGCCACCTTGGCCAGCAGAATATCGATGGAAAAGGGCTTGATCAGATAATCGTCGCCGCCCATGTTGGTGGCGATGATGATATCCATGTCGGTGCTTTTGGATGAAATGAAAATAATCGGAACCTTTGAAAGAAGTCTGATTTGCCCGCACCAGTAATACCCATCATAAAATGGCAAAATGATATCTAACAATACCAGATCCGGTTTAAAGGCCATAAATTCAGGCAAAATGTCCGAAAAATCCGTGGCTGCAAGGGAATCATAGCCTGCTTTTATCAGATTTTCCACCACAATGTCCGCTATTTTTTTATCATCTTCAATTAACAATATTTTAAACACTAATTTCACTCTTTCCGTCAATAACACAATCTATTCGCCATAACGCAATGCGCCTCGCTGCCAGTTTCATAAAACCGACAACGAAGCAATTAAGGTTTGTTTATTTTAAATTTCACAATTGATTGTCCGGCCGACGATCAGGCCACTAACAATAGTGCTTTTTCTTATTACATTATAACGGGATCGCGGCAAATTATGAATTATTTTTTCCACCCCCAGGCAATGCGCATATAGCTGTTAACGGATAACAAATAGAAAAAGCAATAGATAATAATGTAGATCCCCACAATCATGCCGGCATTGATCAGCGTCGGCAACTCTTTACCAGCCAGATCCATGGTGCGGTTGTAGGTTAATAATGCAAAAGCCGAATGCAATAGCCCCACTGTTAACGATAAACCGAACACGATCGCCAATTGTCTGGCAATCGATTTTTTTATCTCATCCCGACTCATCCCGATTTTCTTGAGGATGTCATAGCGGCTCACTTCCTCCTGAGCTTCAATGATTTGTTTATAATACATGATGCTGCCCGAAGCAAGTAAGAACAAGATGCCAATAAATAATCCGATAAATACGTAAGCGCCGTACAGTGAAAAGATCGAGTGATAGACCCCAATATAACTCAGATTAGCGATACCAAAGGTACTGCTGGTCTGGGTATTTTCTGGAACAATTTTATTTAATACCGCCACCGTATTTTCTGATCCGACCGGATTATCAAACATGATGCCGGTAAATTTCACCACATCGTCTACTCCAGCCTGCTCCCGGTATTGATTGTAGGCTGCATCACTTAGCACCAACGTTGGTCTTAAATATAAATCCATAAAACCAATATATTTATGCAGGGAAACACCCGCGATATTATAAGCATCGGTTTTATTTGAAAATTGCAGATTGATGGCACTGCCAGTTAGATTTTCACAGTAATCCTTTTTTGTATTCCCATCAATAAAATAGCCTTCGCCATCTTTTAAATCCATATTGAAATCTGTTTTGGTATTGTGAAATGTGCCGGTTTCAACTTTGGTATCCTTAATGATTGACTGATAGGTACTTTGCGACATAATGTACCCGTCAACCATCATTCCCGGGTTATTTTCCGTTTCGATCGAATACGCATCATTCTGAAGCTGGGTTTTTAAAATTTCGAACTGATTGGTGGCCGTCACCTTGACTTCACCGGTCTGCTCGATCGCTTCAAGCATCGCATTAAACTGTTGATCATCGATATTTTTAACCATATATGAAAATGGTGAGTAATAGGGTACCAGATCGGCCAAAGCGCGGTACATCGAGAAGGTTGCACTCATCATCGTAATTGTAATGGCACAGGTAATGGCAATAAAACTCAGCATTTTAGAATTGGACTTAATCCGATAAACAATCTGGGATACGCTGATAATATTTTCTGTTTTGTAATAAAAACCTTTGTTTTTTTTCAGCGCCAACATGGCCATGGGAATAAAGTTTTTAAAAAGTAGCAATGTGCCGATGACAATACAAATTAAAATAATTAGCGCTGGGACCATCAGATGAAGTCCCCCTTCATTGACATCCATGACCATGGCGATTGTGTAACCCAGGATAATCAGCGCAATTGCCAGGATCCCACCCATTACCGAATATTTTGGTAGTTTTTCACTTTCTTTGTTTGCGGATAACAATTCAATCAGTTTATAGCGGTAAATAATCCCATAAGCATTGAAAGAACTGATCACAAACAAAATCAGAAATGCCACCACCGTTGTGATAACTGCCTGCCATTGAACTGAAAAGGTCACCGCCGTTCCCTCAGCCATCAGATTTAATAAGATCATCGAAAAAAAGCGTGAGAATACAATTCCTAGAATTGTCCCGCAAACTGTGGCAATCAGTCCCATGATGATATTTTCATAAAACATCATCCGGCCGATCTGACTTTTCTTCATGCCCACCAGCGAATAAATAGCGATTTCCTTTTTTCTTGTTTTAACAAAAAACTTATTGGAATACAGGACAAAGACCGAAGAAAACAGCACAATCGCAATGGCCGCGGCTTTAAATAAAACCGTTATTTTTCCGGCACCAAACCGATACCCCGAAAACTGCGGATTGAAATAGATTGAGCAGAAGATGCTAAAAATAGTTACTGCAAAGATGGTACTGATTAGATAGATTAAATAACTTCCGAATTTCTTTTTAATGTTATTGACTGCCAAACTAAAAAAGTTCACTGTTATCTCCTCCTAACGAAGACAGGACTTTTAGAATCTTGTCAAAAAATTCTTTTCTGGTGCCGGTGTTGAATATTTCCATAAACAAGACCCCATCCTTGATAAAAATAATCCGTTTGCAGAAACTTGCTGCAAAGGCGTCATGGGTTACCAGCATAATTGTCGCCTGATTTTTTTCATTTAATCGCTGCATGCATTGCAGCAGATCTTTTGATGATTTGGAATCAAGGGCCCCGGTTGGTTCATCTGCCAGAATAAGCTCGGGTGCATTAACCATCGCTCTGGCCGCGGATGCCCGTTGTTTTTGCCCGCCGGACACTTCATAGGGATACTTACCTAAAATGTTTTCAATGCCCAATTCCGTGGCGACATGATTAACGGTTTGTTCAATTTCTTGGAGCTTTTTTTTAGATAAAATCAGTGGCAGGGCGATATTTTCTTTTAAGGTTAAGGTATCCAACAGGTTATAATCCTGAAAAATAAAACCCAGTTTACTTCTGCGAAAATCTGAAAGCTCCGGTTCCTTTATGCCGCAGATATCCTGCCCGCCAATGGAAATTTCTCCCGCCGTAACCGTATCAATTGTTGCAATTACATTTAGCAGGGTCGATTTTCCTGCGCCGGACGGACCCATGATCCCAACGAATTCACCTTTTTCAATCTCAAAACTGACACCATTCAGTGCCGTTGACACACTGCCACCCTGTTTTGAACCATATACTTTTCTAACATCACTTACTTTTAATACTGTCATACGCGCCTCCAATAATTTACTTTAAACTAATTCTATCACTCCATTTTTTCAGCTGCCATCGATTAGCCTTACAGTATTCTTGAAGCACCTTACAGTATTGAAAGGTAAGCCAACTAAAAAGAGCCTATAATAATAGACCTTTCTTAGTCGTGTTCCGATTTTTCAAATTTACAAACGCTCTTAAATCAACCGAACAATGATTCGATGAAGCACATCGACCGTTTCCTCCAAGTTTGTTGAAGCGTCTTTAATATGATGATAAACTTCCCGTTTTTTAAGGGCATCCATAGAATCTCCACCTGCAAACAAAGAAGACATTCCCTCAATATAAAATCCCTCTATCTTTTGATGGGTTTCTCGCATTTTAACAACGGCATCCTCTGACTTATTATGATTCTTTTTTAAATCACCGATCGCTTCAGCAAAGACTTCCACACCTAAATTCAATTGTTCGACCATGTCAATGATTGTATCATTGGCGTTCACATCAAAAGCCGTCATCGAGACCAGGGTTGATTGGGCATATTTTAAAACCCGATTCATCCCAACCGATATGGAATAGATGTCGCCACGATCGTAAGGCGTTACAAATGCTTCCGTCAGATTTTTTTCCATTTCCATCCGCGTTTCATCAGCTTCTTTAACATGTTTGGTTACTGCTTCACTATCATCTTCGGATCCGCTTTTCAACCAATTACACAGTGCTCCAACTCCTAAAGCATTACTTTGCGCCTGCATAATAAGCATCTGATGAAAATGGTACTTTATTGGAAAAATCCGATCAATTATATTTCTTTTCTCCATTTCACTTTTCTCTCTTTCTAAATCACCTTAAAAATAATCGTTGTTATGGTATAGATCAAGGCGGAAACCAAAGCGGATATCGGAATGGTGATGCACCACGCCACCAAAATTTCTTTGACAATTCCCCAATGGACCATTTTATATTCATCGCCGGCACCAACACCCATAATCCCGCCGACAACAACATGGGTTGTCGAAACCGGTGCCCCAACAAGGTTAGCTCCCAAAATCGAACTCACCGAGGCCAATTGAGAATTTAAACTATTCAGTGGTTTAATATCAAAAATGCCTCGACCTAAGGTCTTCATGATGCTCCACCCCCCCAACAAGGTACCTATAAACATCACAATTCCGCCACTCCCCCGGACCCACAGCGGGGCCGCATAGACAGCCGTTCCACTCCAGGCTGCCAACGCCAATGTGAATAGCCCGATAATTTTTTGGGTATCATTGGAGCCATGGCTATAAGAAAGACCCGCCACGATCAACCACTGTATTTTATTAATCTTACCATTAATGGAAACCTTGGCATTTCGCAACAGTAGTTTCGTCATTTTTTCCAGAAAGAACGCAATTATAAAACCGATAAACGGCGATAAAAATAAGGCCATGATCACTTTTACAATCCCGGTGATTTGGTGATTCTCGCCAATCAATTCCGACCACCCCCATAAAATATGTTGATAACCAGATGATACGATCACAGCGCCAATGATCCCACCAATTAGTGCATGGGTAGAACTGGAAGGCAACCCTAATTTCCAGGTAATTAAATTCCATAAGGTGGCTCCAAAAACGGCCGCGAAAAGGATGCTTAGCAAAGCCGTATCGGTTGGCAGATCAATTAACCCAGATATAGCATCGGCTACCAGGTTCCCGCCAATTACCGCCCCCACCAAACCAAAGCAAGATGCCACGGCGATGGCTTGTTTAGGACTGGCCGCTCCGCAATTGATAAAGGTTGCCACCACTGAGCTGGCATCATGAAGGCCATTCGTCAATGCAAAAACAAGCCCAATTAAAATGACTAAAACTAATATGATTGTCGCGCTTATCGTTATCATTTTCCAGCTCCTCAGATTTTATCATTTCACCATAATTTATTTTTTTTACTATATCAACAAATATCAAAAGATGCAATAGTAACGGTGCTATCAAAAATTGTCTCAATCTGCCAAAAGGCAAATTGAGACAATTCGGTTTCTATTTAATCAAAAAACATCACGTTGTTCGTCGTACCATCGGTTAAGAAGACTGCCTGAAGCATGGATCCATCTTTATTCGCCCATATTCTTATATAACTTACCTTATTATCATTAAACGGAATCTGGGTGGCACTGGTTTCGATTCCATCTTCGCCCAAAATAGTTTTTATTTGATCATATGTGGCGCCATCTGGAATACTGTCTGCCTGTTCCTGAGTTACCGCTTTCGGAGTTAAAAACGCCAGATCCTCAGCATTTGGATAAAACAAAGTTTTACTGGTTGCCAGTTCATTTTCATTGAACATGACACTCACCCCAAAACCCGTATCCTCATTGACATACACAAAGATATTTTCCATTTGGGTGCTTTCGGTTGGGGTCACTCCCAATTCGGCATCGACCTGCGCTTTTGTCTGGTCTAGCTGAACCTTGTCATAAAATTCAAAAACAGTATCTTCTGATCCACTGCTTTGACTCCCGGAACTGATTTCCCCATTGTTTGCACCACAACCTGCTACAGTCAAAACTAATAATAGACTAATGATAACCATCGAAAGTAATTTTGTTTTTTTCATCCGCTAATCCTCCTCATTCCTTTTAATAATTATTTTCAAACCGATTGCTCTAATTTTATTACCCGATAATTTATTGTACTATCATTTCGGTTCTGATGCCATTTAAATTTACAGTGAAATGCAATCAATTTCCACAGTAGCTAACAGCTATTAAGTTGTTATGTTAAACTTCGCAGATTATCTTTCAACCGATAAAATTAAAATAAAATCTTAAAAAGTCTTAATATTAAGGTAATTATCAGGTTTCAGCTGGTAAACTTTATTTGTTGATGGCCACAACGTATACTTTTCATTAAAATTTGTATCAATCAATTGCCAAATCGGCAGAAACGGAGTATATCTATTATGCAAACAGAAAACAATTCGACTCAAAGTAAAAAAAATAAAATATCCCTCGTTCTTTATATTGGCGGTTCCATTGTCGCTGTTATGGGTATCGCATTATTAGTCAATAATATCATCCTTTATAACCAGACCATCGCTCAGTACGTGGCCCAAGGTTATGATTCCGCTGAAGTTGTTGCCCAAATGCCACCAACGCAGTTATTGCCAGTTGTATTTCAGGCAATTGGTCTCTATGGTGGCGTATCACTGATTTTATTCTGTATGGGTTTAATTTTCAAAAAGGTTTCTCATTTCATTGATCAGCCCGTTCTCTTAAATCAACCAATTGTTGATGAAATTAATCTCACATCTTTGTCTGTCAATGTTATTGAAGAAGCTGACAGTACTGAAGCTTTAGAAGCAGCTGATTCACTCTTATCCACTACCGATCAAAACACTGCTGAAATTTCCGAAACTGAAATACCCACCGAACTATCTGATGATAAAAAATCAGCGACTGTCTAAATTAACGAATTAAAGCAATCATTTTTCCAATCATTAATCTGCGTTATTCTAATGCAGATTTTTTTACGTTATCAAGGAAACAATTACTCCTTGTATATGGCTATTTTATTTTAAACATGGACGTTCTTTTATTTTTTGTGCTATTATACTATAAAAAAGAGAATGAGGATAACCTGATCATGAATACAAGAGACAAAATATACAATACGGCCAAGCGCCTCTACCTGGAAAATGGTTATGAAAATACGCCAAATACTTTAATTGCCAAAGAAGCTGGTGTCAATCTGGGTTTAGTAACCTATTATTTTAAGACAAAAGACATCATTGCCAGCGATATGCTCAATAATAACTATGAAACACTCTATTCTCATCTACTTAGATATCTTCCTACTGATGATGAACTGTTGCAATTGATAACTTTTTTTAAATTACATTTTAAATTAGCCGAAATTGATGCTCACTATGATCGATTTATTTACGAGATGAACAAGTTCGATCTGCTTGAAAAAGCGACCAGAGATGGGAACCTCTTTGAGCTTTATAAAACGCTGGTTAACCATAATGATCAAATTAACGCATCTGAAAAAGAACTTCTCTGTGATTGCGCAGTAACTGCATCTTTTGGAGTTATCAGAGCGCTCACGATGAAGCAATTTGAAAAAGAAATTATCCTCACTAAAGAGGAACTCTTTGATCTGTGCATCAATCAAATGTTATATTCTTTGAAAATTAACTATAATAACCTACTTCTTAAATCACTGATCAGCTCTGCTAAATGCACCACTGATCGATTACTTGACGACTACCCACAATTAAAAACAGTTAAAAATTATTTATATATTGAAGATGATACTATTGTTTGCGAACAATAGTATCATCTTCTCTTTTTTTATTTTACGTGTTACTTAATCGTTTTCTTTAACATTATTTTAGTCTTTTATATTCATTTTACGAAACTCATTGACTTTTTGCCTGCTATCGTTTATATTTAAATTGCTTGCAAGCAGTATTGAATGTCCCATCAAAATAAACACACACCACAATCAGAATGTACAAACTTATGGATAACAAACTTAAACGATATCGCCTACTGGAAATGGCAAAATTCATAAGCCGTGAACGGGTGATAACATTTCGCAATCATCAATAAAAAACATTAAATAGGAGGAAAAAACATGTCAAAAATTGAAGAAGTTAAAGCAAAGGTTGAGGCTGGAAAATCAAAATTGGTACCCGGACTGGTACAGGAAGCATTGGATGAGGGTAGTGCACCATCAGAAATTCTCCAGGCCATGGTCGATTCAATGAGTGTTGTCGGTGATAAATTCTCATCCGGAGAAATCTTCGTACCAGAAATGCTCATCGCCGCTAAAGCGATGTCAAAAGGAGTTGAAGTCCTAAAACCATTGATGGCTGGTGATGGCTCAACCTCTCTGGGAACCTGCATTATCGGAACCGTTGCCGGCGATCTTCACGACATCGGAAAAAACCTCGTTTCGATGATGATCGAAAGTGCTGGCTTTGATATGGTTGACCTTGGCGTTGATGTGCCCGCGGATACTTTTGTCAAAGCGATAAAAGATAATAGCAATGTCAAACTGGTTGCCTGCTCCGGACTTCTGACCACTACCATGCCGGCGTTAAAAGAAGCAGTTGCAACTGTGAAAGCTGCGTACCCAGACATGAAAGTGATTGTTGGTGGCGCACCGGTTACACCGGAATATGCAACTGAAGTTGGCGCTGACGGATATGCACCAGATGCCGGTAGTGCGGCAGTTAAAGCAAAAGAACTGGCAACTGCTTAACAATTCTCCTGATCCATATAAACATTTTTTTATAAGCCAGATTCAACGACGAAACAAAGATCTGAAAAATAAAAATAAACAGCCAAAATTTTAGGAGGTATTACAATGTTAACTAAACGACAGAATTTAATGGAAGTCATGAAGGGCGGAAATCCCGATCGCTTTGTCAATCAGTATGAATTTATGGAAATAATTTTAGAAGCGCCAATGGATCTTCCGCTGGCACCAGCTCCAGGCACCAGAGTCAAAAACAAGTGGGGTATCACCTTCGATTGGCCAGCTGATCAGATCGGCTCTTTTCCGATGCATGACGATGAGCACAAGGTTCTAAAAGATATCACCAATTGGAAAGAATCCGTCAAGGCGCCCTCTGTTTTCTATACTGATGAAGAGTGGGCAGCAGCAGTAGCTCATGCAAATTCCGTGGATCGTAACGACAAGTTTGTCACCGCTTTTTGTGCCCCTGGAATTTTTGAAATGACCCATCATCTCATGAGTATGGAAGATTCCCTGATGGCCTTATATGAAGAACCTGAAGCGATGAAAGAACTGATTGATTACGTCGTCGAGTATGAACTGGCTTATGCCAAAGAATGTATTGAACACATTCACCCCGACGCACTGTTTCATCATGACGATTGGGGCAGCCAAATTTCCACATTCATCTCGCCCGCAATGTTTGACGAATTTATTCTACCCGCTTACAAGAAAGTCTACGGCTACTGGAAAGCCAATGGCGTTGAACTAATTGTTCACCACAGTGACTCCTATGCTGCAACGTTAGTTCCGGAAATGATCGAAATGGGTATTGATATCTGGCAGGGCGTTATGACTACAAATAATGTCCCTGAGCTCATCAAAAAATACGGTGGACAAATCACATTTATGGGTGACATCGACAGCGGCCGGGTTGATTTCCCTGGCTGGACCCGCGAACTGATTTATAAAGATGCAAAAAAAGCCTGTGCAGAATGTGGCAAGTTATATTTTATTCCAAATTTAAGTCAAGGTTTGAACATCAGCTCATTCCCCGGCGTTTACGAAGCAACCAGCGACGTCATCGACCAACTCAGCAAAGAAATGTTTTAGCCTTAAGTTAATTTAATGAATCGGCTCTATCCCAAATTAAAACTTGATCCGTTCTAATTTGGGATAGAGCTATTTTTTTGAGCTGATATCTTAAAAAAACATTCGTCACAAAGTTATTAATCGTTGATCTCCGTTCAACGATTAATGTAATCGAATACAAGCTTTAACTGTGCAGTTTTCGCATACAACTGAACGCCAATTAAAAACACTGATTGCTTTTAATTGTCAAATACAAACGGAAAATATCCCATAAAATTGAATAATATGTAGAAATTTTTGTGATTATTATCTAAGTTTATAGTATAATTATAAAACTGTATATTATTCTTTATAATTAGGTGAATTCCGTTATTTTTTATGGACATTTTCCATGATGTTTTATTATCGTACAGTACATTAAAATAAAAAAATTTACTCACAAAACATGAATAATAATTGTTGAATTATCAATGGGACAATAGTATTCTGTTCATTACTAAAAAGATTTTTCTGAGGAAGGTTAAAATGCGTATGAAACACACTAATTTACCACCAAAGCAGGGACTCTACGATCCTGCTTTCGAACATGATGCCTGTGGCATCGGAGCCATTGTACATATTAAAGGAAAGAAATCCCACGATATCGTCCAACAGGCTTTAACGACACTTGTCAACTTACAGCACCGTGGCGGACGAGGTTCTGAACAAAATACCGGTGATGGCGCCGGGATCCTAATTCAGATCCCCCACCAGTTTTTAGAAAAAGCTGCGATTAAAGAAGGTTTTTCTTTACCTCAACCTGGTGATTACGGTTTGGGGATGCTATTTATGCCCACTGATGCCGGCGAAAGAAGCCAGTGCGAAAAAATACTGGCCGATATCATCGAAGCAGAAGGGCAAACACTTCTTGGCTGGCGTGATGTTCCCGTCGATCTCTGTGATCTCGGAAAAACCGCCGTTGAAAGCATGCCTTTTCTCAAACAGGTATTTATAAAGAAAAACCCGGCGATTACAGATGCCATGGAATTTGAACGCAAGCTTTACACCATCCGAAAACAGGTCGAAAAACTTACCAAGAAGAAAAAACTTTCTTTTTATGCGGCCAGCTTTTCTTCACGAACCGTTGTTTATAAAGGGATGCTGACAGAAGACCAGGTTGGTGAGTTCTATCTGGATCTTCAGGACCCGGATGTAACCACTGCCATTGCCATGGTTCATTCCCGTTTCAGCACCAACACCTTTCCTAGCTGGGAAAGAGCTCATCCGAATCGTTATGTCATCCATAATGGTGAGATTAACACGTTGCGTGGTAATGTCAACTGGATGTATGCCCGTCAATCCATGCTGCAAAGCCCACTTTTCGGCAACGAACTGGAAAAAACCTTCCCGGTTGTTGACACCGATGGCAGTGACTCGTCAATCTTTGACAATACCTTTGAATTTTTGAGCTTAACCGGACGTTCCCTGGCCCATAGCGCCATGATGATGATCCCGGAACCCTGGTCTAAACATCAAACCATGAGTCCAGAGAAAAAAGCCTTTTATAACTATCATTCCAGAATGTTAGAACCTTGGGATGGTCCTGCTGCCATCGCATTCACCGACGGTATCCGTCTGGGAGCGGTTCTTGACCGAAATGGTTTGAGACCTTCCCGTTACTATGTTACCAAAGACGATATGGTTATTCTGTCCTCTGAAGTTGGCGTGCTAGATATTCCCCCAGAAAACATTCTCTGTAAAGAGCGGTTAAAACCGGGTCGAATGCTGATGATTGATACTGAAAAAGGTGAAATTATCAATGATGAGGACCTGAAATATTCAGTAGCTTCTCAAGAACCTTATGCAAAATGGATTGCTGAACATAATATCACTCTGGACATGCTTCCTGAACCTAAAACAAAAATAACAGCTGACAAAGAAACCCTGGTTCAGCGTCAAAAAACATTTGGCTATACCTATGAAGATTTAAAAGCGCTGATCATCCCCATGGCCAAAGACGGTGTCGATCCGATTGGCGCAATGGGTAATGATATTCCCCTGGCAGTCTTGTCCGACAAATCTCAGGTGCTCTTTAATTACTTCAAGCAAATGTTTGCCCAGGTAACCAATCCGCCGATTGATGCCCTCCGGGAAGAATTGATTACCGGAACTGAAGTATATCTCGGCGGCGAAGGCAATCTGATTAACCCATTACCCCAAAGCTGCCACCAGGTCAGCCTGGACATGCCCATTCTCAGTAATGAAGATTTAGAAAAAATCAGAGAGCTCAGCGATCCACTGATCAAAACGATCACCTTATCAACCCTGTTTGAAAGCAATACCGGTGGTGATGGCCTGGAAAAAGCTCTGGAAGCTCTTTTTGCAGCTGCTGATAAAGCCATTGCCGATGGTAACACCATTATTGTTCTTTCAGACCGCGGCGTGGATGCAAAGATGGTTCCAATTCCCTCGGCCCTGGCAATTTCAGGACTACATCATCACTTAATCAAAAACCTGACCCGAACCAGAGTCAGTTTGATTGTCGAATCCGGTGAACCGCGAGAAGTTCATCATTTTGCTGTTTTAATCGGTTATGGCGCAACGGCGATCAATCCATACCTAGCTTTTGAAACCGTGGAAAACCTGATTGAAAAAGGCCTATTAACTGATGTCGCTTATGAAAAAGCGGTCAAAACCTATATCAAAACCGTCAGCAAAGGCGTTATTAAAGTGCTGTCAAAAATGGGAATCTCGACTATTTTAAGTTATCATGGTGCCCAGATTTTTGAAGCCGTCGGGATTAATTCCGATGTTATTGAAAAATACTTTACCCGAACCCCATCCCGAATTGAAGGGATTGGCATCAATGAAATTGCCCGGGAATCGCAAATGCGTCATGACGAAGCCTATACTAATCCATTTGCCGATGCAGACTCCCTTGAATCCGGCGGAAATTTCCAATGGCGAGCTGATGGCGAGTATCATACGTATAATCCCGAAGCAGTTTACAAACTGCAGACCGCCTGCCGCAATGCCGATTATCAAACCTATCAGGAATATACCAGCCTGATTAATGAACAAAGTCAACGTACTTGTACCTTAAGAGGAATGATGACCTTTAAAGACCTTCAGCCAATTTCCATTGACGAGGTTGAATCGGTGGAAAGTATTTGTACCCGTTTTAAAACTGGTGCCATGTCCTATGGTTCTTTGAGCAGCGAAGCCCATGAAAGCCTGGCCATCGCCATGAACCGAATTGGCGGAAAAAGCAATACCGGTGAAGGTGGCGAAGATCCCGAACGACATATTCCCTTGCACAACGGTGATTCACGACTCAGTGCCATTAAACAGGTAGCTTCCGGACGCTTTGGTGTCACCAGCCATTACTTGTCCAGTGCCAAAGAAATCCAGATCAAAATGGCTCAAGGTGCAAAACCAGGTGAAGGTGGTCAGCTGCCGGGACGTAAAGTTTATCCATGGGTAGCCAAAACACGTTTCTCTACCCCAGGGGTGGGACTGATTTCTCCACCGCCTCACCATGATATTTATTCGATTGAGGATTTGGCCGAACTGATCCACGATTTAAAAAATGCCAACCGTGAAGCAAAAATTAATGTCAAACTGGTTTCTGAAGTCGGCGTTGGCACCATTGCCGCCGGCGTTGCTAAAGCCAAGGCTGATGTTATTCTGATCAGCGGTTATGACGGCGGGACTGGAGCTTCACCTCGAACCAGTATCCGTCATGCTGGTCTGCCCTGGGAACTGGGTCTGGCCGAAACCCATCAAACCCTGGTGCTCAATAATTTACGAACCCGAGTTAAGGTTGAAACTGATGGGAAACTGTTAACCGGTAAGGATTTAGCTGTTGCTACCTTACTGGGTGCGGAAGAATACGGATTCGCTACTGCACCGCTGGTTATTCTTGGCTGTGTGATGATGCGAGTTTGCCATCTGGATACCTGTCCAGTGGGGATTGCGACCCAAAACCCTAAACTTCGCGCACGGTTTACCGGTGATCCGGGACACATTGTTAATTTCATGAAGTTTATTGCCCAGGAACTCCGGGAAATCATGGCTGAACTTGGTTTCCGAACCATTGATGAAATGGTCGGCCGTTCTGATAAACTGGAAATGAACGATGCCATTGATCACTGGAAAACAAAAGGCCTGGATTTCTCCAGTATTCTTTATCAACCAAAAGTTCCTGAAGGTGGCGGTTTATACTGCCAAATGGAACAAAACCATAACATCGAAAAATCCAAGGATATCACTGAACTGCTGGAGCTGTGTCAACCAGCCCTTGAAAAAGCTGAAAAAGTTGATATCACTACCACCATCAAAAATGTTAACCGGGTTGTCGGTACCATCGTTGGTAATGAAGTTACCAAACGTTATGGTGAAGCCGGTTTACCCGAAGACACCATTACCCTTAATCTAACCGGTTCTTCCGGCCAGAGTTTGGGTGCCTTTATCCCTAAAGGGATTACCATCAAACTCGAGGGAGATGCCAATGACTACTTTGGAAAAGGTTTATCCGGCGGAAAAATGGTTATTTATCCACCAAAAGAATCCACCTTTGTTCCTGAAGACAATATCATCATTGGCAATGTAGCCTTCTACGGCGCAACCCAGGGTGAAGCATACATCCGAGGAGCAGCTGGCGAACGTTTCTGTGTCAGAAACAGTGGGGTTACCGCAGTGGTTGAATCAGTCGGTGATCACGGTTGTGAATATATGACTGGTGGAAAAATTGTCATTCTTGGTAAAACCGGACGAAACTTTGCCGCTGGGATGTCCGGTGGGGTCGCCTATGTTCTGGATCTGGATGAAAGCTTTATTGAATGCTGCAACGCTGAAATGGTTGATCTGGTTAAGATTACCGATGCGGCTGAACTGACTGAACTCAAAGATCTAATCACGAAACACCGCGATTATACTAACAGTGCGCTGGCTCAGAAAATTCTGGATGACTTTGATACCTATGCGAAAAAGTTTACCAAGGTTTTACCTCGAGATTATAAACGCATGCTGGATGCTATGGAACGGGTTAAAGCTCAGGGTCTTACCGGCGACGACGCCTTAATGGCAGCTTTTGATGAAAATAACCGGGATCTGTCCCGGGTTAGCGGAAATTAGTGAGGAGGTAAACAATTATGGGAAAATCAACAGGATTTTTAGAATATACACGCGAAGTACCCAAAGATCGGGAACCTCTCGAACGGATTAAAGATTGGCAGGAATTCCATTTGGAGCTTCCAGAAGAAGTCCAACAAATACAAGGAGCCCGCTGTATGGATTGCGGCGTTCCCTACTGCCATTCCGGGATGATGATCGCCGGCGGTGCTTCTGGCTGCCCGATTCATAATTTAATTCCAGAATGGAATGATATGATTTATAAAGGTTTATGGAAAGAGGCTTTAGTCCGACTCCTTAAGACCAACAATTTTCCAGAATTCACTGGACGGGTTTGCCCCGCTCCCTGTGAAGGTGCCTGCACCGTCGGCCTGAACGAGCCTCAGGTTACCATTAAAACCAATGAATGCGCGATTATTGACCACGCTTTTAAAGAAGGCTGGATTGCCGCAAATCCACCGAAAAATCGCACGGACAAGAAAATCGCCGTTGTCGGTTCTGGCCCGGCCGGACTGGCCTGTGCTGCTGAGCTGAACAAAGCCGGCCATAATGTTACGGTCTACGAACGGGCTGATCGCATTGGCGGACTATTAATGTATGGCATTCCCAATATGAAACTAGACAAAATTGATGTGGTTCAGCGCCGGGTCGACCTGATGACCGCTGAAGGCATCAACTTTGTCACCGGCACTGAGGTCGGTAAAGATTATTCCGTTGCTGATCTTAAAGCTGATTATGATGCCGTCGTTTTATGTTGCGGTGCCACCAAACCCCGGGACTTGCCGGTAGAAGGTCGAAACCTCAAAGGCGTTGATTTTGCGATTGACTTTTTATCAGCGAATACCAAAAGCCTGTTGGATTCCAATTTAGCCGATGGCAACTATACCTCAGCAAAAGACAAGCATGTGGTCATTATCGGCGGTGGTGACACCGGGACCGACTGTGTTGCCACCTCCATCCGTCATGGCTGTAAAAGCGTACTACAATTGGAAATTATGCCGAAGCCACCGACAACCCGGGCGGAAGGGAATCCCTGGCCGGAATGGCCCAAAACCTATAAACTGGATTATGGCCAGGAAGAAGCGGTCGCTATTTATGGCAACGATCCCCGCCAATACTGCACCACCACTAAAAGAATAGTAGGCGATGCCGATGGCAATGTGACCGCAGTACACACCGTCGAAATCGAATGGGTTGCCGATGAAACCGGCCGAATGACCATGACAGAAATTGCCGGAACTGAGAAAATCTTACCGGCCGATATTGTTTTACTGGCCATGGGATTCCTGGGACCGGATGATCAATTGGTTGACCAATTGAGCCTGGAACGGGATCCTCGTTCCAATATCAAAGCCGATTACGGTGTTTACCAGACCAGTGCCGACAGTATTTTTGCTGCCGGTGATGTCCGCCGCGGCCAAAGCCTGGTTGTCTGGGCGATTAACGAAGGCCGTGAAGCAGCGAGAGCCTGCCATGCTTATTTAGAAACAAAATAAAGCCTTACGCCTAACAGCCCCAAGATTCGTTCTGAATCTTGGGGCTGTTTTATTTTTTAATAATATGCTTGAATTTTAAACAATTACTATCTCACCATCCAGAATCCCGGAGCTATTCACATTTTCAAAATAATTAAAGAGTGTCGTCCTGATATCCTGAACGACTTCCAGGTGATAATCTCCCAATCCATAGTGATCCATTGCTGCTGTCATCGTATCGATCTGCTCAGGCTCATAAACATCACCGATCAGATCCAGCCGCAGATTTTTTGTCTCCGGGTCAATGGTTGCTCGCATAGTCGTGGCTGTCGATGAATTCACCTCCGTATTTACAAATGATTGCACTTTACCGGTTAAGGTATTATTCATAATTGAGTCAACGGCTACATATCCCGCAGAAACCGCCGCTGGAATGGTGATCAAAATCATCCCGATAATGATCCCTCGCTTCAAGATCTTGTTGAAACGCTCTTTAACCACCTCAGCCTGTTTGAGTTGGAGCAACTTACAAAAGGCAAAGGTGGCCAGCATGATAAAAAAAGCATTGATCAGAAACAAATAAGCGGCCGGAAAAATATAATTTGGATTACTGTTGGCGATCCCATAACCAACGGTACACATTGGTGGCATTAACGCCGTGGCAATGGCCACTCCCGGGATGACATTGGTTTTCTCTTTTCGGGTTATACCGATAACCCCTGCGGTTCCACCAAAAAATGCGATCAGCATATCAAAAAAAGAAGGGCCTGTTCTGGCCATTAATTCGCTGGTTGCTTCATGAATAGGTGTCAGTGAAAAATAAATCGAAGCGCCAATTAAAGCAATGATAATTTGGATCAGGAAATTAATGGCCGCATTTCGCAGCAGTAATCCATCATAGGTTGCGAGACTGTAACCCATGGCAATAATCGGGTTCATTAACGGTGATATTAGCATCGCACCGATAATGACTGCGGTTGAATTGGTGTTCAGACCAACAGATGCGACAATAATTGCACAAAAAAGTATAATCAGCGGCGCACCCTTTAGCTTAACGCCGGCGACAATACTTTCATGGATGGCATTGGCATCCATTTGATCGGATTTGATATTGAATAAACCATTTTTAAGATAATCAATCATGCTAAATCTCCCAACATCATTTACTTACTGTAGCCTTTTTTACCCAATCAGCTATAAAAATAACTTTAATTAAACACAAAAAATGCTGAAAACCGATTCTACACTTATTTCTGTAGAATCGGCCTCAGCTTACAATCTCAGTTGTCATTGTTTGGGACTCACCCCTTTCTGTTTTTCAAAAATCTTCTTTCTCACTTTTCCATCGTAAATGCTCACTTGTTGGGGATTATCGTACTCTTTATTCTTATCTTTTTCCAGTATTTGCATACCGTTTTTTTTCAATAAAATAAATTTCTGAACAATTTGTTCTTTCGTCCAAATCTCACCCTTTTGTTTCTCCGAATTTTATTAAAAACCATCCTCTCTTCTCACGTCGATTACCTACCCTCAATCCATTATCTTTTATTATGACCACATTTTGTAATATTATTTTTATAATATTACATGCAGTTTTTCATAATCAGAATACCGATCTCAAATAAATCTAACGGTGATTAACTATGCAATTAACATATCAATGATGCTACATAGTAGAGTCGATGTTCGATGAAATTAATTCCTCGAAGTTCTATCTTTTTAGCTTTAAATGCTAAGCCGATCGTCTTCTCCTTAATTTCGATCATTCAGTCAAGCGATTATTTACTTTTCAATGATCAAATCATTCAATTGGAAAAAGATTAGTTGATTCTTAATTCAATTATATTGTATCATGTTTGTTCCATAAGTAAATGGTTATGTTGTAAACGTTTGTAACTCTTTTGTAAATATCCAATACTTGCTTATCGATATTTTCCCAATCACAACGATTTTAGCCATTTCACCACCTAATTTAACATATTTTTTCAATTTTTTATACTTTTATGTTAATATATTCCCGTTTTGTGGGTATTAAATATACGGTGATTAGTTCAATAAAGAGAGGTGTTGTTATGGTAAAAGTTGAAGACATTAAGTTAAGCTACCGAATTTACGGAGACGGGTATCCTCTGCTTTTAATAATGGGTTATGGGGGTACCATGAATTTATGGGAAGAACGGCTCCTTCGTTCATTTTCTAAAAAATACAAGGTCATTGTATTTGATAACCGTGGCATGGGAAAAACCAGTTCGGGTCATAAGCCGTTTACAATTGAGCAATTTGCTGATGATACCTATGAATTGATGAGTGCCTTGAATATCGAAAAAGCCCATGTCCTGGGATGGTCCATGGGTGCTTCGATTGCTCAGGAATTAGCTCTGAGGCATCCTGAAAACGTTAACAAATTGATCCTTTATGCTTCTCTATGTCATCCTGAAATTTTCCCCCCAGAACCGGAAGTTTTATCCAAACTTGAAAATTCATTAGGTGCTTCTACTGAAAAAGGGAACGATTGGTTGCGTCTTATTTTTCCGGCAACCTGGATCAAGCATAATCAAGATCGGATTCGGGAAATATTTCAACGGCCATTAGGGAATATGAATTCGGAAACGATTATCAAACAGGCCGAGGCCATTAATAAATGGGAAGGAACCTGTAACCGAATACCCTTTCTCCACCACGAAACCCTGGTTATTGACGGAAATGATGATTTGATTTTGCCCTCGAAAAATTCCGAATATCTGGCCAGTAAACTTCCTAACTCCAAACTCGTTTTAATTGCTGAAGCTGGGCATGCCTTAATGTTTCAATATCCTGATAAATTCAGCTTAATTATTAACATGTTTCTCGACTAGCTAGCCGTTTAAATTGATAACTTAGCTTGTAAATTCACAGTTTTGCTGTTCGATCATATATTTTTTATTAATAATCTAAATGCGGCTGACTCTTTTCAGGAGTCAGCCGCTGCTTATGAATAGTATTTAATTTTCCATTATCGCTTTTTACGTCCGGGATCAATGCCTTCTGTTTCTTTCATAATTTTTATAAACAATGCTACGATTTCAGGATCAAACTGAGATCCGGCATTTTTCTCAATTTCTCTTAATGCGGATTCTTTATCTGTTGCACGTTGATAGACGCGGTTTTCAGTCATGGCATCATAGGCATCGGTAATGCCGATGATGCGCGACAAAAGCGGAATGTCTTCTCCGGTCAGACCCTTAGGATACCCGCTGCCATCCCAATGTTCATGATGACTGAGAATATATTCTGAAATTAACACCAGCTCCGGGGAAGCAACTGCGATACGATATCCGATCTCTGGATGTTTTTTCATTTCAATCCACTCCTCATCATTCAGTTTTTCCGGTTTTCCTAAAATGCGGTCATCAATCCCCACCTTGCCAATGTCATGAAGGGTCGCCAACAGTTCGAGATTATCCAGCTCCATTTGTGATAAATGCAATGCTTCACCAACCTTCCTGGATAAGGCTGCTAATCGTTCCGAATGTTCTTCTGTTTCATGGCTTTTTTCATACATCGTTGCCTTGATAGAAGAAATAATCGCACTGTGTGAACTCCGCTGCTCTAAAAGCTTTCTTTGATTCATATGCATTTCTGCTGTTTTGATGGTTTCTTTCAAATTGCCATAGGGTGTTTCTTTTGTTCCGGTTCCTAGCGCAACATTGATATGGAAGGCCTCATTCAGAATACGTCGATTGTACAAGCGAAACGATTGTTTTATTTCCGACATACATTTTAATGCCATTTCTCGTGTTGTTTTAGGCAACAGGATGCTGAATTCATCCCCACCGGTTCTGGCCACCACTTCATTATTATGACAACAAGCTTCCATAATTTTTGCTGTTTCCAAAATAATTCGATCGCCAGCTTCGTGACCAAAGGCATCATTCATTAGTTTGATCCCATTAATATCACCAACGATTACTGAGATGGGCAGTTGATTCTCCATATCAATTCGTTTCTGTTCTTCTTCCCAGAACAACCGGTTGTATAACCCCGTCAAATGATCATGATAACTGAGATAGCGATATTTCTGTTCGCTCTCCTGGATCGTTTCTTTGGACCTGACAATTATTTTCGCTTGATTCACCAGTCCATTATAAATGGTTTGAATCAGAAACAGTAAGCCAATTCCTAAAACCTGACTGCTTAACGAAACAATCGGCCATCTGGTCCCATAATCATTGATCGTAAATTCATGAAAGAATCCAACTGCCAGTAATATAGTAATCACCATAAATGAAAAGAAGTTTAAAACAATAAATATAAAAGTTTGTTTCTTTTCTAACAGTGAACCCGATAAAACCAGCACCACCATCACACATACCATCCCAGCCCCCATGGGTCCAGCAACAATGAGTACCAGCAAACTGGCAAAATAACCCATACTGATAAGATATATTTTTTTAATATTGATATTAATTCTTTGATTGATGAGCACCACCAACGAAAGAAAATATAATGCAAACTCAATAGTGGCTACAACAAATTTACCTTCTTGATAAAATAAATAGGCACCATAAAAGAAAAGTATCGGACCTAGAATAATAAAATAGAATGCTACTGTATAAAACAGCTGATTTTTTAAATAATTGAGATCTCTATCCGCATTACTGATTGTTTCATCATCGGAAGGGTTGATGTTTAGACGTCTGAACATTTTTCTTATGAACAGCATTCCCTCAATGACCCTTTGTTTGAACATGTGATTCACACTTTTCATAACCCTTTCAATAAATTTTTTTGTCATTTAAATTCTTAAAATCATACTCTCAAATTATAGTATTTTAATTAAATACCCTTTCATTCTCCATTTAGTCATGAATTTGGATCCCATTACCCTATTCCCGATATTTTGATATGAAATGACCGCTCGTTAAATATTAAATCAATTTGAGAAATTCTTGCATGGATTAATGACTGAATATGAGATATAATCGTAAAAAGATATTATCTAAAACCATTTTAACTTTGATTCTTTTTTCAGGAGGAACTACCATGCTTTATGGACTCACCAAGAGCCAGATCCTACCCAATGCCAAAGATAGCCGTAACAATGGTAAGGCAGTCCGAGATAAAATCCCTTTTTCAACCCATGCGGTATTTAACCCGGTGAATCGCGATCCGGTTGCCATCATTGACGAACAGAATAAAAATCGATTGCCGGATCTGCTGGCTTTAAGAAAAGAACGCATGTCCGTATCACCTTTTACCTACTATCGGGGTACCGCCATTATCATGGCAAATGATCTGGCCGGTCAAACAGTTACGGGTTCTCAACTTGTTATTTGTGGGGATGCCCATATCGGTAACTTCGGACTCTATGCGTCACCTGAAAGACATCTGATTTTCGAACTCAACGATTTTGATGAAGCTGCCCCAGGACCCTGGGAATGGGATCTCAAACGCCTGGTGACCAGCATTATCCTTGCCGGTGAAGATCTGGGTTTTAATAAAGACCAGATTCATGATGCGGCTCTTCAAGCCAGCACCTATTATCGACTGGGCCTTCGGGCCATTATGAACATCACTTCACTGGAGCGATATTTTGTCAGTGGCGATGAAAAATTATTCTTAGATAGTTTTTCTAAATCTTCCCGGATGTCTTTTGAAAAAATTACTGAAAAAGCCAAAAAACGCACCTCCGATCAGGTAATCAAAAAAACAACTCAGGCTGACCAATTTGGACGCCGGATTTTTATTGAAAATCCGCCAGTGCTTACCCATCTTGAGCCCCAAATGGTCTTACAGGTGGAAAAAAATTATAACCATTATTTAAAAAGTGTGCGACCCGATGTCAAATTGCTCCTCTCCCAGCACATTCTGACCGATGTGGCGCGTCGGGTCGTTGGCGTTGGTAGTGTGGGTACCCAGTGCTTTCTGCTAGTACTTACTTGTGAGGATGAAAGTCACTTAGTCTTACAAATCAAACAAGCTAACGAATCGGTAATTTCACGGTTTAATCGACCGAATTTTACAACCCCGGATACCCTCTCCACTAAACACGGTCATGGTTACCGCGTTGTCAGTCATCAGCAAATTCTTCAATCCGCGTCGGATCCCTTCCTTGGTCACTTTCAGACCGAGAACGGGCTGGACTTTTATGTCCGTCAATTTCGCGATATGAAAGGATCGATTGAACTGGATACCCTTAATTATGATGCCTTTAAACAATATGTTACCGATTGCGGTGTCGTTCTGGCTCGGGCTCATGCTCAAAGCCGGAATGCCAACTGGGTTACCGGCTATCTGGGCAGCTCAGATGAATTTGATCATGCCATTGTCAAATGGTGTGATGCCTATGCCAAACAGATTTACAGAGATTTTGAGATTTATAAAAAGTCTTAGTTACTAATACGAAAAATGCCATGCGTCGATTTTTTTATCGACGCATGGCATTTTGTTTATTTGCTTTTATCGTTCAATTGATACTTATACTTTTTCGGCAATCGTGCGAATCAAATCTTCCGAGGCCTTCCATCCTAAACAGGAATCAGTAATCGATTTTCCATAAACACCACCATCAACTGGTTGATTGCCTTCTTCAATATAGCTTTCGATCATCAGTCCCTTGACATATTTTTTCATATCAGCATCATAATGACGATTGCGCAGCACTTCCCGGGCGATTCGCGGTTGTTCACCAAAACGCTTGTTTGAATTCGCGTGATTCAAGTCGATCACAATTGCTGGACAGGAAAAATCCCGCTTTTCATACATTCTGATCAGGTGCATAATATCCTCATAGTGATAATTAGGATAATTACGACCATGCTGATCTACCGAACCTCTCATGATTGCATGGGTCAGCGGATTCCCTGACGTTTTTACTTCCCAGCCCCGATAAATAAAGGTATGCCCAGCCTGGGCTGCTTGAATGGAGTTCAGCATGACGGTGATATCTCCGCTGGTTGGATTTTTCATCCCTACTGGAATCTCCAAACCGCTGACGGTTAAACGATGTTTCTGGTTTTCCACTGATCGAGCACCAATGGCCACGTAGCTTAATAAATCTTCCAAATAAGCGTAATTTTCCGGATACAACATTTCATCGGCACAGGATAAGCCGGTTTCCTCGATGGATCGGATATGCAATTGACGAATCGCTTTAATGCCCTCAACCATGTTTGCCTTTTTATTGGCGTCTGGTTGATGGAGCATCCCCTTATAGCCTTCGCCAGTGGTTCTCGGCTTATTTGTATAGATTCTTGGGATAATGATAATTTTATCTTCTACTTCTTTTTGGATCTTACTCAAACGGTTGACATAATCAATCACTGCCGTTTCATTATCAGCGGAACAAGGACCGATAATTAAAATAAAACGGTCATCTTTTCCTTCAAAAACATTTCTGATCATTCGGTCGCGTTCTGTTTTTATTTTTTTGCCGGCGTCAGACAGCGGCATCATTTTAACTATTTCGTCGGGCGACGGAATCTCCTGGATCAACTCAAAACTCATTTGTTACTCCCTCTTAAACTATTTTCAGTCCTATTCACACTGGTATGGTTTTTAATCGCCATTTCGTCCTGGCTAGTGTATCAGTATTCTTTATATTTAGTATTTATTATAGAGATTAATGCGCCACATGACAAGTGTTATTATTAATTCCCAAAGGAACTGGTGCCATTGCTGTTTGCTGGCTCTTTTTTGGGTTTTTATTCGTCAAGACAACCGAAAAATCTGATCAACTACTTTAAAAGTTGCTGACGCTGCTGGTATTAGTATTGCGTGGACCAATATCGATCTCTACACGTTTCAGAAATCACATTAACCATCGAAAATGGCATTCCTACTGCAACATTCAAGTGAAAAAATAAAGCAAAAAATTCAAAACCGCTGGAAATTTACATTCCCGCGGTTTTGAATTTCTCTCGTTTTAGATAATCTGATTTATGATTAATTTTTTACAAATTAGAACATCAACGCGCTCATCTTATCAATGGCTTCGTCATTTGATTCATAAACTCCTGGGAAACAGCCAAAGTTCAAGCCATGACTTGCCCCTGGGATAAAGTATAATTTTCCACAACGTTCACAGGCTTCCTTCGTTTTTTCAAAAATGATCTCCGGAGTCCAGCCTGGGAAGTCAATCACACCACTGTCGATATCGCCCATAAAGGAAATTTGTCCGCCATATTTTTTGATCAGCTCTGGCACGTTGTTGGTTGTCATAACTCCCTGCCAGATATCGATGCCCATTTCAATCATAGCGGGAACCAAGTTGGCAGCATAGGAATCACTATGGTGAACGATCAATTCTACGCCATTATCTTTGTAAAATCCGTAGATTTTTTTATAGGCAGGGACAAAGAATTCTTCAAACATTTCTGGTGAAACAAAGGAAGAACGCTGACTGCCCCAATCATCATGATGGAAAATACAATCCGGATGAAGACGGCTGATCATTTCTTTGGCATAAGCCAGTTCATACTCAACCAGATAATCAATCAGATCATGCATGTCTTCCGGTTCTTCATACAGTGCCATTAGGGCATCTTCCATACTCATAAGATGATGGGTCATTTCAAAAATCCCCGGTGCTACAAAAGCAGTGGCGAATTCTTCATTGCGATCAATGGCATTTGCATGAGCAACAGCTGCCGCCCAAGCTTCATCTGAGGTTTCTACAGCTGGAGCTTTTACCTGATTTCGCCAATCGGTAATATCTTTTAGTACCTTATGGGCATCATCATGTATTGGGAAACCGCCTAATTGACCTTCTGGCCAGGTGAATGTAATCCCCCATCCGTTCTTAATTGTCTGGCCCGGTCCACACATGGCTCCAATTGGCGCTTCCATAATGATATTCATAAACTCATATTGTTTTACAAACCGATCCGGATTTCCACCTCTGATTGTTTCCAACACATTCTGTCTTTTTGTTAACACGGTAATACCTCCTTGTTGTTATATTTAGGTAATTTCGAAAGTGCCATGAGCTTTATTATTAAGACGAGCACAGCTTTTTTATAAGATGTCAGCGATTACAAATTTACCATCCAAACTGGTCGCCCTTAATCGATAAGCCCCTGCTTTTTCTATCTTTGGCATAGACAAATTTTAAATCAATTTAATGT
The DNA here is from genome assembly GCF_963664135.1 of uncultured Acetobacterium sp. Classification (NCBI taxonomy): domain Bacteria; kingdom Bacillati; phylum Bacillota; class Clostridia; order Eubacteriales; family Eubacteriaceae; genus Acetobacterium; species uncultured Acetobacterium sp. The sequence goes on along the minus strand of NZ_OY760905.1, from coordinate 2,976,059 downwards.
TTATGTCAACCATTATTTATAAAATAATGCATTTTTACTAATTATCAAAATGAAATCTTTTATCTAACAAACTGATTCTCACCAAATTGACCTTCAAAACTTATTTCTGTCATACATAAATAGCCGCCCCTTCTCAAAACAGATTGAAAAATCCATTATCAGAAGGGGCGGCCACTGCAGTTTAGCTGATCTTTGCGGGTAACTGTCGCCGCCAGTCTATTTAATTAAATAAAACACAGCCAACATAGGTAAGGGTATTGGGTCCATAATAATAATCAATATCATTCACTTTACACAGGTCGCTGACCAGAATCCCAAATGCTTCCATTGATGAAAATGCCTTATCTGGAAATCGACATGGTTCATCCGGATAACTACATTTTTTACATAGGGAACAACACCCATCCCCCAATGGCAGCATATCGACTTCTTTCTCAGCTAATGCATTGACCAACCGATCGAAGCTGGCATTATGTTTTTTCTTGGTTTCTTCCATGCCTTCAAAATCAAAACTATCTTCCAATTCGCCGGTAGTTTGTAGAATTACACCGTATTTATAGTTTTTTACCTTCGCTCCACATTCGTCCAATGTTCCACATCCCGGAGGGCATGCCCAATTTGTATCATAAATTTGACACTTGTTATCGGCACACATTTTTCTAACTTCCGGGTTTAATTCAATGGAAGATACATCGAGTTTCGCCGCTCTTGTAAATCCACTTCCATTTGCCAAATCCAAAACTTCTGTTATTTCGATCATTGTTACTTTCTCCGCCTTACTGTGGGGAATGATTTTTTAGTTCCCACTAAATTGTAAATCATTTTAGCACAACTTTTCAGAAAATACATTATATTTTAAAAATACCTTTAAATCGATCTTGTACAAACAAATTTGTGTGCTTCCGTTCATCATTTATTAGTCACTGACTTCTTATTATAATTTAGTCATGGTTAGAGCAACAGATAACTGATAATCGGGATCGTTAATACCGAAGCCAGAGTCGTAATAAAAACACCTTTAGTGGCAAGCGAAACATTATTTTCATATCGATTTGCGAACAATACCGAGGAGGTCCCCACCGGCATCGCAATAATGACAATTACAATTCCCAGCAAATATGGGTTTGTGATGATATTTTTTAAAATCTCCCAAGCAAATAATGGCAGCAGAATCTGTTTAATAATAACATATGGATATAGTCTAATCTCAGTAAAGACACTCTTGATGGGAATGTTGGATAAAGCAATCCCAATAACAATCATGGCCAGGGTGGTGGTGGTGCTACCAACAGTTTTTAAGGTTGCATTCAGAATTTCTGGCAGCCGAAGATTGGCAGCAAACATTATCACAGCAACAATTGAAGCAATCATTCCCGGAGAGAGGAACTTCTTGAGGTTCAGGGCTTTTTTTCCTTCGCTTGACATCAGCATGATCCCAAGGGTAAAGTTACTTACATTGAAAATAAGATTAAAAATGGTAGCATAAAAAATAGCACCTTCTCCAAAGATCGATGCAATCACCGGAAAACCCATAAATCCGACATTGGACCAGATGGTCATATACATGTATAAATTGCGCTCTTCTTTTTTTACCAGCAGTATTCTCGTAATACCATAGGCCACAACGGGCATGACTACATAAAAAAGAATCGCAATGACAAACATTAGTAGTACATCATTTTTATTTGTATCATCTGGCATCGTTGCCACTGAAGCAATCATCATACAGGGAAGGGTAATACTTAAAATAAAATTCGAGAGTTGTGTTCCGAACTTGGGGCTGACAATCTTTCCTTTTGCTGAAATATATCCTAATGTCAGAATCAGAAATAACTCCAGCATCTGACTAATCACTATTATAATGTCCACAGGCTTTCTCCTTAAATAAGAATAGCCTAACATAAGATCTGCTTAAATTCAACCCTGGGCTGTCACTCAATCGTATTCAAAAAAACTTCTGTTGTTTTACCAATTTTTTTCAAAAATAATCGAAATTATTTACACATCTGGTTTATTTTCTGCTACAATAAAAACAGTTAATCTTTGCAGAAGTTGTTGTCCGACAGCTTTGTGTGCGATAAAGAATCCGAGGTAAAAATGAGAAAAAAGTCGACTCCAAAAGTAAAAATAAAGAATTTACCGCGTTTCATAACATTCTCTTTTATGAGCCTTATTCTCATTATTATGATTACCATGTCATTGTTTTTTTTGATGACAAAAATGGTTGAAGTTTTTAATGCCCAGAGACTGGCCGTGCAAACGTCTTCGTCATCAAATTCGACTGAAAACAACACCCCTAAAGCTGCAAACAACCCCACCACTACTAACATCAAGCAAGAAGCAAACGCTACTGCCACATCCCCCAAAAATACCGATCCTTTAGAAACGATCAAATCACGCCTTCGAAGCGGTGACACTGATGGAATCAAGGTTGTCTTTCTAACCTTTGATGATGGTCCCACTGAACACACTGGGGAGGTTCTGGATATACTCAATGAATATGATGCCAAGGCCACCTTCTTTACAACTCTGCACGATGGCGAGAATGCTAAAGCCATGTATCGACGAATTGTTGCCGACGGAAATACCCTGGCTAATCATACCAGCAGTCACGATTATAGTCTTTATAACAATCCCGAGGCATTTTATGCTGACGTTGATGCACTGGATCAATATCAAAAACAAGTAACCGGTCAAACCGAAACCAGCCACGTTTTTCGCTTCCCGGGTGGTTCTTCAAACGCCAACGAAACCTGTGTTCAAGGGATTGTAAAACGAGGATGGAATTACAGTGACTGGAATGTTTCTTCCGGCGATGGTAGTTCGGATCCTCCGCTGAAGGATGTCGTTGCTCAGACAATTATTGCCGGTTGCCGCAGTCACGATGTTTCGGTCGTTTTATGTCATGCTGAACTCAAACCAGAAACACGAGCAGCCATCCCCACAATTATTGAGACCCTGCAATCTGAAGGTTACACCTTTTTACCCATGGAAAGTGATTATACTTACCCTCGCCAATTAGAAGTTTAATATCAACCGGTGTTAAGCTAAACACCGGTTGATGAAATCTCACCACCAAACATTAACATTACCTTATCTTAATAACTTCGACAGTCTAATCAATGACGATATAATCATTAATCAATCAAGTAAACCCACCGTTTTCGCGGTGGGTTTACTATTTTTGTCTAATTCTCATTGCGGCACTTTGGTATTGCTTGTGGCGATACATGTCATCTTCGGCCCGTTTAAAAATTTCTTCAATGTCTTCTTCTTCATTCTTCTTTGTTTCGTGTCCAAACGAAATGGAAACATCCATGCCACCAACTTTTTCCTCCGAGGTCAGTTTCCTGATTTTTTCGATGATTTCAGTAATCTTTGAACCCTCTGTTTTAGGTAAAATCACAATAAACTCATCGCCACCAAGCCTGGCGACAACATCATCTTTTCGGCACACCTGATTAATAATCCTGGCCGTCTTGATCAGCAACTCATCCCCCAGCAGATGTCCCAGCGTATCATTGATCAGTTTCAAGCCATTCACATCTCCCAATAAAAGGGTTAATGGCAAATTTTCTTTCTTATCCAGACGAATCAATTCCTGCTCATAATACCTGCGATTATAAAGTCCCGTTAAATAATCATGATAACTGAGGTACAGAATTTCCTTCTCGATCCGCCGTTTTTCATTAATAAAACGCGCTTGCAGGATATTTTGAAAAGCTAAATTCGACAATTGATTGGCAATTGTATAAAGCAACTTTGCTATTTTTTCAAATCTCCAGAAGGACATTTCCGGAACTTCCCTAAATGCCATTAATGCTTCCGCCTCATCTGTACCAATCTCCCGGGCATAGGCGACCAATTGTTCGTCTTTTAGATTTTCATCCCTTACCTGGCCAATCAGCCAATTTGCAACATGTTTGCCGCCAACCGTAATGGCCGCTCCGGCATCCCACAATCCCCCGCTTAAACAGGTTTTTATGATGGGTCCATCAGCTGAATATGCACCAATGTCGGCGTCCGATTTATAACAGTTTTCACGGCCTTTTTCGGTCTTTCGAATAATATTCTCGCAAAGTCTGGTAAAATTTGAGGTTCTTGTTATGGGCGTTCCATCAGTAAAGGTGATCACCGAAGCGACACCGGTTGCGTCTGAAAACTCATCCTGCAATTTTTGAATGTCATCCAGATCGATTAATTCGGTAAAATCAATATTACCCGCATCTTCCAGCGGCCTGGTTAACTCCAACATCCGTTTTTCCAATCGCTGTTCCAATTTTTTTCGATCAGTGATATCCCGTGCTGCGGCATAGACAAACTTTCCCTGCGGCCGTGAACTCCATTCGATCCAGTGATACGTTCCATCTTTGGCTCGGTATCGATTGATAAAATTGACCACGGGATTCTGTTCATTAAGCCTGGCCATGACTTCTCGGGTAGCTTGGAGATCATCAGGATGTACAAAATCAAGATATTTTTTTTTGATCAACTCTTCACAAGTATAGCCCAGAATATCCTCCCAAGACTTATTTGTCTTTACGAAATTTCCCTCGGTATCAGCAATACATAACAAGTCCAAGTTTAGTTCAAAGAAATTATTCAACTCCTCTAACTGCATCTTCTCTTTAGAAATATCAACAAAATTAGTTGTAAAAAAGCCCGGCTCTTGAGTATATACGGTCACCCGACACCAAATATTCAAAGCTGCCGTATACTGTTCAAATTCTTTTTCACCACCGTTTAAAGCAACGTCCCCATAAAATGCAATCCAATTAAATTCATCATTTACGATTTCCGGAAGTACCTCAGTTATTCGCTTCCCGATTATTTCGGTGCCAATGAGCCCCGTCAATTTTTCAAAAGCCCTATTGATTTCCAGAAATTCATAATCGCAAGGATTTCCTGCTTGATCACAGATAATTTTATGATAAGCATACCCTACTGGGGAGTGTTCAACTACGGATTTGTAAAAACTGTCATTCATATGTCATCCCCTCTTTTTAAATGGTTTTTATTTTATAACACTGTCAATTAATATACCCCAATATTTGAAAAAAATTTATGATCTATGGATAAAATTTCATATTAATTGCAATTATTTTGAAATCTATGAGCATTTACTGAGCTTTATCATTGATACTTCTCAGTGTAAATAAATAAAAGGGATTTATCCCATACAGGACAAATCCCTTAAAATACTATAATTATTTATACCATCCGACCAAACCAACTTAGGCAACCGTGATGGCTTCCTAAACAACTAGTTTAAGCTTCTATGGCAAGTTCGATTATTGGATTGCTTTTTTAGAAAGCCGCCTTATAAATAGCAATTACATCCTCTTTAGTTGGGCATTTGGGATTTCCACCGGTGCAAATATCTGCCAAAGCCAGATCCGCTAGTTCGCCGAAGTCTGCTTCTTTGACACCAATTTCTGCTAATCCCGAAGGAATGCCAACATCTTCAGACAGGGTTTTAATCGCTTCAATCGCCAGCTCGTTGATTTCTGCCTGGCTTTTATGAGCAACATCAACACCCATTGCTTCTGCAACGGCTTTTAAGCGATCGCCAACGGCGTCAGCATTAAAGGCGACAACGTGGGGTAACAGGATGGCATTGCAAACACCATGAGGCAGGTCATAGAATCCACCTAATTGGTGAGCCATTGAGTGAACGATACCTAATCCACCGTTTGAGAAGCCCATGCCAGTTACAAACTGTCCATAAGCCATATCATCCCGGGCATCGACATCCTCACCATTGGCAACTGCTTGTCTCAAACTACCAGAAATTGCTTTGATGGCTTCTAAATTAAAAAGATCCGTAAATCGCGATAATCCTGATGAAGTATAGCCTTCAACTGCATGGGTAAGGGCATCCATACCCGTTGCTGCGGTTAGTGATTTCGGCATTTTTATCATTAAATTAGGATCATTCACGGCAACTGTTGCTAAACAATTGGGATCGACAATAACCATTTTTAGTTTGCGATCTTCGTCCGTAATGACATAATTGATGGTTGCTTCACTGGCAGTTCCGGCGGTCGTATTTATCGCCACGATTGGCAGTGATTTATTAGCTGTTTTCCCGACTCCTTCATAATCCCGAAGATCTCCTGGATTGGTTGCCAGAATCGCGATCCCTTTGGCCGTATCCTGAGGCGAACCGCCACCAATACTAACGACAAAATCACATTCATTATCTAACAAAACCTGCAGTCCGGCATTGACATTCGTTACCGTTGGGTTTGGTTTAACATCCGAGAATATTGAATATGCCACTCCGGCATTATCCAAAACATTTAATACGTCTTGAACAATTCCTGCTTCGATAAGAACTTTATCAGTTACAACAAGGGCTTTTTTCACGTTCATTCGTTTAATTTCAGGAGCAATCAATTCAATTGCACCGGGTTCCATAATTACTACTGGTGGAAAATAATAGGTTCTTGCCATTAGAGTACCTCCAAAATTTCAGCAACTGTAAACAGTTGCATTTATGGTTTTAATTTTATCAAATTATCGTCATGATTCAATTGACACCGCCCTTGAACTGTCACAAAAGTTACAACTCTGCCTAAGTGTAACTTTTGAAAGCAAAAAACTTCAAAGCCAACTTTTAGCTGATTGCATTTATCCTTCTCGAATATAATCAGTTAAAAGTTGGCTACTTATTTAAAATAATTGTTATTTGAATACTACAAAAACAACAAATAATGTTTGAGTTTTTCAGGTATCGCATCAATTAACAACTTGGCAAATTCTTCCGGTTCCATAATCATTCCCTCAGTTACCCACTTGAATGTCATATCCATTGATCCTTGACAATACATATCCAATAAGAATTTGTCATCCGAATCCAATGGTTTCCCAGTTTTTTGGATAATCCGATTGGTATAATAATCCGTAATTAATTTTAAGTCGTAATCATAAATTGAATTGCAATCACTTGATTTAAATGCCGCTGTAAAAAAATCTTTTTCTGCCCGGACAAATGCAAATTTTTGTGTCAAGCCCTCTTCCAGGGTTAAGCTGACGCCCATTTGTTTGATGGATTGCTGTGCCAACTTATCAAAGTACCAGTTAACCAGATCGTATTTATCCTGAAAATAGCGATAAAAAGTTTGTCTGGTTAGCTCACTTTGATCTACTATTTCCTTTACGGTTATCTTATCTAAAGCTTTATTAACCATTATCGCTTTGATCCCTTTTGCCAACCGTTCTTTTGTTCGATCATTTGCATCCATTGCTATCCCTCTTATTTAAATATTTTAAAACGTATCGGTCGATCCATTTACTTACAAATAATCTTATCTACAGTAGTAATCGATGTCAATGAAATATTTTAACAACTCCAGTTAAAAATATTATAAGCTGCCTTTAATATTAAATTCGGATCATCTAATTGCCAGCAAATGAAGGCACTCGTCTGCCAAATAATCGATCATTCGATAAACGATATTTATTTTACGCTTAACTCCTTCAAAAACAGAAAAAGAACTCCGCTTCCTGATCGTTCCGTAGAATTGATCAGAAATTGGAGTTCTTTTCTAATTACAAGTGAAGTCGGCTAAAACCGTTGGTTTTAGTCAGCTGCACCGCTTTTCTTTCGTGAATAGTGTGTGTTATGCTTTGATTTCTTTTCTGCTGATCAGATAAGCCATTCCCAGCAGTGCCAGTAGTCCCATGGTAGCCATTAAAGCTTGTTGAGCCATGTCTTGAGTACCGGTTTTGGGGTTAGAAGATGTTGCATGATGGTGATTCCAATGTCCGCAACAACCTGGTTCCAGATACAGGCAAGATGCGGTAAGATCTACATCGCCGTAGCAAGGACTGATATAAACGCCGTCACCACCGTAAATAGCTAAAGGATCAACTCCGCCTTGAGTACAAAGATCCAGGATCCCATCTCGAATAACAACCCAGCTATCTGCATATAATGCAGTTGCTATGCCTGTTTCGGTTGTTGACTTAACAGTTGTGTATCCGCCTTTAACGATTGCATCATCGCCGGCTCCAATTCCTGTGCTTCGGCCACTGATTGAATCCGTAACGACATCGATATCGCCACAATTGATAACGAGATCATTATCTGCCCAGAGTCCCCATGCTCCACCAGTTCCTGTGTTAACTGCGGTTGCGTCAACCCAACCATCATTGATGATTAAATCGCCGTTTTCAACATTAACAGCAGCGGCATCGCCAACGCCAGTAATCGCATACAGTTCATAATCGCCATCGTTAATAACGAGATCGCCATTTGTTACATGGATCGCATTATTAGCTGCAACTGCGGTTAATTCGCCATCGCCACTCATGGTCAAATTCCCCATTACATCAATCGCACAAGTATCATCAGTAGCAACAATATTGGTGCCTTTGAGAATCATGGCAAAATTGCTGCCCATATCTGATGCAACGACTTCTCGACCAACAAAATTGTTGAGTGTCAATGCATTTGCTACTGCATCATATGAGTAGTCAGCGCCGACACTGTTAAGAAGCACATCAATAAATGTTACGGAATCTCTCCATAAACCTAATGCGGGAACTGCCTTGACCTCAATCGTTCCTGCATCAACAGCTTGTGTTTCGATTACTGGTTCTTCAACAACGGGAGCTGCTGCTACCGGTGCTGTCACAGCTGGAGTTTCGACCACTGGTGTTTCCACCGCTGGTGTTACTACGGCAGGTGCTTCCACCACTGGTGCTTCTACTACAGGTGTTTCAGCTACAGGCGTTTCAACCGCTGTAGTCAAAGTCCCATCAACAGGGGCCCCCTCAACTGCTAGTACAACTAAGGTAGGTTCTTCCACAACAACTTCTTCTGCGGCAAAAGTTGATACCGGTACAAGCATCAACACCATCACCACTACCAGCAACAAAGCCATCAATTTCGACATTTTTTTCACTTCACTATTCCTCCTTTCAATGGAATCGTTTGCTATGTACATCACGCCAGGATTGGTATGAAATTACACAGTTATACATTACGATACTATTTTTACCCTCTTTTTCTTTAAATAACACATTTAAATATTTTTTTTACTTTTTTTTTATTATTTTAGTTCTTTTTTTGTTAGCAGTTTTCATTAATCAAGCTTGTTTATTTTTTATTATCGGCCACAGCGAGCTGCTTTATTATTAATAATCCTTCAATTCTTCTTCAATCCGTATCCCTGTGGGAGTCCTTGCCAAGCCCCCTTCACCGGTTTCTTTTAACGAGCTGGGCATCGCATCGCCTATGGAGCGCATGGCATCGATGACTTCATCTGGAGGGATTTGACTACGAATCCCTGCCAAGGCCATATCAGCACTAGCCAGAGCGTTAAATGCACCAATCACATTTCGCTTCACACAAGGGACTTCCACCAACCCGGCAACCGGATCACAGGCCAGACCTAATAAACTTTTCAGGGCTAATGCAGCACCATGAACAATCGCTTTTTCATCCCCGCCGGCAAGATATACCATCGCGCCTGCGGCCATGGCGCTGGCCGAACCAATCTCCGCCTGACAACCACCAGTGGCACCGGCAATCGACGCACGATGTGCAATCACCTGACCAATACCGCCAGTTATAAATAAAGCCTCGATCATTTTCAATTCAGCGATCTTATTTTCTTTTTGATAGGTTAATAAGACCGCAGGAATGACACCACAGGAACCCGCCGTCGGAGCTGCTACGATCCGCTTCATACACGCATTGGATTCTCCCATTTTAATGGCTTTTTCCATAACCTGTGCCATGAAATCCCCGCAAATCATCGTTTGATTTTTTCGGGCTTCACTGATTTTTTCGCCGTCTCCTCCGACCAGTTTGCTCGGAGATTTTAAATGACCATTATAATTCGCATCTGCATCTTTCATGGCTAAAAATAATTTTTCCATTTTTTCCAGGACTTCCGCTCTGGAAATCTGACTCTCATTGATTTCATCTTCCAAAATGATTTCCCAAAGCGCTTTGCCGCTGTCTTTTGCTTTATCCACAATTTCTTGTAACGCTTTAAAACTCACGATGCTTCCTCCAAACTGAGATAAATTACTTTCCTGATCCCTTTCCGCTCTTTCAGCCAACTAATGAAGTCCGGTGATATTTCCTCGTCACATTCTAATACCATAATTGCTTCGCCACCGCGATGATCGCGATACAGCTGCATGGTGGCGATGTTAATGGATTTATGACTGAGCATGGATGTCACTTCCGTTACATAGCCCGGCTGATCCAGGTTATGAACTACCAGAGTAGGATAGTCCCCAGAAAAACTGGCATCCACACCATCAATCTGATTAATCCGGATCCGTCCCCCGCCCAATGACGACGCCAAAATCTCCAGTTCCCTTCCAGATACCCCAGTCAAAATCAATTTTACCGAATTGGGATGTGCCTCCCGAAGATCGATGCCGCCAAACTCAACAACCATACCTTCTTTTTCAGCCAGCCCAAAACTTTGTGGAATGCGAATATCATCTGGTTTCATTCCCAACAATCCGGCAACCAGGGCCCGATCGGTGCCATGGCCTTTCCCAGTTGTCAGAAACGATCCATGCAAATAAATCTTTGCCGAAAGGATCTTTTCGCCCATCAGTTTTCTTGAAAGATAACCAATTTTCACCGCTCCCGCAGTGTGGGAGCTGGATGGTCCAACCATAATTGGCCCGATAATATCAAATATACTCATGTTTTCCTCCATTGGTTATTTTTCAAACTTTCTTATGGGCTCAGCATTGCCATTCCGAACTTGCGACCCTCTTTTTCGCCAGAGATTACCGATACTTTTTACCGACGAAATTGTTCTACCAAACTGAAAATTAGACCTTAACTGATGCCATAATAACTTGCATCACCATTCTAAGCGCTCTTTTCTCGTCTAATTTAAACTGCTCATAAAAGGAAAGGCAGTTGACCCTGGTGCTGCCGAATCTTTTGGGACAACAATGATCTGAATCCCTTCCAGTCGTAGCCCCATGCCTTGAGTTCCGGCACTTTCACCATTTTTCGCCCAATCCAGCCATCCAAAATTTTGGGCATGAACACGATAATAGACATCATATTTTCCGACATCCGTTCCATCAAGCTCAATGCGGATTCCTTCCAGGCGCAGGCCAAGGCCGGTGGTCCCACTGAGTGTGCCATTGCTGACCATCGGTTGCCAACCAATATTCTGAATATGCGTCTGATACTGGATCACGGCATTTATCTCACTGTTATCAATCAGAATTTTGATCCCTTCCAAACGTAATGACTGACCGGCTGTGCCACTGATTTCACCATTTTTTTGGGATGCCTGCCAGCCAACATTCTGGACATGAGTGGAATAATAAATGTCCACATAAGAAGCCGGCAAGGCCACAAAAGGTCTGGTATTGGCGTAAGCGTAGGAATCGGCAGTAGAGCCGGAATACCCATAAATCGTCAGGTTTGGAATCATCCCAAATACCTGTCCGTTAAAAGCCATTGAACTGTTAAAAAAGGTGATTTTTTTCAGCGCATCACAACTGGCAAAGGTTGCATAACCGATCGATGTGACCGTATGCGGTATCATAATGCTGGTCAGTGCTTTTGCTCCCCAAAACGAACCGTTTCCAATGGTTACCAACCCATTTCCCAAAAACACCGAATCCAGATTCGGACAATTGTAAAAAGAACGTAAACCGAGTACCGTTACGCTGTTTGGTAAATTGACACCCGTTAAAGTACTCTTTCCGTTAAATGCATCGGCACCAATTTCCAATACGCTTTTTCCATCAATACTTGATGGGATATCCACATTTCCACTACTTCCGGTATATGATACAATTTTTATGCCGCCAGTAATATTTTCATACCAGTAGTCACCGGATTGGATACTACTCGCATTAATTCCCGAAGGGTTAACGTTCATGTCCAATATCTGGCTTTCATCCATCATCCCGATTGTTTCATTATTGCCACTCATCCCGGCAGCTTCATTTAATTCTTCGGCCCAGACCCCCATCGGGATGAGACTGACGTACATACTTAAAATGATCAACCAACTGAAGACTTGTTTTCGCATTGCTTTCATTTTTTAGCCTCCTTAAACTTTCAATCATCGTACTTACCATTTTTCAGAGATTAAACGATCATCTTCAACCAGAATAAATTAAATAAAATAGGGCTTATTCACATTCCTTCTTTTTGTCCTCATACCCGCGAACATAGATTTTAAACGGCTTGCCCATTTTTTTATTACGCTTACCAAAAGACCTGTTACCTGATAGCGAGTCTCGCATTATTTTTTACTGCTATTTTTATTAAATTTTTTCATTGAATTAATAAAGATCGGTTCTCCGGTCGTTAAAGACGGTCATGTTATTTCTGATCTTGTCCAGCTCAGCCAAATCCACATCCCCCAGAATCATCTTTTCTTGTGGTACTTCGCCGGCGTCGGCCAGAAGATTTCCCAAAGGATCAATGATCATCGAATTCCCGGCGTTTTGACGATCTTTCATCGCATCACCACAGCCATTGACAGCTACTACAAACATCTGGTTTTCGATGGCTCTGGCTTGGTTTAAAATGCGCCAGTGGCCCACCCGCAGCAAGGGCCATTCGGCTGGTATAAAAAGGACTTTTGTCTCAGCCAGGGCTTGTTTTCTGCACCACTCTGGGAAACGGATCTCATAGCAGATCACAACGCCGCACGCTATCCCATCAAGTTGAAAAGTCGCCAGTTTATCGCCAGAACGATAGCGTTGGTCTTCGCCGGCAAAACTGAACAAATGAGCCTTATCATAGTCTGCTATAATACGGCCTCCGCGGTCGGCTACGTAACATGTATTAAAATAATCCGCACCCTTTTTAGTCGCCACCGATCCCCCGACAATATTGACATTCAGTTCACTAGCCAGTTTTGCCAAAAATGCTTGCGTGCGTTGTCCATCCACATCTGCCAGCCGCTCATCCAACTCACCGGTAATAAATCCACCGCTCCACATTTCCGGCAACACCACCACATCTGCCTCAGCAGTTGCGGCTTTTCTAATCCATGCTTCGGCATTGGCATAATTTTGCTCGACCTGTTTTAACGCAACCTTCATTTGAACTGCAACGATTTTCATAAACGTTTCCTCCATTATTTAACTACATCAACGGACCCATGATTCTTAAAACAGACTGCCCCACCTTTTTAATAAATGACGATTTCTCCCAATCCGCATAGCGCACCTCTCGACTTACATTAATGCAGTCCAACAGATCTTTTTTGATCTCCAGCACCGTTTCAGACCCGTAAATCCAGGTTCCACATTCATAATTCCAGGTCAGACTACGATAATCCATGTTAATCGATCCAACAATTGACACCTGATCATCGGTTACCAGAACCTTTCCGTGAATGAATCCCGGAGCGTATTCGTAAATTCGTACCCCTTCAGCTAAAAGATCGCCATAAAAAGCCCGGGTTGTGGCATAAACCATCTTTTTATCGGGAATACCCGGAGTGATAATGCGGACATCGACACCACTTCGTGCCGCCAGTAAAATACAATTTGTCAGGTCGGTATCGAGAATAAGATAGGGAGTTGTCAGATAAATATATTCCTTGGCATTGTTAAAAACAGTCATGTAGGTATTGACCGCCGGATTTTTTAAATTAGTCGGGCCATCACAAAAGGGCATAACCAGGCCATCCGCTTTTGAACTTTCCCGGGTACCCCGATAATCTTCAATTAGAGATGGTTCCCCAGAGACGTATTCCCATATATTAAGAAACATGGTTGTCAGGCTAAAAACCGCATCCCCTTCCAGATACACGGCCATATCCTTCCAATGGCCAAACCTCACTTTTTCATTGATATATTCATCCCCGATGTTGATTCCACCGGTAATGGCCACATTACCATCCACGATCGTCATTTTCCGATGATCCCGAAAGCTAATAAATTTAAAAAGTGAAGCTGACAACGGATTAAAGGGAATGCTTTTGATCTGATGTGCGGCACAGATTTGATAAAAATCCTTTGGTAGCGTTGATAAACTGCCCATTTCATCGACCATCATCCGTACTTCAACCCCCATAGCCGCTTTTTCAAACAAAGCTGACATCAGTTCATCATACATTTTTCCGCCAGTTACAATAAAATACTCCAGAAAAATGAATTTTTCTGCACTCATAATGGCTTCCAGATTAGCCCGATGCATTTCCTCCCCTAATCTTAAATACTTTGTTTTGGTATTTTTCCAGACCGGCAGGCCACATAGCCGATACACCAGGTCGACTTCTTTTTTTATTCCAGAATCTTTCAGCTCTTCAAAAACATCACGATTTTGACTCAGTTTTTCATAAGTATTCTGATTAATTTTATCCCAGCGAGCCTTGGACTTTTTTGATACATGCTGCCGTCCCCAAATAAAGTAGAGGACAATCCCCACTGCCGGAAGAATCAAGACAAAGATGATCCAGGATATTTTATAGGCTGCCGTTTTTTTTCGGTAAACAATGTTCAATACGACCAGCACTGCAATTGCTTCAATTACCCAATATGCATACACTGCATAATCTGAAAATTGGAGAATCACAATACCAATGATGGTTAACTGCAACAGGATCAACACCACATTAATTAAAAACCTGAACATGCTTTGAAAATGATTTGCTGAATTTCTCATGACACCCTCTTTTTCTACTCAATTTGACTTATCTAAAAACATCGATTCATCGTCTTGCCCTGGCAACTCCACAGCAATTTCATCTCTTTTTAATAATTATATGTTATGTCCCGACGATATACAACAACAGATAGATGCTTCAATTCAGTCATTATTATAAATGTTCACGTGTTTTTATTCAACAATCGCCAAAATATGATGACGTAAATTTTTATATTTATTTAACATCTAACGCATTCAACTCTTTTCTTTCACTAATTTTTAATTAAAACTTGTATTATTTATAGAAATGCGCTCCTATAATCACGTTTATCCAACAAGCTACAAACGTTATTATAGTAAATTTAATTATTATTACAAAAGTATTGACAAAACCAATTTTGAATATTAAACTTGGTTATAATTCAACAATTAAAGGAGGACAACTATGACAGCTCATTTAACTCAGAAAGAAAACTTTTTGCGGGTAGCCCGGGGGGAAATGCCGGAATACGTACCGGTATCATCATTTTTTGGCCCTGATGCGCCACTTCTCACGATGGCAGACCCTTGTATTTTAGGTAGTTTTAGAGGCCCTGGTGGTGGCGTTGACCCCTGGGGTGTCACCTTTGTAACCGGTGAAGAAATTAATTTTGCCGCTCTGCCCAAACCCAATGACTTTATTCTGACCGACGTCACGAAATGGCGTGACGTCATTAAAGCGCCAGATTACACCGGATTTGACTGGGAAGCCGCCGCTAAGGCAGACCGAAAAAAATACGTTCAAGACCCTGATCAAACCGCCTTTGTCCTCAGTGGATTTGCCGATTTATTCCAGCAGTTCATTGGCTTCATGGGCTTCACCGAAGGACTTTGCGCCATTTATGAAGAACAGGAAGAGGTCGAAGAACTGCTTGATTACATGCTGGATCATTCCCTTTATATCACCAAAAACTTGCTGCATTATTACAAACCTGAAGGTTACTATCTTCTTGATGATACCGCTTCAAAACTTAATCCGTTTATTTCTCCTAGATTATTTGAAGAGATCTTTGTGCCCCGGTATAAAAAATGTCTGGATCTAGTCCGAGATGAAAATGTTCCGATTTTTTACCATAACTGCGGCCGATGCGAAGACCTGATTCCCGCCATGGTTGATATTGGTGTAAACGTTTGGGATCCGGCCCAGGTTGAAAATAATCTTGTTGGTATGAAGCAAAAATACGGTTCCAAACTTGCCATCAATGGCGGTTTTGAATTTAGAATGCCCAGTATCTGGCCGGTTGTTAATGAAGAAGAAGTACGAGAAGCCGTGCGAGAGACCTTTGATCGATTAGCCACTGACGGTGGATTTATCTTCAACGGGATGATTACCTCGCTGGATTATTTTGATCCCAAGGTTCAGGAAGTCAATGGCTGGATTGTTGATGAAGCCAAAAAGCTAAGCAAAACAGTCTATAACTAAACTGACGAATTAGGCAAGTGATTTTGCCGATTTTAAGTCTCAACCAGGAAAATTAGGTGAAAATATGAAAGTAATAATTTTAGGCGGATTTCTGGGATCTGGAAAAACAAGTGTCGTGATCCAACTGGCCAGACATGTCATCGGTGCTGATTCCGAAAACAGAACAAAGGTGGTCATTCTGGAAAACGAAATTGGCGACGTCAGCATTGATGACAAAATTCTGCAAAGCAGTGGTTATGAGGTTGCCAATCTGTTTTCTGGATGTGTCTGCTGTACCATGGCGGGAGAGCTTGTTCTCGGGCTTCACAATATCATCCGGGATTTTAACCCCGAGCTGATCATTATGGAAGCAACCGGTGTGGCCTACCCTGATAATATCAAAAAAACCATCGGTCAGTCTTTACCTGATCTTGATTGCCACATCACCTGCGTGACGGACGCCAAACGCTGGCTGCGCCTGCTTCGACCCATGGAAATGCTGTTGGAAGGTCAACTGGATGCGGCGGAAGTTATTCTGCTTAACAAAGTTGATCTGGTCGATGAGGATACCTTATCGACAGTGGAAGAATCGATCCGAACATTTAATAATGATGCCGCCTTTTTTAAAGTCAGCGCTGCTCAAACTATTGATCCGATTGTTTTTAAAGCCATCCTGGGCACTGAATAAGAAAGGACACCGTATGAACACCATTCATTCAAAACAACACCACCACGACGAGAATTGCAGCTGCGGATGTCATGATGACCATCACCACCATCCCGAATCGTCCCACCAACCAGAACACCATCACCATTCACACCATCCCATTACGGTAAAAACCCACGACACCAGTCTGGTGGGCTCCTATAAATTTGATATCACGTCACCCTATGAAGAGGCAGAAACGATGCTAGACGGTTTATTAAAACAGGTGGCCCAGGAAGTCACCGCCCTCGGCGGCATCATTGGTCATATCAAAGCGCTTCTAAATGCCCAAGGCAACAGCTGCATGTTTTCAATTACCGAAGATGAATCGAACAAGCATCTAACGGTCGATTCCAGCTGTCATGTTGAGGGTGTGGCAATTGTATTTGGTGTTCTTCCCGAACAACTGGAAAGCATCCTGAATAAAGCTTTTAACTCATATCTTGACTGATCCTTTCATTTGCCATCTTTTTTCTAAAAAAACAACAACCTGTTATCGTATCACATTATTTTATGTGAACAATAACAGGTTGTTTGAATATGATTCTAATTCAGCAGATCCCGAATTACCAGCGAAATTTCGGTATTATCCAGATAGGCACCTTTAAACGGATCTGAACCGTTGGCATAATTATCAAACAATTCTGCACCTGGCCCCTTGGCAAAGAAGGGCACCAGCTGATTGGTATGGTTTGTGCTGTTCCATGCCATGGTAGGCATCACACCTTTACCATTATTAGTCACTTCACCGTATACGCCGGTGGCCCCGGTTAGATATCCGGTTTCATGGTCACCGGTCACAATGACCAGGGTTTCATCCCAGTTGCTGTTGGCTTCGACCCAGTTACAAACTGCTTCTACCGAGTGATTAAAATCCGTTTCTTCTTCAATTAAACGGCCACTTAACTTACCGTGGCTGGCCCAATCGATTGCACCGCCTTCAATCATCAGAAAGAAGCCATCATTGTCATTATCCAGAACATTCAGGGCACTCTTTGCCATGACATCCAGGGTTGGCACATTTTCGTTCATGGCTACCGTGAAAGGCGCCACGTTCCCATCTCCCGCTCTGTCTAATTGAAGAGTTTGAAATACCTGCGGGACGCCAATAACCCGTTCCGGTGTATTTCCCGTCTGTAACGCTTCAAATTCGGTTTTCGTCTGAATCAGGTTCCAGTTATCACGATCCCCGTCACCATCGGCATCATTTCCCAGATTGCCAGCGACTAGATTATCCCAGGTATCTTTGCCGCCAACATAATCATAATTACTGTCTTCAACAACCGTTCGGAGCTTGCCATTGTCATCATACAGCGGATTTCCGGCGCCCATGATCACATCGGTATCGCTGTCCGTGAGCATTTCATAGGCAATCTCACTGTAGTTTTGTCTGCTGCTGTTATGAGCAACAAAACTGGCCGGCGTGGCATGACTGAACTCAACCGAGGTAATCACACCGGTTGCCTTATTTTGAGCTTCAAAATCTTCTCTGATATTGACCAGATCCTGTTCCGCCTGATCAACGCCGATTGCCGCATTATAGGTTTTGGTCCCCGTGGCCATAGCTGTTGCTGCGGCCGATGAATCGGTGGGGTAGTTTTTCATCAGGTCGAAACTGCTCCAGATGGTTTCTGGATCATATAAACCTAACAAGTCATCAGCTGTGCCCAATTCAATATGAGAATAGGTGCTCATATTGAGTTTAGTCGGGAATTGCTCATAAACCTGCGTTCCTGCTTTTCCATCAGTGAAATAATCAGTTGCCAAGATCTGGTTGGAACCGCAACCATCGGATATCATGAAAATCACGTTCTTAATGGATCCGGCGTTAACCGGAGCCGGTGACCCTTTGGGCAAAATCACAATCTTAATCCCTTCGAGACGTAAGGCTTTACCTTCAGTGCCTGATACATCGCCATTTTTGACCCAGTTCATCCAGCCGACATTCTGCACATGAACCTGATAATAAATTTCATATTTATCAGCCTCACTGCCGGTGAGC
The DNA here is from genome assembly GCF_963664135.1 of uncultured Acetobacterium sp. Classification (NCBI taxonomy): domain Bacteria; kingdom Bacillati; phylum Bacillota; class Clostridia; order Eubacteriales; family Eubacteriaceae; genus Acetobacterium; species uncultured Acetobacterium sp. The sequence goes on along the minus strand of NZ_OY760905.1, from coordinate 2,957,296 downwards.
TTCATCCGGATTGCTTCCAGTCTCAGGGATTTCCCTTCAGTTCCACTCACATCTCCATCTGTCACCCAATCCTGCCAACCGATATTTTGAACATGAGTTTGATAGGATACGCCTAAATTCGCTGAATCGCTGAGTTTGATTTTGATTCCTTCTAACCGCAACGACTTACCGGTTGTGCCGCTTAATGATTCTTTGGACTTCCAGTCCTGCCAGCCGACATTTTGGATATGCGTCTGATAACTGCAATTACCTTCAAATACCAATGGTGCAACATTTGTTTCCTCTGCCATTACACTGGCTGACATCTGTAACATCAACATTGCAACAATTATTATTGTCACCATCCCACTCTTCATTCTTTTTTTCACAAATACGCCTCTTTCACACAAAATGGTCTGTTAATTTTATTGGGAATTAAGCAATTCCCGGATTACCTTGGGAATATCGGTATTATTAATATAAGCGCCGCGAACCGGATCGGAACCCACAGCATATTTTTTAAACAAATCGGCTCCCGGTCCTTTGGCAAAAATGGGAACCAGCTGATTCGTATGCTCGGCACTGTTCCAGGCCATAGTAGGGATATTCCCTTGCCCGTTATTGATTACCTCATTATAAACCCCCGGTGTTCCAGTCAGGTAGCCGGTTTCGTGATCGCTGGTGACAATTACCAAAGTTTCCGACCAGCTGCTATTTGCTTCCACCCATTCACACACCGCTTTTGCAGCCTGATTAAAATCGTTTTCCTCTTCAATCATCCGTCCACTCTGATTTTTACTGGCCGCCCAATCAATTGCTCCACCTTCAATCATCAGAAAATAACCATCTTTGTCATTATCCAAGACGTTGAGTGAGCTTCTGGCCATTGTTGCTAATGAGGGTACATCTTTATTTATCGCCACTGTGAACGGATCTCCATTCTGATCCCCATCTCTGGCATACTGCAGGGTCGAAAAGACCTGTGGAATCCCAATCACTCTGCTTGGTGCAGCTCCAGTCTGGAGGGCTTCAAATTCTGCCTTCGTTTGGATCAGCGTCCATCTGTCGGTGTCCCCATCACTATCTGCATCATTTCCAAGTTCACCTGCTACAAGACCATCCCAGGTTTCTTTGCCACCGACAAAATCATAGTTACTGTCCTCGATGACATGTCGTTCAGTTCCATTGTCATTATATAATGGATTTCCGGTCCCCATGATTACGTCGACTGCACTATTTTTGATCATTTCATTTGCAATTTCGCTGTAGTTGCCTCTATTAGTATTATGGGCCACAAAACTTGCCGGGGTGGCGTGGCTGAGTTCAACTGTGGTAATCACACCAGTTGATTTGTTTTGCGTTTCAAAATCTTCTATGATGCCTCTCAGATTTTCCTGATTCGGATCAACACCAATGGCCCCGTTATAGGTTTTTATTCCCGTCGACATAGCTGTTCCCGCCGCAGCTGAATCAGTGGCTCGACTTTTCATTGCATCGAAATTGCTCCAAATTGTCGTCGGATCATATGTATATCTGCTGTCGTCATCGGCTTCTATTTTGCCGGTAGAATAAGTACTCATACTGAGTCTGGTGGGAAACTGTTCATAGACTTGGGTTCCAGCTTCTCCACTGGTGAAATAATCCGTCGCTAAAATTTGGTTAGCTGCACCTCCGTCGGAAATCATCAAAATTACGTTTTTAAAGGCTGTCCCAGCATCTGGCGGTGATCCACCTTGTGGTACAACCATAATTTTAATCCCTTCCAGGCGCAGCGACTGACCCTCTGTTCCGGCCATTTCGCCATTTTTTACCCAAGGCAGCCAGCCCTTATTTTGGACATGAACTTGATAGTAAATATCATATTTGCCAACCTCAGTTCCAGTGAGGTTGATTCGTATCGCTTCCAGCCGCAGAGACTGACCAGTGGTTCCACTCTCTGCCCCATCAATAACCCAATCCTGCCAACCGATATTTTGGACATGGGTTTGATAGGTAACACCTAAATTTGAGAAATCACCGATTTCTATCTTTATGCCTTCCAAACGAAAAGACTGCCCAGTGCTTCCACTTTCCACCCCATCAACGGCCCAATCCTGCCACCCAACATTTTGAACATGAGTTTTATATCTGCAATTGTCATTGCTCCCTATGGAAGCACCTTGAATCGCAGCATCTGTTTGTCTGCCATTTACACAAGCCGGAATTTGAATCACAAACATCAACATGACCGCCAACAATACGATTGCTCTTATTGTTTTTTTCATCTTTCCATCTTCTTTCATAAAAAACAAGGGCTTTGCCATTGGCTTCGAATCGATTCACAATCCTTTATTCATACTTTTATTTTACTCCTAAACCGGATTTATTTCAATGCGAATTAGCAATTTGCATAGTCATTCACAACTCCATTCAGATCAGCTTTTTATAATAGAATATAGCCAATTGTGTCCGATCTCTGAGCTCTAATTTTTCCAATATAACACTGATGCGATTCCTAACAGTGCCTTCACTTAAATAGAGACTATTTGCGACCTCCCGATTACTCAATCCCTGAGCAACCAAATCGATGAGTTCCCGTTCCTTATCACTTAAGTCAAAATTATGCTGTTCTTTCTGATCTAAATTATTCATTAAACCCGGTATTTTTGTCACAATATCTTGCCCAAAAACACTTTGCCCACTCTGTACCGCTTTCAGCGAGGGCACAATGCTTTCAAAATCTTGTTTGATCAGATAGCCCTTGGCCCCCAGCTTAAGCGCTTTGATAATATATTCATCATCCAGAAAAGTGGTTAAAAATAATATTTTAGCTGCTTTATCGGCTGTAAGAATGACTCCGGCGGCTTCCAGCCCGGTCATCACCTCCATGCGGATGTCCATCAGCAAAACATCCGGTTTTAATTGACGGTATAAGGTAATAGCTTCTTCGCCATTGTGACCCATTCCGATCACTTCAATATCCCCCTGGGATTCAATAATAGTTTTCAGCGATGCACAAACCAGCCGGTCATCATCAACGACAAGTATTTTCATGGTTCCCCCTTTTTTTATATCATTCGTTTCTATTCATTTTTCGGTACTGAAATAAAAATTCTAAAACCATGATCCGGTGTAATATTGACGTTGCCGTTCAAGGCTGCCACCCGATCGGCAATGTTCATCAGCCCGATGCCGTCGCTGTCTAGTTTCGTGCTACCGATGCCGTTATCCTTAACCACCAGCTGAATCAACCCCGGATGTTCACGGACCACCAGTGAAACTTCGGTGGCATTGGAATGGCGGATGATATTTGAAAAAGCTTCTTTGACCACCCCGATAAAACAGTATTTGACTTCTTTATCTAAACTGGATTCCACATCATAATCAAATTTTACCGGACAAAACTCAAAATTCTTGATCAGCGTCTGCAGTTCCACCTGCAAATTCAAGGATTCATCGTGGAGATCATGGACGCTGCTTCTGATGCTGTCCATGGCTTCAGAAAGCGTTTCTTTGATTTGAATTAAGCCCTCTTTGGTTTGTGCTTCTTTGGTGATTGCCAACAGCGCGCCGGTTTGCAGAATACTCCGGGAAAGCATATGCCCCACATTATCATGAATATCCCTGGCAATCCGGTTCCGTTCGGTTAGTGTGGCCAGGTTCAATTCATAGTCCTGCTTTTCCATCAGCATTTTATTCTTTTTTTCCAGCTGCAAGGCGGTTTCCCGGGTAGTATCCCGAAGGCCATTATAGTCTTGTCTCAATGTTTCCAGCGAAAGGGTTCGTTTTTTAAGAAAATTGGCTACCACCATAAAAATTGGGATCAGCACCACAGAGGTACCACTAAGCTCCGTGAATCCTGTTGCTGCTGGCAGAAGTACCAATGTCCACAACCATTTGTATTGGGAAAGAAGAATGTCATAACCAATCAGTGGAATGAATGTAAGATATGCCGGTTCAAAAAAGCAGATCACCAGATAACCCACAAACAAGCCAACCGTCACCGGCCCTTCTTTTAAATAGCTTGCCGCAGCACTAAAAATGACCGCCACCAAAACCGGGGCAATCAACAGCACATTGTCCACGGTAGTCAAATACAATGCTAGACAGAACCCGAAAATAATCAGTTTATCAATCAGCTTATTCATAATTACCAACCCTTATCAGAATATTCTCCAGAATCACATCCCTGTCGATCATGTGATTTCATCACTACTTTAACATAAATGGTGACATTTGTCATACCCAATCAGGAGGCTTATCACTACCAAAATGACATCCGCTGGCGTAAAATAAACCCATAGCCAAATAAAAACGCCGTTTCCCACTTTTCTGGGTTGGGCGCACACATAAAGGAGAATTTGTTATGGTAATCAATGTAAAAAATATGGTCAAACGATACGGGGATCTCATCGCCCTGGATCACTTCAATCTGGAAGTTCAGGAAGGTGAAATCCTGGGACTGCTGGGGCCCAACGGTTCGGGAAAAACCACCGCTATCAACTGCATCTTGTCGCTGCTTAAATATGATAAGGGGACTATCGAAATTTACGATCAGCCAATGTCCCCGGATGCCTATGATATCAAACGTGACATCGGGGTGGTGATGCAAAACGTGGCCGTCTTTAATGAACTGACCGTATATGAAAATATCGACTACTTCTGCGGTCTTTATGTTTCTGATAAACAAACCCGAAAAAAGCTGGTTGGCGAAGCCATCGATTTTGTGGGACTCAACGATTTTAAAAAATTCTACCCCAAAAAACTCAGCGGCGGGCTGCTCCGCCGCTTGAACATCGCCTGCGGGATTGCCCATAAGCCTAAGCTGATCATCCTAGATGAGCCCACGGTGGCTGTCGATCCCCAGAGCCGCAACAATATCCTGGAAGGGATTCTGGAATTAAACCGCCAAGGTGCCACCATCATCTATACTTCCCATTATATGGAAGAGGTTGAACAGATCTGCAGTCGCATTGCCATTATGGATAAGGGCAAAATCATTGCCATGGGTACCAATGAAGACCTCAAAAAAATGATTAAATCCGGCGAACATATCAGTCTTGAACTGCTCAACCCCGAGAATCTGGATCTCACCGAAATCCAGGCCTTGACGCACATTATCTCGGCCGAGTTAACCGATCATCAGCTGGTCGTGAAGTCAAGTCGGGGAAAAAATAATCTGATTGCGATTCTTGATCATTTGAAGGATCAAAATATTGCCATCGGTAAAGTTTATTCTGAACCGCCAACTCTGAACGATGTCTTTCTGGAAATCACCGGCAAAGAACTCAGAGATTAGGAGAGAAATTATGTTTTTATTTAATTACCGCTATCGCCTCAAGTGCATCTTTAAAGACCGACAGTTGATGTTCTGGACCTTTCTTTTTCCAATTCTGTTGGCAACCCTATTTAACCTGGCCTTTTCCAACCTTTCAAGCGCCGATAATTTTCTGAAAGTGAATGTGGCGGTGGTTCAGAATGAGGAGTTGGATCATAACCCGGCTTTCACTCAGGCCATCGATGGGGCCAATGATTTGTTTATTGTTCAGTATACGACCAGTGAAGTAGCCGATGCGCTACTCAAAGATAATCAAATCGATGGTTATATTGTTTTTGATTCAGATCTCCACTTGGTAGTAAACCAGTCTGGTCTCAATCAGACCATCATCCGGGGATTTCTGGATGATTTTGTTCAATCATCTGCAACCATCGTCACTGTTATCGGCCAAAACCCTGCCGCCCTGAATAATGGTATGCTAACTGGAATTTCCAGTCGGACTGAATACCTGACCGCTGTTTCTGCCAGCCACTCCAACCCAGATCCGATTGTCAATTATTTTTATGCCCTGATTGCGATGACCTGTTTATATGGTGGGTTTCTGGGAGTAAAAGAAGTGGTAGCGATTCAGGCGGATCTTTCCGCTGTGGGTGCCCGAATCAATCTGGCTCCCACTAATAAACTGACGGTCTTTATTTCCTCGATGCTGGCTGCCACCACCATCCAACTGCTGGAGCTTTTGATTCTGCTGACCTTTCTTATCAAGGTACTGGACATCAGTTTTGGTGACCAGTTGGGCTATATTGCCCTGACCTGTGTAGTGGGAAGCCTCACCGGAGTGACCTTTGGTGCCTGCATTGGTTCAATTGTCAAAAAAGGCGAAGGCCTCAAAATCGGTATCCTGATTGGCTCCACCATGACCATGTCCTTTCTGGCCGGAATGATGTCTGCCGATATGAAGTATCTTGTGATGACCAAAGCGCCGATTCTGGGTTACCTCAACCCGGCCAATCTGATCACCGACAGTTTTTATGCCCTGTATTACTACAATACCTATACCCAGTTTTTTACGGACATCCTGCTGCTGTGCGGTTTCATCATTGCATTCAGTTCGATCACGTATTTTGTATTAAGGAGACAGAAATATGCAAGTTTATAAAGCTTTTTTCAAAGTAATTCAGAAGAATCGCGGCCAGATTCTGATTTACCTGGTAGTTTTCATGGTCCTGGCACTATTGCTCAGCAGCACCTATAACCCGCCCCAGGACACTGATTTTACCAAGGTCAAGGTCAATATTGCCTTTATCAATAACGATAGTGATTCTCAGTTGGTGGATGGACTCAAAACCTATTTGGGTGAAAATGCCAACCTGGTGGATATTCCCGACGATACCCAAAAGCTCCAGGATGCTCTGTTCTTCCGACAGGTAGAATATATCCTCCGTGTTCCGACTGGCTTTACCGAAGCGATGTTAAATGGCCAAGATGTCCAGCTGGAAAAAACAACCGTGCCGGACTCCACCAGCAATGTCTACATGGATCTGCTGATCAATAAATACCTGAACACCGTTAAAACCTATACCACCTACATGCCTGGTCTTACCCAGGACGAACTGGTGAGCTATCTGGAAAAAGATCTGTCCGAAGCCACAGAGGTGACCATGATCAGTAATGGCACCCACTCCGCTTATGCCGAAAAATCCGGATATTATTTCAACTATCTATCCTATTCCACTTTTGCCATTCTGATTCTAGGGGTCTGCTCAGTGATGCTGGTTTTCAATGACACTGATTTAAAACGGCGGAATCTCTGCTCCCCGATCCGGTCAACCAGCATGAATTTTCAGATGATTCTGGGCAATGTCAGTTTTGCCGTTCTAACCTGGCTGGTTCTGATCTCAGCAAGCTTTGTCATGTATGGCAGTTTTATGTTTACTGCCACCGGCTTGCTGCTACTTTTAAACTCCTTTGTCTTCACTCTGGCGGCCTTAAGCATTAGCTATTTAATCGGCAATTTGGTCAAAAGTCGAGGGGCTATGTCTGCCGTCGCCAATGTCTTCGCTTTGGGCACCAGCTTTATCAGCGGCGTCTTTGTCCCCCAAGCACTGCTGGGTGCCAATGTGCTGACCATTGCCAGTTTTACCCCCACCTACTGGTATGTTAAAGCGAATAACGAAATCACCGCTGCCGTCAACTTCAATGCTGACAATCTTCAATCCATTTTCACCAGCATGGTACTGGTGCTGGCCTTCGGGGTGGCGGTGCTGGGCATAACGTTGGTGCTGATTAAGCAGCGGCGGGTGGAAGCTTAGTTAATACTTCTTCTCAAAAAAGAAGTCGTCAATATTGCTGAATCTCCGACCGCAGAAAAAAGGGCGTGTCACAAAGCAACTTTTAGCGTTGCTTTGTGACACGCCCTTAATTTTAAAGCCTATTACTAATCCGCAGATTAATTAGTTCTCATTACTTTGAATGATCTTCCCCGTCTCTGATGTATCATAATTATAAATACTTTGCAGATCCATTTTAAAGGAGTCTGACGTGATGATTTCCAGAATCATCTTGTAAGGCTGATTTTTTGCATCCGACTTCCTGATTACCAGATCATAAGATTCGGTTTGCAGCGGAATGAATTCAACCCCAGGGATACTGATACAGCCGGTTTCACAGCCAATGCCCACATCAGCGCCACTCCGGGAAACAATATTGGCAACGGCCAGATGAGACTTGCACTCACGAAAGTAACCATTAATTTTTTCGCCATCAATCCCTTCAAGGCGGAGTTTCTCATCTAACAAAATCCGCGTGCCGCTGCCTTTTTCCCGATTGATGATTGTTATATCCGGTCGCTTTAAATCAGCCCAGTCACAAATCCCTTGAGGATTGTTTTTTTGCACATAAAAGCCCTGCTGACGCCGGGCAATCCGGATAATTAATGCCGGAACACCCGGCATCATTTTTTTCACATAAGAAGTGTTGTATTCGTCAGTATCGCCATCCCACATGTGAGCGGTGGCCAAATTGACCTTCCCCAGATAAAGGGCGTAAATGCCATTATAACTCCCCAGATAAGAACGATAGATCTGGAGTGCCTCATTCCGATTATTCAGGTGATTCATTAAGATATCCAGCGAAATGTCTTGACCGCAAATAACAAATTCCTTACGCATCGTCCCCTCTGCTGTTGTTTGATCTAAGAACAGTTGACTATTCCGTTCCTGAAAAAGGCCATAATCGCCGATCTGTTTATAGGTGTTTTCCTCCGTATTCATGGTTCTGTTTAAATACGCGTCAACCTCACCCCGTGATATTCTGACCTGTTTCCCTACTTTAGAGGACGATAATTCACCTCGTTTGATAAGCCCATATACGGTATTTCTGGCGATTTTTAAAATATCGGCAACTTCTTGTGCACTTAGTAAATCCTTTTCCACAATATGCCCCCATCATTTTTAATATTAATTTATCCTAACGGATTACTTTTTTAGCTGATCTTATTTTCAAAACTTATTTTTGAATTTTATCATAGTCTCATTTTTATTACAACTTTAGCCTCAACACGTTCACCTAATTCAGATCTTGATCTTTCTATGGATATGGGGAATTTCCAACCTCCCCGTCTCATGCGAACACCAAGTGTGACAAACGTTACAAAACGTTAATAATAACTTGCAAACGACCTACTAAATTATTTGCTAAAAAAGTGTTGACATTTTATTTTTATCGTATTAGAATACATATCAATCAATTAAAACACAACGAAACAATACAAAACATAATCAAACAGATCAAATAACTCAATATTCACACCGTACCATTTAAATTTATATTTTGTTTTGTTAATTATCTTAAATGTGACAAACGTTATTGTTTGCAATAAAATACCCCCTAATTTACTGAATAACAAAGAGGTTATTTAATTCCAGTATGATACTGAATTAAATAGCCTCTTTTTTATAATTTAAAACGAAAGATGATCAGAGGTACAAGAAAATGAGAAAAATAGCAATTTACGGAAAAGGCGGTATTGGTAAATCCACCACCCAACAAAATACCGCGGCAGCCATGGCACATTACTATGACAAAAAAGTTTTTATTCACGGATGCGATCCAAAGGCGGATTCAACACGACTCATTCTTAGAGGCAAACCTCAGGAAACCGTCATGGATGTTCTGAGAGAACAAGGTTCCCAAAAAGTCACCAATGACAAAGTCATTCGCGAAGGGTTTTTAGGCATTCGCTGTGTGGAATCCGGTGGTCCTGAACCAGGTGTCGGCTGTGCCGGCCGTGGTGTTATTACTGCCATTGACCTGATGGAAGCAAATGGCGCTTACAGCGATGATTTGGATTTTGTGTTCTTTGATGTCCTCGGCGATGTTGTTTGCGGCGGGTTTGCAATGCCAATCAGAGAAGGTAAAGCCGAAGAAGTTTACATTGTCGCTTCCGGAGAAATGATGGCTATTTATGCTGCCAACAATATTTGCAAAGGCCTGGTGAAATACGCAAAACAAAGCGGCGTCCGTCTTGGCGGGATCATCTGCAACAGTCGTAAGGTTGATCGCGAACGCGAGTTTCTGGAAGAATTTACTGCCTCAATTGGAACCCATATGATTCATTTTGTTCCCCGAGACAATATTGTTCAAAAAGCTGAGTTTAATAAAAAGACCGTCGTGGAGTATGACGAAACCGAAAACCAGGCCAAAGAGTATGGTGAACTGGCCCGAAAAATCATTGAAAATGATAACTTCGTTGTCCCCAAACCGCTATCAATGGATCAATTAGAAGCAATGGTTGTTAAATACGGCATCGCCGATTAATCTGAAAGGAACAGGTATTAACACATGAAAATGATACGCGCAATTATCCGGCCTGAAGCAGCCGATACAATCGCCGATGGCCTTGCCGAAGCAGGTTTTATTTCAATGACCAAAAGCAGTGCCTTTGGTCGTGGGAAACAAAAAGGGATCACCTTGGGATCAACCCACTATGATGAGTTGCCAAAAACAGTCATCATGCTGGTTGTTGAAGATGAAAATGTGGATGAAGTTTTAAAGCTCATTAAATACAAGGCCTACACGGGTAATTTTGGCGATGGTAAAATCTTTATCACCCCAGTAGAAAGGGTTGTGGCAGTTCGTACCGGCGACACCACACTTTAGGCGATGCTATGAAAGAGATAATTGCCATCATCCGTCCCAAAAAAGTCGGTGCCACCAAGGATGCCCTTGATCAGTTGGGTTACCCGGCCATGACCGCCATCCCGGTCCTCGGCAGAGGAAAACAACGAGGACTCATCGGTGAGATCAACATTGAAATTAGACCAGGTATTCTGGAGCAACCGCGAGTCATGAAATATATCCCTAAACGTCAGCTGTCAATTGTCGTCAAAGATGAGGACGTTGACAAGGTATTATCTACGATAGTTGAAATCAATCAAACGTCAGAAATTGGCGATGGCAAAATCTTCGTTTGTCCCGTTGACAATGTGGTCCGGGTGCGAACGGATGAAGAAGGCGAAGCCGCTATTATTTAAAAACTAACCCATTAAGGAGGGATTGAATATGCCTTATCATTTGTTTAAATGCAGTGAGTCTATTCCAGAACGTGAAAAACATGCCGTTATCAAAGGCGCAGGAGAAGATCTTACCTCTGCCTTACCCCTCGGCTATCTAAACACCATACCCGGATCAATATCAGAACGAGGCTGCGCCTATTGCGGAGCAAAACATGTCATTGGCACTCCGATGAAAGATGTTATCCACATGAGTCACGGCCCCGTCGGTTGTACCTACGACACCTGGCAAACAAAACGCTATATCAGCGATAATGATAATTTTCAATTAAAATACACCTATGCTACCGATATGAAGGAACAGCATATTGTCTTTGGCGCCGAAAAACTTTTAAAAAAAAATATCCTCGAAGCTTTTGCAGCTTTTCCAGAAATGAAACGCATGACGCTTTACCAAACCTGCGCATCGGCATTAATTGGCGATGATATTAACGCCATCGCCGATGAAGTCATGGAAGAAATGCCCGATGTTGACATTTTTGTTTGTAACTCCCCCGGTTTTGGCGGCCCTAGCCAGTCCGGTGGCCATCATAAGATCAACATCGCCTGGATTAACCAGAAAGTGGGCACCGTGGAACCGGAAATTACCAGTGATTATGTTATCAACTATGTCGGTGAATATAATATCCAGGGCGACCAGGAAGTAATGCAGGATTTCTTCAAACGCATGGGCATCCAGATTCTTTCAACCTTTACCGGCAATGGCTCTTATGATGATTTGCGCGGGATGCACCGGGCCCAACTTAACGTTTTAGAATGCGCCCGTTCGGCTGAATACATCTGTAATGAACTGCGGGTCAGATACGGAATACCCCGTCTTGATATTGATGGATTTGGGCATGAAGCAATGGCCTCTTCGCTACGAAAGGTTGGCATGTTTTTCGGGATTGAAGACCGGGCTGAAGCCATTATTGCCGAAGAATCAGCTCGCTGGAAACCGGAATTGGACTGGTACAAAGCCAGACTCACCGATAAAAAGGTGTGTTTATGGCCAGGTGGATCAAAGCTCTGGCATTGGGCCAATGTTATCCATGAAGAAATGGGAATCAATGTTGTCTCCGTCTATACCAAATTCGGTCATCAGCAGGATATGGAAAAAGGGATTTCACGCTGTGAGGTCGGGGCTCTGGCCATAGATGATCCCAACGAACTGGAAAACATGGAAGCCATGGAAACTTTGGAACCGGATATCATCTTTACCGGAAAACGACCGGGTGAGGTTGCCAAAAAAGTCCGGGTTCCCTACCTCAATGCCCATGCCTATCACAATGGTCCCTGGAAAGGCTGGGAAGGCTGGGTCCGATTTGCCCGGGATATTTATAATGGTATTTATTCACCGATTCATAAATTATCACTTCTCGATATCAGCAAGGACGAGATCCCCACCGATGTCGGTTTTGAAACCCAACGGATGCTTTCTGATGTCAACCTCAGTGATGAAATAAAAAATTCCACCACCCTCAGAGAATATTCTGGAAAATATGACTGCATAAAAGGGTTGAGAGAAAAAACATACCCAGAATACTTAACTAAAAAAGTTTCTGAAGCTGTCTAATGGAGGTAATAACAATGGATGAATTGACAAAAGACCGCGTCGAGCAATTAATTGATTATATTATGAAGAAATGTTTGTGGCAGTTTCATTCACGCACCTGGGATCGGGAACGACAAAATGAAAACATCCTCGGGATGACCACCCAACTCTTATGTGATGAAACGGTTACTGCCGAAAGTTTAGAAGATAAATGCTACTGGGTAGACGCCGTTTGTCTGGCCGATGCTTACAAAGAGCGGTATACCTGGCTGACTAGCATGGAAAAACCGGAAATTAAGTCATTGATGCAGGATGTGAAAAACCGATTGGACCACCTGACCATTACCGGATCACTCAATGAAGAGTTAAATGATCCACTTTATTAGAAAAGGAGTGCTATGATGTATTGTGAAGTGAACGAAAAAGAACGAGCAGGTGTCATCAATCCCATTTTTACCTGTCAACCTTGCGGCGCTCAGTACGCCAGTATTGGGATTAAAGAATGTATCGGGATAGTCCACGGGGGACAGGGCTGTGTTATGTTTGTCCGGTTGCTGTTTTCCCAACATTTTAAAGAAAGCTTCGAAATTGCGTCATCATCAGTTCATGAAGACGGTGCAATCTTTGGTGCCCTGAACCGGGTGGAAGAAGCGGTCGATGTTCTGTTAATGCGTTATCCGGATGTCAAGGTCATTCCCATTATTTCAACCTGTTCAACCGAGGTTATCGGCGATGATATCGATGGTGTTGTCATCAAAATGAATGAAACCTTGCTTCCTGAAAAATATCCCGGTCGGGAAGTCCACCTGATTCCCATCCATACCCCCAGTTTTGTGGGCAGTATGGTCAGCGGCTATGATGTGGCCGTCAAAGATTTTGTCCGATATTTTGCCAAAAAAGGCGAACCCAGCGAAAAAATCAACCTGATCACCGGTTGGGTCAATCCCGGCGATGTCACCGCTATAAAACACCTGCTTGCTGAAATGGACGTTGAAGCCAATGTGCTTTTTGAAATAGAAACCTTTGATGCACCACTGATGCCCAGCGGCAATCATGTGGCACATGGCGAGACTACCGTCGAAGACCTGATTGATACGGCTAATGCCAAAGGCACCATCGCCCTGAACCGCTATGAAGGCGGTTCAACTGCCAAGTATCTTCAGGATGAGTTCGATATCCCGATGATCATCGGTCCGACGCCCATTGGGATCCGAAATACCGACACCTTCCTGAAAAACCTCAGTGAAATGACGGGTAATCCGATTCCCGAATCACTGGTTCGGGAAAGAGGCATCGCCATTGATGCGATCACCGATGTCGCCCACATGTTTTTGGCTGATAAAAAAGTTGCCATCTACGGCAATCCGGATCTGGTCATCGGTTTAGCGCAATTCTGTCTGGATATGGAAATGAAACCGGTGCTGCTCTTATTGGGTGATGATAACCCCAATTACAAAGATGATCCCCGGATTCAGGAGTTTGAAAAAAACCTCGATTATAAAATGGAAATCATCACCAATGCTGATTTATGGGAATTGGAAAACCGCATCAAGAACGACGGTTTAGAAATCGATCTGATCCTTGGTCACTCAAAAGGACGATTCACTTCCATAGATAATAACATCCCCATGGTCCGGGTCGGATTCCCGGTCTATGACCGGGCGGGTATGTATCGCTATCCGGTTTTAGGTTATGCCGGAGCCATGTGGCTGGCCGAAACCATTGCCAACACCTGGTTTGTGGATATGGAATACAAGAAAAACCGCGAAACCATCCTAAATGTCTGGTAGTCTGATGCACTAATTACTCATGTAATTTCGCTGGTGGAAGCTTTTTTCATTGGCGAAATTACTTCGAATATCACCTGCGAAGGGAGCGTATCTAATGGAAAAAGTGAGTTATATCAAAAGAGATTGCACTGATCAAGGAAAAATCGATTAACGCGAAACTAATCGAAAAATACCGGTCTGCACTTGATCGGAATGCCGTTGCTGTTTATTGCCTTAAGGCAGAACGTTTGACGGCTAAAGAGAATGTCGTCGTTGACGATGAATTATTTATGATCAATTGATTCAATTTAAATGCCTTATGAAGGGATGACAAGATGTTAAATAAAAAGAGCGAACGAATTCACGGGATAACAAGTTGCACAACCTATGAAAACGGCAATATTAAAGAATGTAAGGTCGATCAGCCCAATATCATCCAAACCAATTATGGCGATTTGATACCGCATTTTTCCAGTCCCGATGAACGAAAAAAAGATATGAAGGCCTTGTCCTACTACGAAAATGGCAGTATCAAAAGCATTTCACTGGAAGAACGACAAAAGATTGAAACCCCCATTGGTACGCTAACCGCTGAAATGATTACCTTTCATGAAAGCGGCGCCATTGACAGTCTGTTTCCCACCAATGGTCAAATTGGTTTTGGCTGGTCCTTGGATGATGAAGGTAAAATCACCGAAAAATATGATTTCCAGTTTCCCTTTGGGCAGTTTTCCGCCCGGATCATCGGTCTGCGCTTTTATGAAAGCGGACAATTAAGCAGCCTGATCCTCTGGCCGGGAGAAATTGTCAAAATTGAAACCCCGATTGGTACGATTCCGGTTCGGATCGGCTTTAGATTGTATGAAAATGGTGCCTTACAGTCGGTTGAACCGGCTCACCCGATTATCCTGGATACCCCGATCGGAGCGGTCACCGCCTTTGACTACACCGCCCTGGGAATGGATGCCGATTTTAACTCCATTGGTTTTGACGAAGAAGGCAATTTATCTACCGTTATGACAAACAGTGATTTCATCATAAAAAGCACCAATACCGACCAACGAGAAACGGTTTTTCAGCATTTGCGTCTGGATATGCTCAGTGATGATTATCTTAAAGTTCCTACATCCATTTATTTCGATCGGGATCAGGTTACGTTTAAAACCAATGAAAACACCGTTACCTATACCACTAAAGATAATAAATTTCTAATCTTGTATGATGGCAATTATCTCGATGGTGCCTGTAGTCCCAGTGACTGTTCAGAATGCGTCGGATGTTAGGAGGAGCTTATGGACATTGCAGTACTTGTTAATTTTGATGGAAAAACATCCTTATTTACCGAAAATGGGATCATTAGGGTTTTTTCAAAAAATCCGTCCGGCTGGCATTTAGTTCGGGAAAAAGAATTTATCGTCGAAAATTTAAGCGATGGAAACGAATTGAGAAATTGTCTAAGTGATGTGGGTGATTGGTTAAATGACTGCAAGTTGCTCATCGTCAAACGCATCCGCGGCATTCACTACCTGGCGCTGGAGCGCTTTCAGATATCGATGCTGGAAATTGATGGCGATCCGCAGGACTTTCTAAAACACATCGAAGATTGTGCCAATCAGAGAAAGACTGAAGCAAAAGTGCCCACCGAACCCATCGCCATCCATGAACGTCAGCCGGGTTATTATTACATTGACTTGCAGGATGTGATGTCCGGCAAAACATCCTATAGTTCTAAGCAGGTGCTGTTACCATTTTTAAAAGAGCACTCATTCACCCAGTTGGAGATTATCTGTGAACATGTCCCTAAATGGTTTGATAAGGTACTCCCTAATTTAAATTTGAATTATGATGCCCAGGAGTTTGAACGCGTCATCAAAGTTCAGGTTTATCCGATACCAATTTAACTAACATCAATTTAATTATGAATATAATAATTTATTTATTATAGATTTCCTCTTTATGGAATTAGCCAACTGATCATACCACCCATAGGATTCATTGACTTTGCGATTTGTCCGATGTGACCTATGTGATCACCTGTGCTAATTCTCTATAAATTAAAAAGAACCTCGCTAAGAGGATCTTTTTTTGCAATCAAATAGTCAACCATTCTTATGACTAAACTACTTCATTAGCACAAAGTTTTTTTATTCCCTGTTAACGAGCCAGATACCGAAACTGACAAAAGCCAGAGCTATTATTATTCGCAAATTTAAAAATTGTTCTCCCAGAAAAATCCCGGAAAGCATCACCCCAAATACGGGAATCATAAAACCATAGATGGCGACAACTCCGACCGGATTGTGTTTGATCAGCATGGTCCAGATAGTAAAGGCCGCTGCAGATAAAACTGCCAGATATACAAGCAGAAACATTCCCGGGATGGTAATCTGCGGAATTTCTCCACCCATACTCAAACCAACGATAATCAGAACGACTCCACCGATCATCAGCTGGTAGGCGGTTAAGATCATCGAATCAATTTTTTGAGTAAAGACACGCGTCATGACTGCGCCCAATGCCGAAGCAATACAGACCAGAAAGAGAAAGCCATCACCCATTATTGTAAAGCTGCTGTCCAGCTTCCCGCCATTAAGCTGGATGATGATGACCCCAGCCATTCCCAGCAGACAACCAAAAATCTTTGCTCGGGTCATCTTTTCATTTTTCAGGATCAAATGGGTAAATAAAATGGCAAAAAAGGTGGACGTTGCATTAATAATGGACGCCTTGACCCCAGTTGTATTGGCAAGCCCGATGTAAAAGAAAATATACTGGAGGGTTGTCTGAACTAACCCCAGGCTGACCATGCTGCTCCACTCATCTTTTTGAGGTACGACAATTCTTTGATAAAAAATGCTGGTGATTATCCATGTCAGAATCCCGGCTAGAGTGAAACGATAACCGGCAAATAATACCTGCGCCCCAGTTGTGTGAATATCAAAAAGAACATAGCCTATTTTCACAAAAGGATAGGCACTCCCCCAGAGCAGGCAGCAGAAGGTTGCTAGGGCAAAGACAATACCTTTGTTCTGCAATTTATCCGTCATTTTATCTCCTCCTCTGTTTTTATGCTTTCCATTGTCCAATTTAGTATACAAAAAAACCTGCCATAAAATATGACAGGTTCTATCTTACCTCAATTTTCAACCAACGTCTAGCCTTGCAGAAAAGATAAAAGAGACATTAACTTCATTTATTATTTCTGATTTTTTTGTCCCTGTGATTATTCTCTTCCGTATAGTTTATTGTAATACGTCAGCGAATAATGATAAAGTCCACCTCTGGCGATGGCATCCTGAGAAGGATCATTGGTTTCTGGCATGATCCAGCACATAACCCGGCCGTTTTCGCCAAATTGATCGACAAAATCCCGAACCGCCTTACGGATCTGATCTTCTTTCCAATCCTGGGCGATCATCAGCGGGAAGGTAAAGATCATCTCTTTTCCGTAGGTATTATGGAGATAGTCTGGTTCATTGATGAACAACTACGGCGTCCACATATCAATTCCCATTTCAAGCATCATCGGAATATGCAGAAAAATCTATCTCAACCAGGATGGCATTGTAATGTTGGGATATATCGAAAGTATTTTAAATAATTACACGCAAATGATCCAATTTTTTAATACAAATCCAACGACTAACACTTCTTCGATTGTACTGTGCGATCTGGGTGAAAACATTCTTGATAAATCAATTAATACCTTTTCTCAAAAATATCCCTATATCCGGGTAAAAAAAGAAACGGTGTCTTTAGAAAAATCGATGGAATTATTGCTTAAAAAAAAGCCGATATAATTTTCACTGACCACTTAAGCATCAATAAATTCAAATCTGAAATGATTGATCTGAATATTGAAAAAAGTTTTTTATTTAAAAATAATCTTTTTTTAGCTGTTCCTCCAAGCTCCAAATACGCTGACTTAAAAGAGATTGATTTAAACCAGCTCCAAAATGAGGCCTTCGTTGATATTAAAGGTGATCTCCACGATGTCATTAAAACTGCTCCCTTAATAGACTACTTACGGGATACTGAAAATATAAAAATCAATTTTGCTTATCATTATGATTTAGATTTTGCCTATAAAAATCTATTTTTCACGCCCTATCTGTATTTTAGTGATTCACTTCATATTTCTTATTACACCGATTCCAGAAAATACAAAAAATATATTAAAATAGCAAATCCATCTGCTTATCAGGACATTTATATCTGCCATCGCCCCAATGAACCTCATGTAGCAATTTTTGCCGATGTATTGAAAAAAACATTTATGGACATTTTTATTGCCTAACCAGGTTCTCGAATTCTAATTAACTGGATAACAGGTTTGCTAAACTAAATGAGTAACCTCATAAGCATCCCAGATGGCCCCACGGATGTTTCTAATCTTCTGACTGTCGCCGATATTATAAACCTCGGGGTAGTCATTTTTTATTTGTTTATATAAAGCAGTTAATGATTCAAAGCCAACCGCAATAATTACATGATGAGCCGGCATGCTTCGTTCCTGACCTTGTACCTCAATCACGGCGCCTGTTTCAGTCACCGCTTTAAGTCTGGCATTGGTTATAATTTCGACATGATAAAAGTCCAGCTGATCCCTAAGCATCTGCTTGTTGGCAGG
Source organism: uncultured Acetobacterium sp. (assembly GCF_963664135.1). NCBI lineage: Bacteria > Bacillati > Bacillota > Clostridia > Eubacteriales > Eubacteriaceae > Acetobacterium > uncultured Acetobacterium sp. Next base: position 2,938,554 of record NZ_OY760905.1, on the reverse strand, counting down.
GGCCAGAGGAATACCGACTGCCAGAATATCGGAGCCTTGTTCGATAATCGTCATCTTATGGCGATGTTTGGCCAAATGGAGGGCAACCTCACAGCCAGCCAAGCCGCCCCCAATAACAGTACATCTTGGCCCGACATATTTTTTGTCTGAAATTACATCAATAGCGTTGGTGACTTTTTCGCTGTCTATTCCCGGGAATTCCAATTGTTTGGCTTTTGAACCCTGAGCGATAATAACAACATCCGGATTGCTGGCATCTATTTTTTCTTTGGTTACCGCCTCATCAAGCCGAATTTCGACGTTTAAGCTTTTTAGCTGCAGTTCATACCATTCAATCAGTCGATGGTCTTCCGTTTTTAAGATGCGTTGACTGCTGTATTTCAGTTTGCCGCCAAGACCGTAACTCGATTCAAACAGTGTCACCTGATGCCCCCGTAAAGCGCTGACTCTGGCGGCTTCCATGCCAGCCGGTCCGCCGCCGATGACCACAATTTTTTTTGCCGCTTCAGCGGATTCAATTCTTGCCAGCATTTCCCGATTACATTCCGGATTAACCGTACAAGAACCGCGTCCACCAGCAAATATTTTGCCCACACAGCCGTCATTGCAACCCAGACATGGCCGGATATCCATTAACTGATTATTCTTTACTTTATCAGGATAATCAGGATCTGCCAGCAACGGTCTTGCTAATCCCACGGCATCCAATTTTCCTTCCGTAAAGGCGATCGCAGCCAGATCCGGATCATCCATTCGACCAGCCACCAGAATCGGAACATTGACTACTTTTTTTAGTTGTTCACTGAGGGATAAATATATCCCCTTCTCAAAATATGTAGGCGGATAAGCCCAATAGGATGAATCATCCCAGCCAGCATTAACATCAAAACCATCACAGCCAGCTGCTTCCAGAATTTTAGCAGCTTCCAGAGCTTCATCAATATCCCGTCCCATCTCCGCAAATTCTTCTTGCGGCAGTGCCACCCGTTCCAATGCTTTGAGATAGCTTTTCATACTAAAGCGCAAGATCACCGGAAAATCTTTGCCACAGGCTTTTTTAATTATCTGGAGAATTTCCATCACAATTCTTATTCGATTTTGTAAATCCCCACCATATTGATCTATTCTGTGATTAAATGACGCCAGCATAAAGGTATTCAATAAATAACCGGTATTTACCTCAACCCCATCAAAGCCAGCGGCTTGAACGATTTTAGCAGATTCGGCAAATCCTGTGACGATTTGGGCAATTTCTGTTGGCGTCAAATCCTGACTTGCGGTACCCAGATATTTGGAATTTGTAGTAGCACCTAGTGTAACGGAATCTGTTTGATCCATCCTCCCAAAAGATGATGGATTTGCAGCCAGCTGAATAAATATTTTACTTCCATAAGCATGAATTCTCTCCGTTAGTTCTATTCCTATGTTCTTATAGGCTAACGGATGGGCAAGTGGAGTTGGCCAGAAACACTTTTTATTCTTTTCACCGTTAATTCCCACTGAATTGGTACCGGTGATGATTAATCCCACCCCGCCTTTAGCCCGGGCAACATAATACTCAATCGCATCGTTTGTGTACGCTCCGTTTTCGTCGCTGATCGGAATCCCCATTGGTGCCATAAAAAATCGATTTTTCAGTTCAAGGTTGTTAATTTTGTAGGACTCAAATAAAGCATTATACTTCTTATCCATAACTTACTCCCATTGTTTTCAAATTTATGACTTCATTGTTTATGGTAACGATTCTCTTTATATCATCACATTCAGGCCTAACACTATTTTTTATTGACTACTTCGGCAAATTTTTTAATGTGGTCGACTATTTCATCATAGGTGGTTTTCATTAAATCCGTCGGTAGCTCAAAAATCTCAATACTGTGTCGCAGCTTTACCATTCCATTGGCTACAATCTCATTCTCTGAAATAAAATCAAAATCAGCTTCATAAACCACCTTGCAATTAATTAATGCGTTAAATTTGCTGGTCAATGATCCCAGGAGCATTCTGGCTACAGGGTATTGCTCATCGATCACATAAAAATCCACATAGGTTTCCGGACAATGGTCCTCCCTTTCGGCTTCGATCAGAAAACCCTGGCAGGAGTTCATGGTAAAAAATACATCGATGGCATTTACCGCGTCTGTCAATTCCTTAATCCCTTTATCAATTACCTCAGGTTCTGCTAAATATATTTCCTTATCTTCGAGTGTAAACACTGTGATTGGGTTAGTTTCTATTCCTAGGAATGAATAATCCATTTGATTCCTGCTTTCTTTGTATTATTTTGACGTTGTCAGAACCTCGCTGAATGCGTCCGGACGAATCGGGGTGCAGTTTATTTTGCCACCCCGGATCAAACTCTCATCAGTTCAAATCAATCGCAACTTTATTTTCTGGTTCAATCTCAAGCTTTAATACCTTGGCAAAGTATTTTGCGGTGCTCGCCTGAAAGGTCAAGGTAATAATGATGGCCATCGAAGTGACTGCCGAAATCAGCTCGGCATTAGGAATGTTCATGGTAATCAGCATGCCCGCCAACGCCGCTGGAATAACACCTGTTTCCCTGGTCCAGCATAAATAGACGATCTCTCTGATATTCCACTTTGCTTTTCTGTCAAATGGTACGGTAAGTAGCACGGAAATTGGTCTGGCCAGAAATACAAAAGCTAAAATTACAAGTAACGCTGCTCCCCAATACTCTGAAATAATTCCGAAATTCATTTGCACACCCAGCAGCGTAAAGATCATCATTCTGATGATTGAGATGGTAACATCTTTGAATTTTTCATGCGTTTCATGACTATCTTCCACTGCTTTGAGATTAAACATATGCTTATTTCCGCAGACCATACCGACCGTGAAAGCCGCCATAAATCCACTGACTCCGATAGCATCCGAAATGACATAGGCACCTAAGACCGCCGCGATTGCCATCTCGGCGGTAAATCCTCGGCACACGCCGTATTTGCCTTCACAAACAAGCTTGTTGCCGATATAGCCGACAATTGCACCTACCAGGACTCCGCCACCGGCTGTTTTTAAAAGATCCAAAAGGCTTCCGCCCACCGAAAAGCTGCCACCGGCAGCTATTCCCACAATAGCAAAGGTAATAATTGCGCCAGCGGCATCATTAAAAGCAGATTCTGAAATGATCGTTTGTTTCAATTTCGGACTGATGTTCATATTTTTAAACAACGGCACCAAAACTGAAGGATCCGTTGATGCAATTACAGCACCTAACAGCAACGCATAAATAAAATCAATATGCAGTATCTGCCAGGCGAAGAAGCCGGTAACAACTGCCGAGATGAGCACCCCAATCGTTGCCAGCAGTCCGATCGTCACCTTTACTTCATTTAAGACTTTAAGCGATATCTCTCTACCCCCATCAAATAGGATGTAGGCCGCACCAAACGCCAGGATCACCTGATTGATTACTGCAAACTCACTAAAATCGATCATATTTAAGACCGACGGGCCGACAATAATACCTGCGGCAATATACAATACTACATCTGGTATATTGACGCGTTTACTTACTCGCGTTAAAACAATTCCCAAAAATATAATGATGGCAAAAATCCGCATCAGACTGTCTGCCATTTCTACAATATTTCCTTCCATTACAAATCACCTCTTGCTTGAATTTTTATAGGTAATTGCAAAAGTTGCGTGAGCTTCGCGCTCAGTTTCGCAATTGCCGTGAATTTTTTATATTGAATAATTTTATTTTCTAAAAAAGTATCATCCCAAACCAGGTAATCACATTATAGCCATTCATAAATGACAAATTGTGCTTTTCGCAGATGTCCGTCACCGAGATCGCATGACTTTCAACACAGGGATACATTTTATCGGCATGTCGGCAAGCGCCATCCGGATAGGTACAGTCGTCACAGATGGCGCAGGATTCAGCAGTAAGGATCAGTTTATCACCATATTCACCAAAGACACTATCTTTTATTTCTTCAACAATCTGAATATGTTCGCCTCTGGTAGCCAACATTTCGTCCATATCGAGAATATCACTGACTTCAGAAATGGTGCTGAAAATAAAAGCATGATCATAACTTGTACAACGACTCTCACATTCTGCCACTGTTCCCACCGCCGGTGGGCAGGACCATGATTTACCGTATTGGGGACATTCAATTTGACAGATCGTTCTGACAGCCTGCCTGAAATTAATCTCTGATGGATCAAAAAATGCATATTCAAATATCGGGTATTCGCTTATTTTCTTTTCAATGGTTTCTCTTTTTAACATTAATTTATTACCTCAATTATAGATTTAACCCAAAACAAAAACCCGTTACGCCATGTAACAGGCTTGTCCGACATCCAGCAATATATTTTGCGGAGAAGGTCAATATCAACTCAGAATTTCTTATTCTGGATGATTTTATATTATAACATATCCTTAAATATTTTCTATGTTAATTATGAATTTCAATGGGCTAATTTAATCTTTTATCAAGTCATCGATATCGTAATGAAGATCGTTAAACACCCCCAATTCACCTTTCTTCTCAAATTTCCATTAGCCATTCATCATATAATTTCTCCAGGACTGATTGTCTCATGCAGCCAGTCTTTCTTTTTTGGGATGCCCTATTTCAAGCGTCATTTTCGAGTCATTATTTTTTAATAGTTCACAGCTACCTTTTCGCATTATTCGAAGAAATATTTTTTCACCAAAAGCAACCCCTTATATCGGAGCATTACAATACCGAAAAACACAAAATCTCAACTAGACGATACGATATTCATACTGTATAATGAATTTGAACTGTCATTGCAAATGAGTTTCCTGACAACGATTAATTCTCAGCTTTTTATTCTTATAATGCACAATTATTCCAAATAAAAGTCAATTTCATACTAAATTACCTTCTCGCATGGTAACTGCGAGAAAAAGGCACCGCCAGATCACTTTAATACTGCTATAAATCCATAGCATTATTTTAATCTAACACCACATCATCATAAAACCAACTGCTATTTCCGAATTAGTTGTATTTGACCTCGAGGATTATCAGTATCACTTTAATTCCACCCGAAAGGAGGCTTTCCATGTTCCAACGGAAACTACTGTTGATCATTATTATCCTGATGCTGCCCTTCTGGGGAGGCTGCTCCAATCAAAATTCAGAACCTCAGCAAACTGCCCAAAGTGGTCTTCTTGATTTAAGTCAAACCAATCTAAAAGATCAGATCATTCCTCTAGATGGAGAATGGTCATTCTATTGGAATCAGCTTCTGGAACCGCCAAAAATGAATCAGGGTGAAATCAGTGGTTATGTCCCCTTCCCGTCTTCATGGAATAAATATGAAATCGACGGTGAATCGATTCCCGGAGCCGGGTATGCCACCTACCGTTTAACCTTTATCACTTCCGAAAATGAAATTCTGGCACTGAAGATCCCCAAGGTCCGAACCGCCTATAAACTTTGGGCCAATGGCGAGCTGATCGCCACTGCCGGAACCGTTGGTCAAACCAGAGACACTATGGTTCCCCAATATTTACCTCAGGTTGCTTCCTTTGATGCACTTCAGGGTGAAAATGAGATTATTCTGCAAATCTCAAATTTTTACCGACCCAGCGGCGGACTGCTTAACAGCATCCAACTTGGCGAGGAAGCTCAGCTCCTGGCTCTGCGGTATAATGGAATCGCCTATGAGCTTTTCCTATTTGGCGCTTTGATGATGATGGGCATCTATCATCTGGCTTTATTTTTCTTTAGGCGAAAAGATCCTGCCCCGCTATACTTTGGCCTCTTTTGCATACTGGTAGCAACCAGAACCTTATTCATTGGGGAAGCCTTTATATTCACACTTTTCCCAAACTGCGACTTTGAATTCGTTTATAAAATCCAAACGTTGACCTATTATCTGGGGGTCCCCCTGATCATGATGTTTTTTAAATCGGTTTTGCCTGCATATTTTCATATCCGGGTTATCAAACTGACTCAATTTATTGCCGGGATCTACGCGATGGTGGTTCTTTTTACGCCAACATGGATATTTTCAGTTATCAATCCCCTCTATCAGATCTGGACGATTTTTATGATCGGCTATCTGGTAATCCAGCTTGTAAAGATCGCCCGACATAAGGAAAAAGACAGCTGGCTGATCGTTTTAGGCGGTCTGGTTTTAGTATTAACCTGTTTCATCGATATTATTACCTTAAGCGTGTGGATTGATGACAGCTGGCCCCCCTTATTAAGAATGATCTTTCAGGGTGATGCTAACAGTTCTACCGGTCAATTAATTTTTGCGGTTCTTTATTCATTACTATTGGCCAAAAACTTCTCCGAATCCTTGGAGTACCGAACCGTGATGGGTGAAAAGCTGGTTGAAATGAATAGTCATCTGGATGAACTGGTGCTTAAGCGAACAAAAGATTTAACTGAATCCAATAAAAAAGTGGAACAGCAGAATCTGGAGCTGGAGCAGATTAACCAGGAGCTTCAACGGCTTTCACTGAATGATCCTTTAACTGGCCTATGGAACCGGCGAAAATACAAAGAAACCGCCGGTCTGGAATGGCAACGTTGTTTAAATCATCAAAAGCCCATTTCCCTGCTGTTTATCGATGTGGATTATTTTAAAAACTATAATGATTTATACGGTCATGTGACCGGTGATGAATGCTTGATTAAAATAGCAGAAACCCTCAAATCGACTTTGGCCCATTCATCGGATATGGCCGTTCGCTACGGCGGAGAAGAGTTTGTCGTGCTTCTTTCTGAAACCGGAAAAGAAAATGCTCTGAAAATTGCCGAGCTATTTCTGAAGAAAATCGAATCTCTGGACATTCCCCATGAGGGTTCTCTCGTCAAGAACTGTATCACGGTCAGTATCGGCGTTTCAACCGTACTTCCAGACGATCATTCCAGACATGAAGATTTAGTGAAAATTGCTGATAAAGCATTATATCATGCCAAATCCAATGGCCGAAATCAGGTGACCTATCTGGCTGGATCCGCCCTCGAAGATCCCGCTTAGGCCTTCTAATCCCTTGTTCAACCACAAGAACCTGCCAGTTAATCTGACAGGTTCTTGTTGATATCATCACAGATGGGCTATTCCGATTATTCTTGTTTTTTCAAATTCTCCAAGGGAACAACTGGTTCCTTTTCTAATTCCTGCTCCATTCCTCTCAGAATCGAATCTTTAATCTGTTTAGCGCGAGGGTCATCAACTTTACCGTCTGGATTCAGTTCAACCCCCAATTTTTCACTGATCAACAGATCGATCAGCATCTCAAAGGCATTGAATGAACTGCTCTGGCCTTCTCGCCCGCCCAAGCTCATGACGGTTTTGGGAACAATATCGATTTTTGCCTTTTCGATTGCCGAAGTGAACTTGGTCATTACATCCTGAACAACCTGATACTCAGGACCGCCATAGGCTTTAACCTGTTCGTCGATGGCAATAGCTTTACCAATTCCCACCCGGGCTTCTTTTTCAGCTTCCGCCTCAGCCAGTGCTTTGATTTTGGCCGCTTCCTGGAGCGAGCGCTGGTAGTCCGCTTTACCGACGTTACTCTGAATTTGAATGTTAATATCCGACTCGGTGAGCATCTTCTGCTGCATCGCTTTGGATTCGGCTTCTCGCAATTCTTTTTCTTTGTCAGCAGCCTTTTCCCGTTGGGTATAGGTCTCAATTTCTTCAATCGCAATCTGTCTTTCTCGAAGCTGGGTTAAAATAATCTCAATTTTATCATCAGTAGCTGATGCCGCCGGCGTCCCGATCAGAACTTCTTCCAGCTCCAGATTATAATGCTCAAATTTCGCCTTCATCTCGCTAGACGAAATCCGTTGAATTTCATTTCGATCCTGAATCAACTGAATTAGGGTTTTAGTCTGACCGATATTTTTGAAATAAGCCGATACCATCGGATCTAGGGTTTGATCGACCAACATCTTGACATCACCAAACCGCTGAATCACCAGCGGTGCTTTCCGATAATCAATGTGCATAACCACCGATAAAGGCAGTGAGGGCTCAAACGCATCCTTAGTAATCAGACTGACTTCTTTCAGATTTTCATCAAATTTGTGAAAACCAGTCTGGTTGCTGATCCATTTAAGAATAATATTGGTTGTGGGAATCCAGATAATTTTTCCAGCATAGGTATTAAACGCATATTTACCTGGCATCAACGGTTCTCCCCAAACACCTCGATACCCTTTTTCAACCAACTCGCCATGCTTGTAGTCTACTCCAGTTGAATCCACTCCTTTAGGGCCAATATAGGAGACCACCACCCCGACGTAGCCAACATCGATAATCGTTTTATCAATTAACTCCACTGTCGCAAAAAATCGATTGATAAAGTAAGTCCCTTCTACCAGCACCTGATATTGTCGTCCTCTGAATCCGCCAGCTTTAAGAAATTTTTCCGGGTCCTGAAAATTATTATGATAGGTTTCCGGATGCGCCGGATCGCCGCCAACTGCCGGAGCAATAATGTCATCCTTGGTTAATGAAAGTCCATCATGAACGGTCACAATCCCCACCTTATCATCGGTCCCTTTAATGACGATGGGGGTAAAACCATTCCGGTCTTTTAACAACACGGCCATATTCATAATGGTTGCTTCTTCGGCTTTGGTGCCCATCGGTTGGTAATAAATCTTGTCTTCGGTGATAATAATAAATTGAGCCAGATTAAAGGCATAGGTGCCTTCCCGAATGATCCCTCGCTGAGGGCCTCGCTGTCCGCCGTTGAGCAGAAAATCCCGGGCATCCTGAAAATTGTTACATTCAGGAATGATTTTACCCAAGGTCTGGATGGGCTCCAGGGGCTCACCGTCCCTGGCAAAGACATAGGCAATCTGTCCCTGAGGAACGGTAACCAGGGGTGAAATATGGACCTTATACATCAGCGGTGTCAAAAAATGAATCCCACCACGAATGACCTGGGGCTGATAGCCCGCTTCACCATTAAGGGCTATGATCTGCATATCCAGGGAACCCTTCCGTGACCACCATTTTTCAATGACGGCAATTTTATTATTAGGAACGATCCGGAATCCAATCAGCCACAATAACAGGATGATGCCCATCAACACAAAAACTATTGTCAGCAACGTGTAAAACAACTGCATCTCTTTCGCCTCATTTCAGTATAAATATTTTTTAATAACCTACCCTAAATTAAATTGATTAATCAGCTCACTGATAATTATTAATGTTTATATGCCTTGTTCATAATGAACAAGGCATATAAACTTATACTTACTTATCACTACCAAACTGCGCTCAAGAAGCTCGCATAAACATAAAAAACCTGCTACAAATGCAACAGGTTTTTAAAGCTTATTTTTGTTTTTCCTCCACCAAATCAATCAATTTCCCTTTGTCATCAAGTTCTTTCAGTTCAGAAAGGCCACCAATACACGTATCCCCGATAAAAATAAAAGGAATACTGTAATGATGGGTTTCAGCCTGCAGCTGATATCGCAAGTCATCATTTTTAAATATGTCTATATCTGTATACGCCACACCTCTTTCATCTAAAAGTTTTTTTGCGCCATTGGAATAAGGACAGAACGGCCAGGTGTATAATTTAATTTCTTTTTTCATAATTCTCCTTTCTTAGGTCGTTTTTTAAACAACCTATTCTAATTTTATTCTATACCTTAGGTTAAAACTGTCAATAAGTTTTTTGAAAAACTTATTTTAGTCGCTTGTAAATTATTTTTTCTGTTTTGATAAATTCAATGAATGCATCTGCTTCTTTCTTTAAATCAGGTGCACTTATTGTGGTAAGCCGAGAAATATTCATAATATTCATCTTCAAATTGTTTAAGAATGATTAAGCTATTGAATAACGGTTATTAATATTTAGTAACCTTCTTCAATATCTTAACAATTAAGCGGTTGGCCACCCGAAATAGCTCGGAGAATCAAAATGAGTTTTAAACTTAACGTCGTTGAGATACAAACCTTTCTCTTTGAAGTTGATGCAGATAATTATGAAAATGCTTATGCCTTATTAAAAGAAGAAATTTCAGAAATGAATGATCCCTCTGCAACCGACCATGAGGATATTCGATGCGTTGATGATTCTGGCATTATTCAGCTTATTTCGTCGAATGAACCCGCCAGTGTTTCTGAGTTGCCAAGTCTATCAGAAACCATTGAAGTTTGTAAAACATCCGACCAATCGGCTAATGAGAATACGCCAAAGCTCACGGTCAGATTTTATGACTGGCGCTGCATTTTATTGTTGGAACAAACCAATCAAGATCCTTCCCGACGAATCTGGGATCTCAGTTACGAACCCTATATTGAATACCAGAAAAAGCAGGATGTGACCAGACGGGATGTGCTCGATCAAATAAAAAACGATGTCAATACCTTCTGCTCCCGATCTTTGCGATGCGATCAGCCAATTGTCTCAACCATGATCAATGTTGTGGCAGAAATGATTTTTAAAGTCATCGAGCGAACAACCGCGACAGGAGATATCGCTGCCGACTTATCATCCCTATTCTTTGACGGCCATTTCATTTTGTTCATGCACGATAAATATGTGACTGTCGGATTGAAAGACATTTACTATCAAGGCTATCTTGACTTACAGGCAGATCAAAATCTGGATGAAGATGATATTTTGGGGATCATTATGAATGATATTTTAGATTTCGTCTCACAATTTGACGGAACCGACGATTTAATTAATGCTGTAAAATTAAAAAAAATAACCGATATCATGGAAATAATAAAATTCCAGTTGTTTCACTAAAGTCTGCACTCAAAAAAATCGGCACAGTCTGCTTAACGAGACTGTGCCGATTGATAATCGTGATCGCTCATAATGTATGTTAATCGATGTTTCCAATTTTAAAGGCAACCATGGTAATATCATCAAATTGCGGTGCGCCATTAACAAAGCTGTCGATATCTTTTTTTATACTTGATAGCAACGCATCCGGCTTTAGCCCAGCATTGCTGTTGAGTACCGAAAGCAATCTGTCCTCACCATATAATTCATCCTTAGCATTGGTTGCTTCAGTCACGCCATCGGTATAGAGATACAATTCATCGTCATTTGCCAGCTGCATTTCCAGCTGCTGATACTTCATTTCTTCCATTCCGCCAAGTACAAAACCGGTGTGCAACTTTAAATAGTCAAATCCGCCAGCTGCTCTTTTCAGCAATGGCGGATTATGTCCCGCATTCACACAAGTAAATTGCTGCGTCGAAATTTCAAACACACCCATAAAAGCCGTAACAAACATACCCACGTCGTTATTTTCACAAAGCTGAGCATTCACTAATGTAAAAACTTCTACCGGCGTAAGGCCAGCTTGTGTATGATTTTTAATCAGCGTTTTTGCAACCACCATAAATAACGCGGCCGGAACCCCCTTACCTGACACATCCGCAATAACGACTGCTAAATGGTCATCATCAATGGAGAAAAAATCGTAGAAATCACCACCAACCTCTTTCGCTGGTTGCATTGTTGCATAAATGTCAAATTCTTCTCTGTTCGTGAAGGCCGGAAAGATACTTGGCAGCATGGATGTTTGGATCTCTGTGGCCACATTCAGTTCAGCAGAAATGCGTTCTTTTTCCTCACTATCTTTTTTCTGTTTATTCAATAACTCGCGCGTACGATCCATTAAGGTAACACAAATTGGCGCTACTGCTATTAGGGTAAATACCCTTGGCAAATAATAGAATTTAAATGTTCGGATCAAAATGCTTGCGGTAATCACCCGTTCTTCTACCCCATCCATTTCAGCCATCATATTTGAATCCCATAAACCAATATAAAGTCCGGCAAAAATAGCAATGGTCATAAAAATAACACTTCCCGCCAAAGTCCATGCCGTAAATTTTTTCGAATAATAGTGGCAGGAAATCAATAACGGACAGATCCAGGCAAGGACCGTATGATAAGTCATCATTGTCGAAAGACTGGTCATTCCCAGGATGGTACATGCCATAATCAGATATTTCAGGTACCACTTTGGGCCGCTGATCACTTTAATCATCAACGATGGCAATAGAAATAAAGTAATACTTATGGGCATTGCAATGTTCATCAGCGTGTCCGAAATGATAAAAAAATTGACAAAATTCAAAATCCAGACAATGCCAACAATCGCAGCAACAATGGTCAAACATTTAGCAGCATATTGATTCGCCTTATCTTCATTTTCAATGAAGATTTTATTATTTGTTCCAAAATCATTATTTACCATCCGTTTTTAACACCTCCATCTTAGGAATAGTTTACCTTATTTTATGGAATTTGTGTTTATTTATTTATTCAACTCGTTTAAAAAGGGACAACCATTTTGGGGTTGCCCCTATTTTATCATTTAATTATTATTTTTAGTCGGTTCGCTTCAATTTTTTTCATGATCTTATCTGGCACATTATCCCTTAGTCATCGGTTCTGCCCAAACCGAAATAGAACCCGGTGCACATAAAAACGTACCCAATCCATCGGCATCAATGGTCACCGTTTCGTTACGATTTCCTAAATGATCCACATAGTCTTTTCCGGCATGTTGCTTTCCGAGATACATATCTTTATAACCGGCATCGCTATTTGTTAATAAAACGGCGATTCCCCCAGGGGTTTTTTCGTCACCTTCACGAGTCCAGCCGATGCAATTGGAATGGTCCAAATAATCGTTTTGTTTGCCATAGGCCCGGTTGATCCGCAATGCTAATAATTGATCGATTAAATCCTGTTTGCCGTGAATCGGGTTTTCGCCGGCAATCCCATAATAGTCGCCATAAAAAACACAGGGCAGGCCATTTTCACGCAATAAGATCATCCCATACGCTAATGGCTTAAACCAGTCATCAACCCATGATTCCAATGCTTGTGATGGTTGCGAATCATGATTATCCACAAAGGTTACTGCTTTGGTGGGATTTTTCTCCATCAATGTATTATGAAATATTTTACTCATATCAAAACTGTTTCCAGATTTGCTGGCCTTTGAAAAATTCATATGGAGAGAAACGTCGAATAACGCCACATTGCACTCGGTCTCCTCAATATAATTTTCCAGGGTTTCATCATTTTTCTTCCAATATTCCCCGACCGCATAAAAATCATCACCCTTTTTTTCACGGATATTTTTGATAAACGCATCGATAAATTGGCCTTCAATATGTTTGACTGCATCCAAACGAAAACCATCAACGCCAGTTTCATTGATATACCATTCACCCCAACGTTTTACCTCATCTTTGACATCCGGATGTTCATAATCCACGTCGGCATACATCAAATAATCATAATTGCCAAATTCAATGTCAACTTCATCATTGTCCGCCCAGCCTTTAGCAATTCCTTTAATCATATAAATTGCTTTCTTGCCATTTTCCTGATTAAAATCCGTTCCTGAAAAATGTGTCCAATTCCATTGAAAGGCTGAGTATTTACCTTGTCTCCCGGGAAATGTGAATTTTGTCCAGCCTTCAATGTCATAGGCCTCGGAAACTTTTTTCTGACGATTATTCGGATCAACTTCATAGACCGGAAACCGTTCGGTTTCATCGGCTCCCGCTTTATGATTTAAGACAATATCAGCAATTGCTAAGATGTCCTGATCCTGCAAGGCTTTAATCGCGGCCAGATATTCTGCTTTGGTTCCATATTTTGTCCGCACGGCCCCCTTTTGATCAAATTCACCTAAATCATATAAATCATAAACACCATAGCCCGCATCATTAGTGCCCGTCGCTTTTGTGGCAGGAGGCATCCAAACCAAGCTAATTCCGATTTCTTTTAAATGCTGGGCATCTTCTTTTAAGCGTTGCCAATGTTTGCCGTCATCTGGTAAATTCCATTCAAAGTACTGCATCATTGTTCCGTTTTTATCCATTGAGAACACCTCTCATTCTTTTTGAATTACTAATAAATTAACCCTGATAAAGCAAATTCCGGTTTCAAAGTAATCTATTCCTTAATCTTGTTTACTACCCCAAACAATTTATAAGAAACGTTAATACGCAAACATCAGCATATTCATCGGGGCTGACCGCCCGTTTTGCATGATTAAGTCATGAATTGATTTATGTTTAAGCAGCTATATATCGGGTATATATATAAACAAGAATGCAATATTCTGGTCAAAAATAAATTTCTTGCATTTTTATCTCAAATTTCTGAGCTATAAATACTGAACACCGGTAATTATACGTCAATTCCGGATCGTTCAGACTAAGTTGATGGCCTTGTCTAATTATGATGAAAATTGAGTACAAAAGAAAGGGTGAAAAAAATGTTTTGGACTATTGCAGGCGTTCTTGTGGTTTTATGGTTATTAGGGTTTATAACTTCTTATACGTTTGGTGGGTTTATTCATATTCTCCTTGTAATTGCAGTTATTCTAATTATAATCAGTCTTATTCGACGAAGGTAACATGAGTTTTAAAAAATATTTTTAGAGAGCAGGTTTTAATTATGTCAAATACAAAAGGTAAAATCGAGTCAACCAAAGATAAGTTTGTCGGCGGCGTTAAGGAAACAGTTGGAAAAGCTACCGGCAACGAGAAATTAGAATTAAAGGGTAAAATTCAATCCAAAAAGGGTGAACTCGAGGGAAAAGCAACAGATTTTGGTGACAAGGTAGAAAAAATAACCGAAGATATCGCTGGCAATATCAATGACACCATCGATAAACATAAAAAAGATAAACCAGAATAAAGATTCCTAAAAAAGTGCCGCAATCCAGCTTGATGCTGAATCATGGCACTTTTTTTTATTCAATCAGACCATTTTTTTAATCACCGGGGCAGACCAGCCACCATTGAGAACCGTTTCCTGGGGCAGATAAATCCGCAGATACAAATGGAAATCATCGGTTGAAACCGGAAGCCAATTGCTCTGTTTGGATGGATCCGGCGCATTGGACTGAACCAGAATATCAAGTGAGCCGTCTTCATTCAAAGTAAATCCGCTACGGTCATTGATACAATAACGATTCAAGGGATTATCAATCAGAAAATTATCGCTGTTATAAGCGGTGATCGACCAGAATCCATTTTTCTGGGTCGGCGGCAGAGCATCTTTATCAAAGTGAATGGTGTAGGCATTGCTGCCATTTAGGGTTTCACCATCGCTGTCCTTATATGCTTTTGGGTAAATCGCCACCGAGGCGGGATTTACAGCAATACCATTGATTGCGATCAAGGCCCGGAATTCGTATTCGGTCCCAAACTCGGCAATCGGTTCACCGAAATAACTCCAGCTGCCCAGCGCTACGGAAAATGGTGCGCAGTCAGCCGCCAAATCGCTGGAGCGATTGGTTAACATCGTTTTCCACTGGTCCGCTGCATTGTCGCCCAGAACAGCGGCGTCAAATGTGCATCCCGGCCCAACATTAATACTGCTTAAGGCTTTCATTAACGGCGCATCCGCAGCTGTTGGCGGATTGTTGACCATCAACTGATTTGCTTTGTCAAAAAATTCCTGAGGGGTCATCGCATCGACATACGTGATGGGCACAAAATCGTTTTCCGGATTATAAGTGCCAGTTGGCGGGGTATAGGGTTCACCAGAGAGATAGGCATCTAATGGAACCAGCTGCATCTGATTCTGAACGGCATAGACATTGTCCAGATCGGCGTCGCCGTTGCAGACAACCCGGATCAGAATCCATGCCAGGTTGGTGGGCAGGGAAACCTGTTTCATCGTGTCAGGTACGGTTCCCTTGTAATTGGGGCCGGTAAACAGATACGTCTGCTGATCCTGAGTATCACCGCCTGAACCGAGAATGGACACCGCATTGGTATACGCATCCATAACTTCGACTGAACAGAAGCGGTCCGTTTTGGGTTTGACATAGACCATCGCCGTTTCATTAAGATCCAGAAAAGCCTGAGAATAAACGGTATCGACATTGGGGGTAACAATATCTTTTGATGCAGCTGTCGCCAGGCCTTTAGCGTGAATCAGTTGATTGATCGGCGCCCTGGTATTGCTGGGGTCAACGGTATTCGTCATCGCTACCATTGTTTCATTCACCAGGACAAGGGGCAGACAGTAAACGTAGGCATCCGTTACGGTTTGCCAACCATCAGTTTTGGTTGTTGCAGCGGTAGGTTTTCCGGTACAACCAGAAAGCGAGATCGACAGGATGCACACTGCCAAAATCAGAGCAAAAGTTCTTTTCATTGTTTCATTCCCTTCCAACAATATTTAATGTAAAAATTATATCACATTAATGCGTTTATTGGCGTGAAGAAAGTTAGCATATCAGCAATTGTTTTCTTCGAATCCAACCTGAGCTTCATCTTTTTCTGTGCCAACTAAAAAAAGTCAGCTATTTTTTTAGCTGACTTTTGAAAGTCTGATCAGATCAGGTTGAGGTTCTGTGTTTAGTTTTAATATTTCCAACAAAGTTGAAAATTCATTACATAATTTGGTCCATATCCAATGCGGGATGACCTTTTGATTCCAGGAATTCCAATACCGCTTCGGAGTCAGTAGCGATACTTTCGTCGCAGACCATATCGGCGAAGTTCTCAATGCCGGTCATTTCGAATACGGCTTTGTTTAAACGTTCCGCCACATCATCTTTCAATTCTTTTGGCATCCAGACGATTCGAGTTAAACCACCTTCCGCTGACATGAATTTTTTAGAACCGATTAAAAAACGGCCATGACCCATAAAGCCAGGGGTTTGAACGCCACCACCGGTCATTGAAGCCAGCTCACCAAAGGTCATTCCGACCGGCGAGGTTTCGCCGAATTCCCGATTAACAATGATGACGCCATTTGCTTCTGGCATGATCCCACAGATACACTCAAAGCATCCACAGGAAGTCATTGGATCTTCCAAAATGGAATACAGGGTTACTTTTTCAACAGCACCTTGTGATGCGGCATTGACCACTTCATTAACGGAAGTCCAGATGCCCAGACGTTCGTCAATGGCTTCACCTTTAACAATTGGTTGATTTGGTCCCAGTGGGTCCAGTTCTTTGGTGGCTTTGGCATCCAGCCATGATACCGCACCACACAGACCTAAACGTTCTGGTGTGACCACGCAAACATGACTTGGTGCAAATGACTGACATAATAAACAGGTATAAAATTCGTCGACGCTAGCATCGGTTAAGGCATTCATGCGAGCATCACGTTCGGCATAAATAGGTTTAACCAGTTCTTCGCCCAGACGTTTAACATCTTCGGCATTGGTGTAAATGGTGATTTCGCATTTATCAACAACCTTTTCAAAGTCTGATCGCATTTTTGCGTACAGCACTTCACCGATGTGTTTTAACCGGAAACCTTTTTCAAAGGCTTCTTTGGTCAAGCGGATCCAGGCAATGTTTCGTTGCCCCACATGCATGGCACCGTCAATGTAGTTGGTAAAATAGTGAATCCGTCGTTCGAGAACGGTTTCGAAATCTTTTTGCATCGCTTTGCCACCAACCGTCACGACGATTCCCAATGGTAAACGGACGACATCGCTACTGGCAAACTGAGCATCATCAATATCTGGACCGATCAGGGTAATTTTATGATCTTCCATTTCTGCGAGATCACCAGTTGTCACTAATTCCCAACACTCGGTTTTATTACCGCCAAATTCAGCAAACATGGTGTCTTTACGGACCCGTTCGCCTTCAAATGCTGATGCCACCGAAACGGGCACATCAATTTTGGTAACTTTAATTTTGATTTCTCTTGCTTCTAATGAGAATTCAACTGTTTTGGCATGATCAGCCTGGGTCATTAATGCGCCGGGTACTTCTGGTACCGGAACGTCGGCAATAACCGGGAATCCCAGCGCAATCGCACCAGCGCCAACCGAAACAATCACTTCATTTAATTCACCAAAGGTATTAACAAAGGCTGGTACCCGTTCTTTGGTATAAGTCAGGAATTCAGGTAATTTACCGGGTTCGATGCCACCGAAAATCAAAGCGGCCCGAATGGCGACGGAGACAACATGAATAACCGAGGTCACTTCATGCCCTAATGGAATGACCCGGTATTCGAGTCCCATTTTCACACCGGCTTCCAACGCCTGCTCGATGATATTCCCAACCATAAAGGTCAGTAACCCTTTTTCCTGATAATCTTTAACAATGGCAGCCAAAGCAGCCGGATCGGATGATTCCCCTAAAAGAACGGCGATTCCAGGGATATCGCCAGTTACTAAGGGCACACCCAACGAACGAATGATCGGATCGGCGACAAAACCAATTCCCGAATCGTTGGCATAGGGATCACCATCTAAATAACGGATCGCTTCAATAATTTCTGCCCCGACGGCGGTAGCCAGTCCGGCATTTAACGCTTCGCCCAAATCGTCTTTATTGGTAATTAAGCTTTTTAGAATGCCAACTGCTGCTGGCAAATCTCCCAATGTTTTAATCTTAACGCCTGTAGCCGCATAAATAATCGGTAAGAAATACGCCGTATCCGGGTATCCAACTGCATGATCCTCACCATATTTGGCAATGGCATCATTAACAGCGCCTTCTGTTAAACCTGCAACTGCATTTGAACCAGCATAAATTAAATCTGTCAAACTCATACTCTATCACTCTTCCTTTTCAAAGAAATTTTATTTAACATAATATATAGCAAGTTTTATGCCAAAAAAACAAAATCCACCTACTCACTATTTAGGCGGATTTTAGAGTTCTATCGTGCTTGACAGTGTCTAATATTTTTACACTGTCAAATAAATCTTTACACTTTTTTTGACACAAGCAAATGCGCAAACAAAAAAGCAATCACGTTATCTTATACTTTTTAATTTTATTATAAAGGGTTTGCCGGGTGATCCCAAGTTTTTCAGCGGCATCCGACTTGTTATTGTTACAGTTTTTAATCACCCTGATGATTAGATCTTTTTCATTTTCGCTTATCTCACTTTTAGATAAAACAGAATGGAAACCATTTTCCGTTTCTGCGATATTTAGCTCTTTTAAAATAGCATCATTTGGAATGACTTTTTCATCAACTAAAAATGTCAGTCTTTTTAGCAGATTTTCTAATTCTCTGACATTACCAGGCCAATTATAATTCATTAATTCCTGAATCCCAGCTTCATCAATTTTCTTCAATGCTGTTCCTGTTTCTTTACTGACATTGGCGAGTATTTTGTCAACGAGTCCGGGAATTTCCTGACGCCGGTGTCGGAGTGGCGGCAGCATCACATTGATGACATTAAGCCGATAGTAGAGATCTTTTCTAAATAAACCCGCCTGCATCATTTCTTCCAAGTTCTGGCTGGTTGCCGCGATGACCCTGGCATCAACTTTTTTAGTCGTGACCGATCCCATTTTTTCAAACTTTTTTTCCTGTAGAAAGCGGAGTAACTTCGATTGTATTTCAATTGGAATCTCAGCAATTTCGTCTAAAAAAACGGTCCCGCCCTGAGCCATTTCCAGTTTTCCAACTTTTCCATTCTTATTTGCCCCCGTAAAAGCGCCGGGTTCATAGCCAAAAAGTTCGGTTTCAAAGAAATTCTTCGGGATTGTGGTACAATCGATATAAATAAATGGTTTATGCCTTCTGGGGCTCTCCTGATGGACTATTTCGGCAAACATTGTTTTGCCAGTCCCACTTTCCCCTCTCATTAAAACAGAAGCATCGGTTTTTGATACTTTCTTGATATAATTCACCAGCTCAATCATTTCATGACTGTCGACAATGATGTTTGGGTCGCAAAGTTTGGCCGTCTCCTGATCTCCAGTTTTATTTTTAGAATCAATCCGTTCTTCTAAATCTGATATTTTATCCAGAAGTAGTTTTATAAAATCAGACTCCACCGGGATTACCTGTCTTAACACTGCCTGTGCTTCTAAAATGGGGCTTTCAAAGATGATATGTTCCTTATCGGAAATCATCTGTTGCCAAATAGCGGGCTCTCCGGTAGCCAGCACCTCGGTATATTTTGACTCCCACGACAGCGCAATGATGTTCGTGTCTTTTTTGAAAGCTGAAGCTAAAAATTCCTGGTATTTTTTATTGATCCGCACAACCATCCCCCCACTGTCAATAACAGCCAAGTAATTGGGGATGCTGTCGATGATATTTTGATTGAAATTGTCAGCTTCCAAGGCATTTTCAAGGGCATCATTCAATTTTTTATTATCTTGGGACGAACGCTGACTTTGAGATTGCATCTGGTTTTTACTTTTTGCTAACTTCAATGAGTTGATCGTTAAGTAAAGCATATTAATATCAGTTTTCCCATAATCACTATCTTCGTTGAAGCTCTTTTTATCATTAATGGCTTTGGTTACTTCAAATTCGCAATATACATCACCCAATGCGTTACACTTCACCTCAACCGCATCCATGTCCTGTTTGCTGATAGTACTGACTGCACCAGCCAAAATCCCGGCTTCAAAATAACATAACGGTTTGCCAATATTCTCCATCTCACTACAGGTAAAACAGTCATAGAGACGAAAGACAATTATTTCATCTGACATATTAGTAATGACAATTTGCCCAATTCCCAATTCGATGATCTTTTCCGATAAGCTGTTGTAATCCGTTACATTTAGGCTGCGCCCGACATTTTTGGCGGTATTATAATATATTTCTTCCTCAACAGCTTTTGCATTTTGACTGGTATTTGCTAAATTCAGTACATTTTTCAGATTTTTTTCAACACTATTGTAATTTTTATAGTTCACAATACCGTTATTGTACATAGCAACACCTCCCTGGATTTATGGATTTTCAACAATATCATAACATATTTATTAAAAGATGGTTAACTTATTTTAGCTATGAAAAATAGAACCAGCCTGATATTTATTTGGGTTTGTTCTGCCAGATAATTCTTTTTGACGATCGATTCATTAAAGGAAAATCTATTGCAACCTATGATTAGTTACTGTAGAATAACATTATTGGTTCGACCACGGATTTCGAGGTCAATTTATGCCACTGTGAGGAAACTATGAAATCTACGAAAAAGATTTTTTTTCAATTGTTTTTGTTGCTCATTGCCGTTTCTTTCCTAGTTTTTATACTTCATACTATTTCTGGCAAAGAACTAAAAACCATTGAGGCCAGGGCAACCTACGATGTCAGCACTGCTACCCGTGGAGATCTCTTGTTTAATGAGTTTTATCAGACCTTCTCAACCGCCGACTCAACCAGTTTTCTTCAAAAATTAGGGAAAAGCACCACCAAGGAATCGGCCCAATGGTCTCTGGCACAGCTAGGTTCACCGGACTACCCAGTGAATGCCTATATTATCGAATACGTTACCCTTAATCATGCTGGTGAAAAGATTCCCTGTTCCGGAGTCGTTCTGATCCCCGAAAAAACCGATTCCACTGCTATGCCTTTACTTATTTATCAACACGCAACGATCATGACCAATGGCACTGCTCCCAGTGTCAGTATCCAAAAATCTTCCGGGGAATCCAATACTTTAGCCGGGGCCTTTGCCAGCGACGGATATGTGGTAGCCATTTCTGACTATGTCGGTAACGGACAGCCAAATTGCCTGAAATATCCCAGTGAATATTTATACGCCGACAGTGAAGCCGCCAATGGTGTGGACATCTTAATTGCTACCCAGCATTTATTGGAACAATTAAAACTGTCCACCAATGGCCAACTCTTTTTGTCAGGTTATTCAGAAGGAGGCCAGGCCGTCTCGGCGCTTGCTGAATTAATTCAGAACAACTATCCCCAGTATCCGGTTACCGCCGCAGTATTTATGGAAGGCCCCTACAACATGAATGCTGCAATGAATAACTTTCTCGAAACCCCAGGAGGTGTTATAATGGATGGCCGACCGGGCGGAAGTCTGGTTTGTGCCAAAGCGGTTTATGCCTATCAACAAATTTATAATTGGGGAGCAATGGATACTATTTTTAACAAACCCTATGACGCCCGTGTTGAAAAGAACTTTAAAAATCCCACAACCCCACTGATCATCCTGGCTTCCAATTACCCCAAAGCAACAGACAACATGTTCACATCTGCTTTCCTGGCCAGTGCAAAAGATGGCGATGTCTCACAAAACATTGCTGCCAATAATACCGATGATTGGGTTCCCCAAATGCCAGTCACCTTTCTGACCTCGTCCGAGGATGGATTGATTCCGGCTTCGGTAACCGAGAACGCCTACGAAAAAATGTTGGCTGCTGGCGGAAATGTAAAAATGAGCTATACCCAATATCCACTTAATCACTTACAAAACTATATGCAGGCCATTGCCCAGTCAAAGGGAATCTTTAACAGCTACGTAAATGCCCAAAATTAAAACAGCTTTCAAGTAATATCAAACGCCCCCTCAAGACTGAGGAGGCGTTTGGTTTTTATTCACTTTTATTCTGCTTTTATACCATCGCATTGCTTAGGTCCTTGCCAATAAAAAGAACCGATCGTAAGCAACCGGTTCTTTTCAATATTAATTACCAATGCGTCATTGCGGATGGCGATGAAGAAGCTTCTGCAACCTTCTCAATTTTCATTTTGATGAATGATATAGGTAATATTGCCGGACTCTGCCCAGGCATTTTGAAATTGATCAAGCCGATACTTGACTCTAACGCCGGCATTACTAGCAGCAGCCGGGTCGTTGATAATAATATAGTCGATGCCATTTTCGTTGGTAAAACCACAAACGACAATCAGATGACCGTTGGTTGATGCAATCGGGGCTCCGTCGATCACCGGTAGATTGCCACTGACATTGGCACTGTTTTTATAGGCCACCGCTGCGATGGCGGGATGTCCATTGGCAATTTCTCGTTTCAGGCCGTCAATCGTTGAATAATCGACGTAAGCACGATAGCCAAGACTTCCTGCATAAGCCGTATTGAAGGGCCAATTTCCAAAGTCCTCATAATCATAATCGTATACACCCCAGGCGACCTGTTCGGGTGTTAGTTGGATTCCATAATAATTCAACACCATGGCAATACTAGTGGGACTGCAAATCGAATCTGCGATGGCCGGATCTCTGATCATCTGTGATAGCTTCGGTACATCAAGAACCCTGAGATTTGACAAATCCGGATTATCTGTAAAGACCTTAGTAATCCCCTGACTCGTATTTCGCAATGCTCCTGAGACTAACCGGAGCGTCGGTGTTACGTCGGATTGATCCGAATGTAAGATAACCCGATATTGAATTTTATTGGCAGTCTGTCCACTCTTTACTACCAGGGTATCCACATCAACACCTGCCACCGCGTCATCGGTCAAACTTCCACCGGACCCGCTTTTTATTGATGTTCCCCAGGTCCCCCAGGTCAGCCAATTGGACCACTGTCCATTGGCCGTCAATGCCACCCGGGCCTGAACCTGAATCGTCGTTCCGGTAGGCGTATCACTATCCCAGGAAAGCACCAGTTTATTAAACGGACTGGTCGTTAAACTATTGGCGGTATAAACACCACTTTGGACACCTGATTTAAGCACGATTGCGCCATCTCCGTTATTTGAAATTTCAACATTGTCAAAACCGGCATCGGCAGCATCAAAATCAGCGGCGGTTGATCTGATAAATAAATTTCCCTCAACGGTACTATTTTTCTTATCTGAAAATGCCGGAACCATTGATGCGGAAGGTGCCCCTTGATCTTTAGGTACGAGCATAATTCTAATCGCTTCAAGACGATAACCATATCCGGCGGTACCTGCACTTTCGCCGTTTTTCGCCCAGCCCATCCAGCCAAAGTTTTGGGCATGAACCTGATAATAGATGTCAAATTGATTGGCATCAGTACCCGTCAGCTTAATTTGAATGGCTTCCAGACGTTTGGATTCGCCCTGGGTTCCGCTCATAACACCATCGCTTTTCCAGCCCCTGCCCGTGTCCGCTTCCCAACCGATATCCTGAATGTGGGTCTGATAGGAAATCCCGAAATTAAAGCCCTGGGTATCCGGATTAATTTTAATGCCTTCCAGCCGCAGACTTTGTCCAGATGTTCCGCTGGCCTCGCCATTGCTTCGCACCCCAATACCGGCGGCAACTTCCCAACCAATGTTTTCAATTTGAGTCTGATACGACACCCCAGGGTAGGTTATAAAAGCCGGGGCAGTAGTTAACGTTGGTGGATCCTGATCTTTGGGAACAACCACGATTTTGATGGCTTCCAGGCGATAACCATATCTGGCTGTTCCTGCACTTTCGCCGTTCTTAGCCCAGCCCATCCAGCCAATATTCTGCGCATGTACCTGATAATAGATGTCAAATTGATTGGCATCGGCACCGGTCAGCTTGATTTGAATGGCTTCCAGCCGCAGTGCCTGACCTTCGGTACCACTCATGGCGCCATCGTTTTTCCAGCCTCTGTCGGTATCGGCTTCCCAGCCTACATTCTGGATATGGGTCTGATAGGATACCCCCAGATCATAGCCCTGCTGATCCAGATTAATCTTAATGCCTTCTAAGCGCAGACCCTGACCAGATGTTCCGCTCACCTCGCCATTGCTTCTTAGTCCAATGCCGGCATCGACTTCCCAGCCAATGTTTTCAATTTGGGTCTGATAGGATACACCAGGACTTATTGTAGCTGCTGAACCCCCAGCCGGTACCAATCCACCAATTATTAATAAAGTAAATAGGATTACAACTTCTCTTTTTAAGAAACGCTTCATTTTTTCTCCTCTTAACATTTAGTTTTCTTTGATGCTGTTTCTCTTGTTGTCTGATTTTTCCCAAACTCTATCATGTTATTGTCGATTATATGCCTTAAATCCTTTTTATTCAACAGAAAAACCTGCTACTTTACGTAACAGGTTCTATCTAACATCATATTTGATGCGTAGTTCATGGTTGCGGAGAAGGTGCATTACTATTGGCAATTACGCCTAAAAATTAATTAATACGATTCATCTCTTTTTCAATAGTTTTTAATTTTTGAGATATCTATATACTAATTCTAGAGCCTTCTGGATACATTAAGATTGGAATCCTTATTTTTTTACAAATGGTTGTATCGTTGAGCCTGGTGCTGCTGATCCTTTCGGTACCACGACAATTTTAATTGCTTCCAGACGATATCCAAACCCTTCGGTTCCTGCACTTTCGCCATTTTCCGCCCAACCCAGCCAACCGTAGTTTTGGGCATGGACTTGATAGTAAAGATCATACTTATCCGCATCAACACCGGTAAGTTTCATTTGAATGGCTTCCAGGCGCAGGGATTGTCCTGAAGTTCCGCTCATTTCGCCGTTACTTTTAAAACCCTGCCATCCGATGTTTTCCACTTGGGTTTGATAGTCAATACCCAGGTTTGCCGGATCACTGGTTTTAATTTCGATACCTTCCAATCGCAGACCCTTTCCATTAGTTCCACTGACGTCGCCTTTTGACATCCATCCCTGCCAGCCAATATTCTGGATCTGAGTCTGATAACTACAATAGACATTCTTAGCAAAGGGTTGATCCGTTGTTCCTGGGGCTGGATCTCCTTTTGGAACCACCACAATTTTGATGGCTTCCAGACGATACCCAAAGCCTTCTGTTCCTGCACTTTCACTATTTTTTGCCCATCCGAGCCAACCATAATTTTGGGCGTGAACCTGATAATAGATATCGCATTTATCCGCATCGGCTCCAGTGAGTTTTATTTGAATGGCTTCCAATCGCAAACCTTTTCCGGAGGTTCCGCTCATGTCACCATTGCTTTTAAAGCCTTGCCATCCGAGATTCTCAATCTGGGTTTGATAGTCAACGCCGATGTCATATCCAAGATTATCAACATTGATTTCAATCCCTTCAAGACGATAGGATTTTCCTGAGGTTCCACTCATCTCACCGCCGTTTTTCCATCCCTGCCAACCAACATTTTGAACATGAGTTTGGTAAGTGCACTTAAAAATTACGCTATAATTCTCAATACTTTTAGTTACTACGTTACCATCAGCATCTTTTACATCAACATATAAGGTGTAGTTCCCCGCATTTGCTGGCTTAAAAGTTGCAGTATTTGTTACTCCGTATTCCTGAATAACAGTTGTATCCGGCCCCAACTTGTAATAGAATTTATATTGATAAGGAGCAATTCCACCAGTTACTTTTGCGTCTAATTTTATTTCTGTATTCACATATTGTTCTGATGCCTTATCTGTTGTGAAGCTGTTTATATCTATAATGCTCTCATCAATTATAAATGGTATGTTGTTTTTAATTGCATATGCTTCAGCAAAAGAATTTTTTGCACCATAAAACGTTATATTGTTGGTGTTTTTAAATGCGTCGTCTTCAATAGTTGTTACATTTGGTGGGATCGCAATTTTAATAAGCTTTTCACAGCTGTCGAACGTATATACTTTGATGGCAGTAACATTATTAGGAATCGTAATGCTTGTTAATTCACTACACCCCATAAAAGCACCGAATCCAATCGATGTGAGACTATTCGGCAACACCATGCTTTTTAAACTGAAACAATATGCAAAGCTGCCATGTCCAATAGACTTTACACCATTCGGGATTGATATACTCGTTAATCCAACACAACCTGTAAAAGCATTGTCGTCAATTGATATGAGACTATTCGGCAACACCATGTTTTTTAACGACGTACACTCATGAAATGCATCATTACCAATTCTTGTGACGCCATTTGGTATTAGTATATTTGTCAACTCATAGTCCTCCGAAAAGGCCAGATCGCTGATGGTTGTGATATTCTCCGGAAGGGTTATGCTTTTTAATGCTTTACACCTAGCAAAAGCAGATGTGCCAATTGTTGTGACACTATTTGGTATTATGATACTTGTTAACCGCTCACATTCATAAAACATCCTGTCGCTAATGGTTGTGACACTATCTGGTATTGTGATACTTGTTAGCCATCCACAAGAATTAAAAGCATCAACACCTATCGATATCACACCATTTGGAAGAATAATATTTGTTAATGACAAGCACTGCAGAAAAGCTCTATCTCCAATAGCTGTAATATTACTCGGCAATGTAATAGTCGTTAACTTATTGCATCCTTCAAAAACACTTTCACCAATAGTGGTGATATTATTTGGTAATACGATGCTGGTTAAGCTGATGCAGTCATAAAATAAACCATTGCTAAGAGAAGTAAGACCCTTTGAAAGGGTAATACCGGTTAATCCACTGCACCCATCAAAAGCACTATCACCGATGATTGTTACACTGTCAGGTAATGTGACATTCGTTATTTCGCTGCATTGATTAAAGGCCGCCTCCCCAATTGATACAACAGTATCTGGCAGTGTAATGCCGGTTAAACTTGTGCACAACTGAAATGAATACATTCCAATGGTTGTGAGCCTGTTGGATAAAGTAATATCTTTTAGCGATTCACAATTGGCAAAAGTTCCATCACTAATGGCAGAAACCGCGTTTGGTATAATCATACTTGTTAGCGATGTACATCCTGCAAAAGCGCTGGATTCGATGGCTGTCACACCGTCGGGTAAAGTAATATCTGTTAATGATGTACAACCCAAAAAGGCTCCTTCCCCAATGACTGTCAAGGCATTAGGGAAGGCAATCGTTGTTAAATTCTCACACCAACAAAAAGCACCTCGACCAATAGTTGTTACTCCGCTTGGCAGGCTGATGCTTTGTAATGTTCTGTTATTATAGAAAGCCCCCTCCCCTATCATCAACACTTTTTTCCCACCTAAAGTTTCGGGAACAATAACGTTAACTCCTGCTCCAGTATATCGAGAAATGCTAACGCCATCATTGTAGCCGATATATTCAAATCCATTTTCCACTGCACTTGTCTGAATCGTTTGAGTTGCTTTCTGAGTCTGATCTATTTCAACTTTTAATGTATTATTATAACTTGTTGTTATTTGATCAGTTCCTGTTTGATTTTTCTGGCCCTCTATTTTGCTTTCAAACCAATTTGCCGGTTTATGAATTGCCTTTACTGATTCTTCCTGGCTTAAATAATCCTCGCTTTCAAATGTCTCTATTACTTGGGTAGGGTTTACCGTTTCCAAGCTATCGGTCGATACTGTTGGATTGTCACCACCCAGACTATCCTGGTTAACTATTTCCTCATTCAAAGTTTTTAAATCCTCTGCCAACACACTGAAAGGCATCATACTTATTATCATCAACATGGCAATAACTAGACTCACCCCTCTTTTCATTCCCTTTTTCATTCAGTACTCACTTTCAAATTTTTTATTACCATTGCTTCGCTATTCTTTCCATACTTCTTTTTGAAAATTCCTTTAATTTGGATTATACTCTTTCGATTATTTATTTTCAATAAAATTATTTCAATCACAACTCATTTTGTTTGACAAGATTTGAACGTTTATTACCTCTGGAAAAAGCCAGGGAAATCTATCCCCTCGAATTGGATATCAGCGAGTCAATATTCTACTCAAATTCTTTAACCAAACTTGTTAACTATAAATATAGCTGATTACTTAATACTTCATGTTTACATCATTTCACGATGTCCTGAGAAATGCGACCATCTAAAATTTCAACAATACGGTCTGCTTTTTCTGCAACCCGCCGGTCATGGGTGATGATAGTAAAAGTAGTTCCCAGTTCCCTGTCAACCTTTTATAACTGACAGGGCCACTAACTATATAATGGAAATCTTTTTAATCGAGGTAGAACACCCCATCATCATTAAATTCGGTCGTACCTTTTATAACAAATCCAAAGTGTTTGTAGATCGTTCCGGCTCCATCCATATCAATCCACCGACTCTCAAGATCACGCTGCGACATCAGACAATGACCGACGCAGGCAGGATCATTAAAATAGAACTGATACCCATCCGCGGTCTTTTTATACCCGACACAAATCACCCAGTGCCCATCAGCAAGATATGCGTGATCCGCTCCATTGGGATCGGTTGTGTTATACTCATCACTCCAGGCCTGAATGCACATCATCACCGGATCACCAGCATCAATCAAGGAAACCAGTTCTTCCATCGTAATCTGCTTTTTTCTCTCAACATCAACCCCTTGTGCTTTAAAATAGTCATAAATCTGCTGCGGCGTCGTGCCATCCGCTGGGGTTGTTCCCAGATCATGTTCGTAGGTTGAGAGATTTTTATCGCCAATCTGCGGATAAAGGTAATTCATCAACATCTGCACACAGGTTGTGCCACAGGTATAATCACCATATTGACGCAGATTCGGGACATCGATGAATTGGTCGGCATCGGTCATATAGCCAACATAAATATCACTTTCTGCATTAGCTGATTTTTTTTCGGTTTGAGTGCAGCCGGCAGCGAGTGTGAATACTGTACATAATGCCAACAACCAGGCTAATTTCTTTTTCATCAGTCATACCTCATACTGTTTTATTCTTATTATATAATCACAACGGACAAAATACTAGATAATCACTAAAAGACGCTTATCTTTTCTTTTTTTCGCAACTAAAAAAACCTGCTACTTTCGTAACAGGTTCTATCTAACATCAATGTTGATGCGTTGTTCTTGGTGGCGGAGAAGGTGCGTTACTATCAAGAGCCCCCCCAACAAATTCTATGATCGTTATCACTATATCAGAAATTTCCAGTAATTTCAACCAAGATTTTTAACTCCACCCACCCCACGTACATTACTTTATACTTTACCAACAAACAGTTTATTCAATTTCTATAATGAATATCCCCTTAATATTATATAATCTTAATTTTTTGAATAATTTCAACTTCAACCTTCTAATATTATTCTATCCCACTCAGATTGTATATCAGCATCAATCCTATCCATGTTTTGAATATGCTGTGTTTGATTTCTGATAATTTGGATGGACTTAAAACCAAAATTTATTAAACCGGGATAATTCAACGTCATAAAAAAAGTTAATGGCTCCATATTTATTGATTTTACAGAAGCATGACCTATATCAATTGCAGTAAACGATGTTGCAGAAACAAATAACATCCGTTGCAAGTCTTTGTCGTTGCCAAAAGGCAAACTTTCCTTGACAGTATTTCCTAAATAGAAATGCTTTTTTAAAAACCAGAATATTCGGTTAATCGCTTCATAGATTAATACTGGTATAAGTTGTGTTGTAAACGCTCTGCAATCATATCCTTCTCTGTACATTTTTTCTGTCAGCTGCGCTATAGTAACGGTTGCTCCTTTATTATCAATAGGAATTGATCCAAATTGAAATTTCTGAAAGATTGCATAAAATGGAGCTGGTAACCCAGAACCACGGTATTTACTGCTACTTGAACCAGAAACATCTGATAAGCAATGTCCAAACCAGTTATGAACTGCATCAATTATTCCTTTTACTTCCTCACCATTTATGGCGTTAAGATTTTGAGTTGCTTCGCGGATGATCTTTCCATTTTCAATAAATGTAGCTTTTCCAGTTAATTGATCTATAACCGAAAAAACAAGCCCTAAAGGCCCAGGATCATGAGCTAAAGACAGTATATGATGATTACCTGTATTCATTCCACTAACAACACCCCCGCTAGCTAATTTTGAATTTCTCCCCCCAGTAGTGTCATATAATACTTTAAACCTATCTTCCAAATATGATACATTTGTTGAATGCGACTTCTCTCTTACGCTTTTTAAAATACGTTTTTTTGCCTCGTCGTATTCCTTTCCTCCCAATTTATTCTTATCTAATTTATTTATTTGGTCAGCAGCGCTTGCGTTGCTTGCAAATGTACTAACTATTTTTTCATATTGATCATCGGTCCAACCTTGCAATTTTGAAACGTCTCCACCTTTGCCAATCGTTCCAACAAATACTGCATCAACTATACCAGCCAAAATTCCAGCTCCTGCTGCAATAGCATAGTCTGACTTATCCAAATGTGATAACTCCAATTCATCAATCAACTTATGACGGATTTCCATATTTGCATAGGCGGAGAATAAATTGTCATAAGGATTTTTTAAATCTATTTGATTTTTTTCTCCATAAATTCTTGCTTCATTAAACATTTTAGACCAATCATCTACTTCAGAAAAAACTTCAATTTTTTCAGGTGATTCTAATTCTCTTACAAGTATATTTTCTTGATTAAGATTATTATTTTCGTTCAAAATCATATCTATTTCTTTAAACATGCCCGAATCAAATACAATATCAGCTTGAATATTGACTTCAATCTCATTTAAAGAAGCAATAAATGCTGCGTTATCATCGCACTTGCTATTATCTAAAGTGAATCTTAGTTCTTCTTTAGTTTGTTTTAATAATTCAGAATCTCTGTCCAAATGCATAGTGGCCTTATTCATCTGGTGATTACTAACAGCATGCAATTCGGCTATTTCGTTTAGCAACTCCGTTGATATTTTTTTACTTATCATCTTAACATCCTACTGTATCTCTTATTTTTTGAAAACCTAGCTTGGCGGTACTTTCGAATCCTGCTGATGTTTTGAAGTATCCCATATCCGTAAGTATATTTAATGCGGCATTGTAGTCTTCTACTCGCATATTCATTTTCAGCATCCATTCACCTCCAATTTCTTCAAATACATTGTAAATAAGACTAGAAAATTTATCCCAATCAACAGATTTTTCTCCCAGCATTTCAAGCTTGACGACGTCTAACTTATTCGGTATTTTTGTTAACAATAATTCTTTTTCTTCATAAATCCGCTTTTCTTCTGATACCTTTGCTGCACTTGAAACATTATGCATTTTTCTAATATAGTTTTTTAATTGATCAAACTCGAGCTGTATTTTCCTGTTTTCTCCAACAACTTGATCACTTAAAGTAATCACACCCTCTAACTCATCCGTTATCCAATTGATATCTTGTAACAACATGTTAGTCGTTTTTTGTTGAACCATTAATGATGCCTGTAATTTTGCCTGTCGATATAAGTATTTTTCTGTTGAGTTCCCCCCAGTAAGATATTTGACACCTTTGTAAGCACCAAAGCTTGCAGCACTGATTGCTGTTACTCCTACAATAATACCACCTGTTGAAGCGAAAGCTAATGCAAACAATCCACCTGAAAGGCCGCCCCATCCTGTGATTACTCCTGTCGCTGCCAGTGCAGCAAACGGTATGCCAACTGCTGAACCTGCTGCTAAAGTATTACTAGCAATCTCCTTTATTTTGTCATCCGATAAACGTTCCTTTTCAATTCGTATTTCATTCAAAATCTCATTTACCAAAAACTGTATTTTGCTTGTTGAAATTTCCAAATACATTTGAATTTCATTTAGTATCAAATCATCTCCCCAATTCCCCACTGTTTCTTTTCTAAGTGAAAGTAAACTATAAATCAAATTTAAACTAATAGCCTCTCGACTCCCAGCAGGGACTTCTTTCATCAATCCATCAATCAAGTCTGTAGTTTGGGGAAAATCGCTACTTTTCAATCTATATTCGCGAAGCTCATCAGTTTGATTTTTATCAAAATCGAATGTTGAAATTAACGAAACTAATGAGGCGTACTCATTTGGGTCAATCACTCCATCATCAGCGATTAAATAATTAACTGCAATTTTTACAAAGTTCATTTTTCCAATGTCACTTAAACTTTCTTGTTTTATTCGTTGGTCAGTTTCTTCAAATTCAGTTGTTTCTTCATAAATTGTTTTTAAAATATCAAAAATAGGTTCAAGAGGAAATGTTCGAATCACAGAATCTTCTTTATCATTAAATGAAATGCAAATAACATCTTCATACCGAGGATCTAAACCATCTTTACCATCATTAATGTTAATTTTATTCATTTTAACATTACATATGTTCGCTAACTCAATCACTTCTTTGTTTTCACCTTGTATTAGACATATTTTTTCGCCTGTAAAAACATAACCTTTAGTACCGTTATGAAGTAATGACGTATCTATAATCCCAATAATTAATTTTGGATCGACTTGCTTTTCTAAGAGTTTTGATATGTTTATTAACATTTGTTCTGAAATATCGGGAACAATCGTTACATTCGGATAATTCCGTTTTACCAATTCTTTTTGCCCTTTTTCAAGAGCTGCATTTCCCGTTGCTTTGATTTTTCCAAAAATGCTTGAACTGGAAGCCGTTGTTCGGCGCTTTTGTTCAATTGATTCAATTTCTACATTAATTTTCGCTTGATATTCTTTTTTCAGATTTGTTAGTTTGTTTTTTATTAATTCTTCCGAATTCATAATTTACCGTCTCCTTAAAATAAACATATTTAATTATCAAATTAGCTTCTTAAACTTAATTACAAACATTTATATACCGTTATTATTAATGGAATTCTCATCTATAATTTGATCTCATTTTTTTTAGCGTTTCCAAAACCTCATCTCGATAATTTTGCGGTTTCAAGACTTCTAAATATTCGCATTGGGACAAAAGCCATCTTTTTACCCCTTCACCATAAACTTCAGCCTCAATGATACTTTCTTTTCCTGATTGATTGATAACTTTAGCTGTAGGTAACCGATCCAAAACAGCTTCCAGTGAATCCCCCCAGAATTTAAAGGTGATTTTTTTAAGCGCTCCTGTATACATAAATTGTACACGTTTTCTAAACTCGCCTTCTTTGAAACGGTCTTTTTCACTCTTATCAAAACAATCTTCAGTAACCTCGAATTTTTTTAAGCGATCCACCCGATATACTTGTGAAATAGGATTATCTAATCCATTCTTTTCTCCGATTAAATAAAAATAATATTCATTGAACACCAGACCTACTGGATTAATAGCGTATTTACTGATAGTTCCATCTTGCTTCTCATATTCAATATTAACAATATTTTGATGTCGAATACTTTGACTAATCTTCCAAATATCATCAATAATCGACTTATCATGTTTTGGTGGTGTGTAATAAAAACGTTCATTAGCAATCATTTCAGCAATGCTTTTCCTATCGTCGCACTGCATCACAAGGGTATCCAAAATTCTTTTCATATCAACTTTAGAAAAAGCTCGGGAATCAAGTAAGATTTTACACACAGAAAAGATATCACTGTCTGAAAATGATATTTCTCCACGCTGTTTAATTACATAACCACATTGCTGACGATCATACACTATTTCTCTTTGCGAAAAATCTTTTTCAAGAAAAATCTTTAAATCTGCGATATCCCGTTGAATTGTTCGTTCATCAACCGCATAACGTTTTGCCGCATCCTTTTTGTTGATTACTTCTCCTCGATTAAGCCGATCATGAATACTTAAAATTCGATAATTTTTACTCTCATTATTTGTTCCAGCCATATGCTCCCTCACAAACAAGAATTCAAACCATTTCTATATTTCTTTAATAACACTCTATTGAAAACTTGTTTTCTTATTTGATTTAATGACAGTATAACAAATATACCTGGACAGATCTTGTCTTTATGAAAATTATTATTTGTCAATTTCCACTCCATTTTATTGCTTAATAACGCATTTGTAAAGTACAATGATTAATTTATTCCAACTCTATTAAATTATTGAACACGCTCTTCTATTCTGTTATCACACTAATTTTTTAAAATTGAATATTTGTTAAATCCTAAATAGTTTTTCAGCCAATTTTTTCAACTCCACCAACCCCACGCTCCATTGCTATTTTTTTTGAACCTACACCTAAGATTTAAACTCTTTGTTAATCATTTATATATTAATAGAAAGTGAAGTTAACTGAAAAAAAATTTCTTATAGCATTTGACCTTTATAACGTAATATAATTGAAGAAAAATGAAAGGATAGCATTATGCCAACACATGATTTCCAGGAGGAATACAATAAAAGACTTCAGCCAATATTTAAAAAACGTTATACTGTCGACCGTTTATATACTGAAGAATTAACTTATATATATCCAATTCTTCATCCCGAAGACGAAAAAACATTTGATGAATACCTGAGTTTAGCTGACTATAAACGTAAAGTTAAAATTATTGCAGAAAAAATCGGATTAGAGTTTATTGATTTTCAGGAACAGCCTAGAAAAAACTTTCAAATTCCTTATCTGTATGGATTAATTATTTGCTCTTATTTTATTAAAATGGCCCATGACAAATACACCAAGCAGACTAAAGAAACTGATGAAAACACGAACAATTTTATCAACAACGTTTCCAAAGGTCACTTTGAAAAAATTTCGGCTGACGACATCATTGATTTTTATGAAATTTTTTCATACACCCTGAAAATTGGCATTTTTTCCAAAGCTTTTAAGAGAAAATATGATAATATGAAGTTTTCTCAAAACGAACAGTTCCACGGTCTCTTAATAATGGAAAACCTCGATATAAATTACGCCTCATTCATTGAAGACAACGTCGCCTATATCCAAAACAGTCATCAATCAACCTTTTATTTCAAGCGAAATATTTTAATGATTAAGCAGAACTTCCTTGACGATATATCCCAAAAATTCAATTCTATTATCGACAAGCTCACTGAAAAAAACACCTTAAACAGTCTTATTATGTTTTCGACAGAAAATTCATTGTATCAAGAGCTTGTTGTAAACAAAAGCAAACGATCAGAAATTGAGAATTCTCAATCACAAGAAGATCTTAAGTACAGTGATCTCTCTTTGAAGAACCCAATTCCAATTCCTGAATTCGATTTCCTTGATGATATTGACTCAATTATTTTTAGCGAGCCAGAATTTGAGGATATTGGTGCACAACTCTCCCTTGACGATAAAACAGTACTCGCAGCACTACTGAAAATCAAGATTGGCTCATATATTTCAAGTAAATCTGATCTTCCGAACCAAATTGTCTCTTCATTTTATCTGAAAATCCTCGACGGTATTTCTGATATAGATGATGATTTTCAATATTTTTGCCGGAAAAGTCTTGAATTGATTGAGGACTATGTTTATGCCGGGGATATTCCTCCTACGGGATTAGAACTTATCGAAGAAGTATATCAAGACCTTGCTTCAGAAAAACACGATGCTGATAACAAGACCTTAATGCTCTCCCCTCTTACGCCAAAAGAAAGAAAAACATTATTAGCCCACTTCAGCTAACCAATTAATAAAACTTGCAGTTGAAAATTTTTCGGCAGTGCAAATTATTCAGCAAGGCCAAGTTAAAATTGTATTTGATAAACACAATATAACGTAATAGCCCGAGCTATCATTGAGATCGGTATGTCTTTGACTTGCCTAATATTAAAAACTGGCACCGAGCTGCCATCTATAAATCAGCAACATCTACTATTATCATCACGATTTTTTTATTCCTAAACTTAGTTCAGCATAGCCCGATTCCAGATTAATTCTGGAACCGGGTTTATTTACGTTCTGAATTTATCCATTAGGAATTTTTTTATTTTTTATTCACCCAAATAAATTCCCTATAATCCGCTTTATAACGCCATTTTCACTCACATATTATCAAATAGCTCAAAAACTTTGTTATTCCTGATCTTTCTGAAGTATCAAAATCGTTTATGATTGAGACGTACCCAACAAAGGAGGTCAATAATATGCTAAAGTAACAAAAATACAACCGAATCTAAAAAGGACAAATGCGATGGCCAAACGCACTGTTTCAACCATCGAAGCTGTTTTAACGATGTTAGAAGAAAAAGGTATCCACTTTAATTCTTCCAGTTACGAACAGGAGGTCCTTCGGCCCATGTACCAAGAGCAGGAAGCTCTTAGGGTTCACGTATTTGATCATTTAAAATTGAATAAGAATACATCTCTGGATAACGATACCGATGTAATCTGGGGATTATATCGAGGCGGGTATAAGCCAAACAGCTTAAATTTAGAATATCTCAAGTCAGTACGTACCCAAGCTGAAATTTATGACGTTCTCTACCATTATAAAAAGAACCGGCAATTTCTTAAGCAATTCGGTCTAAAACTGCTGAACCAAGTTGACTCCAACAGCCATCTTCATGGCCATTGGAGCACCGCTACGGCAACTGGCCGGCTTAAATGTTCCAGTCCAGCGTTGCAAGCTTTTCCACCTAGTGTTTCAAAGTATTTTGGGGCTCCTCCCGGATTCACTCGAATTACTGGAGATTACAGCTTGATAGAATTAAGAATACTCGCGCAGCTAAGTCACGATCCTGTGCTTATGCATGCATTTAACGAAGGTATTGATATTCATAGCCAGACCGCCAGCATCGTATTTGGAAAGCATCACCGAACCATTACACCCGTTGAACGGCAAATTGGCAAAAAAATCAATTTTTCTATCATTTATGGTGCCGGTTCCGAAAGTCTTTTTGCCAACCTTAAAAAAGAAAATGCTCAGCTCACGCTTGAAGAAGCCAAACAATTTAGAAACAGCTTTTTTTCAACCTATCGTGGAGTAGCCCAATGGCAAAACAAAGTCCTTCAATCACCTATTGTTCATGGATTATCTGGATTGTCATGGTCTACATTTCCATCGCTGAACTGTCGCCTCAATTATCCCATTCAAGGATCTGGGGCTGCAGGGTTGAAACTGGCTCTCATTTTACTCTATAAAAATCTTAAACCCGGTTGGTACATTACTCACTGTGTTCACGATGAAATTCAACTGATCGTCCCAACTACTGATGTACTGCAGGGACAAACATTACTCAATGAAGCTATGGTAACTGGAATGGAGATTATTCTAACAGCCGTTCCAGTAGATTTGAAAATAAAAATTAATTAATATGGAGGCAATTATATGCTAACTACAACAACTACACAAAAATCAATTAACCTCGCACCAAAATTCACCTTGTTTACCGATATTAATGATGACTACGCAGCGCTTCATAATATCCACCCTACAACAACCACAGAGAAATATGATGATTTCTTAATTTGGATCGAGCCTAATCTTGCAGCTCCTGGCCGATGCGAATTTACAATTACAAGCTGTTCCAGATATAAAGATATTTTAACAGAAGATTACGGTCTCGAAAGTTTGATTGTCATTACCTTTGATATCAAGGATGTCGATGGACTACGTTATCAAGTCGTCGAACGTTTATTTGATTTTAAATCCCAACAAACCCAAGGACGAATATTCGACTTTTTTTCTGATCTTTTTGATGCCTTGGGTATCGAGGGCGGAATTGATTCAGAAGAACTTATTGGACGAACCGGCTACGCAACGTTACAATACCTGCCGTCAGATGATGGCACTCTATCCTGGGCGAGATTATCTGACTTTTCGACTAATAAATAATCAAATTCTACAAATCAGTGCCGCAGCAGTTAAGCTGTTGCGGCACTGATTAAAATAACGGAGGAAAACTTTTATGAATAAAAACATTAATGCAAACACTGTAAATAACATACTTTCAACAGATGATTCCTTGGCCGAGCTTTTGGGCAAAGATTTCCAAGTTGCATCCTCATCACAAAATGAAAAAGATGCGACTGGAGACTACTCCACCGAAGCATTGCAAGAACTTACTTCCGAGGATATTAGCACGGTATTACCTACATACTCCATCCTCAATTCAGAATTATTGCAAATTGATGATGATTATATCGATCTTGATCCCCCAACACCTATCGCGGGAACACGCAATCGCATCAAAATTGCGAACACCCGGCAGGAGGCAAACCAGCTGACGAATTATGGTGTAAAAACCGTGACGAACGTTGATATGGATTGCTTTTGGGGAGATGATCAGGTCTATCGGGTGACTGAACGTTTTTACAGAAACCCTGGCGACCCAATTTCAGGCCGTTTCAAGAGTTTCTGCGCTGATTTGTTCAAAGCCTTTGGCCTTAAACGAGCACATTTAAGTGATCTAATCGGCCGTGAATGCACTGCAATTATTACCTATGTGCCATCACAAAATGGCGAAGTAAATTATCCGCATTTATCCGATTTCAAAAAACTTGATTAACTATATTACTGGAAAGAAGGAAACTTCTTTCCAGTCCTTTACCTCGATTAAGCTGTTATAACATCCGTTCCACAAAAACGAAAAAACAACTTAACAAAAAACCGTCTGATTTAGAGTAATTCAACTAAACTTATATTCCAACGAGACACCATCTCTTATGGATAAATTTCTTACTAATGAAAGGTACAAATTTATGAAAACTGAATCTTTAAAAAATCCAAATACCCACCAACTTTTTAACAGCGGAACTCCTTTGAAAAACGTTCCAAAATATCTCCATCATTCTGAAATTGAGTATTGCCCCGTTTATCGATCTATCGGTGAGATCCCAAATGTGCGTGTCGAATTAGATCCCAATTTTTCAAAACCAATCTTTGCGCGCCCTGGCTATTACTACGTCTCCTTTGCATTTGATACTGGGTTTAGTTATAACGAAGCTGCTGAGGGCCAAGAAAAATATCTTTCAGCTACCTTCTCTCTGCAAAATTTAACTGGACATCACTTTACGTTCAAAGAATACATCAGCATTTCCGATCCAACTCAAATTAATGGATCTCAGGCTGAGCTTTTTGGCAAACTGTTCGGACTGAGTTCAAATGAAATTAGACACATTAAATGTTATCCAGGTTACTCGGGAAAAGCCAGCCTTGTTTATGTTACAGGTGATAGAAATCAACCTTTACCGCTCCTGATCGATTTTCTTCTTGACGACTGATTATCCACTGTTTCAATGGCATGATCAGTAAATTATTATCGGGGAAGAGATGGCCTCTTTCCCAACATTCAAAAAATGAAAGGATTATTTTATGGAAAATAATACACCTAATAATGTTATAAACAGCACAACAAACAACTTGTCGATTCAAGACACACCTGATTCAAAAGACTTTGACCTGAGTCAATACATCAATACAGACAGAATAAATCCAAACAAACTACCTCCTCGAAAATGGGCAGAAAGTATTGGTTTTATATTCGATCAAAAAAAAGATGATTCCTTTACCATTACTGGTCTTAATACCAGCATCTGTGCACAAGCCATAAAAAAAATGTTTTACAACATCGTCATGGCTTCAGATACAGATTTTGCATTATACAATATTTCCGGCTACTACGAGATACGAAGCGCCTTAAAAAACAAAGATGGCAATATCACGGTAGCACGCATTATATACAGTATTTTAAACTATCATCCTGGTTTGCGCCTATGGACTAGTTATAGAGAGCAGGATCTACTGACTGCTTTAATGCGCGAGCTTAAAACAACGGTTCACACATGGAATTCCGGTGAATATCTTACCCTCGAAAACGGTGTTTTTCTGATGGGCAAAAAGCTGTTGATCCCGCACAGTCCTAAATTATATAAGACATATATATTGCCCATGTCCTATAAACCTGGTGCTCAGAGCCATAGATTTCTTCAATTCA
Source organism: uncultured Acetobacterium sp. (assembly GCF_963664135.1). NCBI lineage: Bacteria > Bacillati > Bacillota > Clostridia > Eubacteriales > Eubacteriaceae > Acetobacterium > uncultured Acetobacterium sp. The sequence goes on along the minus strand of NZ_OY760905.1, from coordinate 2,898,420 downwards.
TTGAGGAAATCACCTTATCAAACAAATCACTGGCGCTTAATCTCCAGGAACAAGCCGGATATATTATCTCCAATTCAACCAAAGCAGCCAAAGCTTTTTTCTGGGTCAGTGATGGATCTTCCGGTAAAAGTACCCTTGCAAATATTCTTGAAGCCATTGTTGGCACTGAAAATATTTCGGCTGTTACGCTCCATGATATTAATTCCCGTTTTGGCCTGGCACCGATGTTTGGAAAGAAGCTTAACCTCGCCAATGAATCAGAAGTTTCCGGTTTATTTCGGACTGAACGACTCAAGCTTCTTTGTACGAACGACAAGGTCACTGTTGATCGTAAGGGGTTGCCTGCTCTAAATGTCAGATTGTCCATTAAACTTTTGTTTCTGACCAACAATATGCCTGAATTAATCACCGACACAAAATACGGATTGGAAAGACGACTGCACATCACACCATTTCCAGCTAAATTCGCAGGGAAAGAAGTTGATATCAACCTGACTGAAAAACTTCTTCAGGAAATTGATGGCATTCTTTTGTGGGCTTTGGAAGGCCTCGAACGCTTACAAAAAAACAATTACCAGTTTACGCCCTGCGACGCCATTGAAAATGCCAAACGTGACTTTTTTAAAAACGCTAATCCTGTATTAAATTTCTTTGGATCATCCTACATGAAAACTGATCCTTCCAGTCAAAAAGCTATATTAAAAAGCAGCATCTATACGGCCTATGAACAGTGGGCAACGCAAAACTATAAACCTCGTACCAGCAAGCAAAAATTTTGGGAACAGCTTTCTCAGTATTATGAAAATGCCGGTGAACCGCTGGTCATAGAAAAACGTCACCCAGGTCTTGATTATCTTGTTAATTACAAGGAAATTGATGATTCCCTTGATGATATTGAGGTGCTTGACCTATGTTAGTTACTCATAATAAGCTCATTATTTCCCGGGAGGAAATTAAAAACCTTGAATATCCGAATCTGAAAGATATTCAAGTTCTCGAAGCTACTGAATTGCCCTCACAAAGTTATTATCAGTCTATTATCGCAATTATTGAACGTCTGTTTTGTTCATGAATCCTTACGGTCTGTCATATTTATGGCAGACCAAACTCAATTTAATCTTATCAGATTTGACATATAGAAACTCATATACCTTAAATTCACCGTATTGAATACGGTTTACAAATACATATTATCATTATAGATAAATCATATGAAAGGACACAGTTTCAATGAATAAACCAAATAAAGTAAAAACAAATGCCGTTATTTATGCTCGTTTCTCTTCAAAAATGCAAAATGATGGTGCCAGCATTGACCTGCAATTGGACGCCTGTAAGGACTTTGCCAAGAAGAATGGCTATACCGTTGTTGGCACCTACGTGGATGAAGCGATTAGCGGAACGAAGGAGGATCAGCGGATTCAGTTCATGCAAATGATCACTGATGCTGAAACTCATGATTTTTCAACAGTATTGGTCTACAAGTATAATCGCTTCGCCCGAGATATGCGCCTGCAATTGAAATATGAAGATTTGTTGGATCAATTCGATGTCTCACTGATTGCCACTACTGAAAACTATGGCGACAGTCATCAGGCCAACCTGTTGAAAATGATCTCAGCCTGGTCAGCTGAAAATGACATTATCCAAATCTCTGAAAATGTTCTGCGTGGTCAAAAATCCAGAGCGCGTGAATGCCGTCATTGCGGTGGTCACCCACCTTTAGGCTTTGATGTTGATCCAGTTACTAAAAACCTGGTACTGTCCAGTAATAAAGATGAAATCACAGCTGTTAAAACCATGTTCAACATGCGAAGTCAAGGATATACCTATCAGGAAATTGTTAAAGCTCTAGATTATGCTGGGGTTAACCGGAGTAAAAAGGGGCAACGCATTACTAAGACTTCCATGCTATCGATCCTGAAAAATGAAAAATATATGGGAACTTTCGTTTTCAATAAGAGCACCGCTAAGGACAAGCACGGTAAACGGAATGGGCATCGTTACAAAGATGATGTCGAGATCATTAAAGTTCCCAATGGCTGTCCGGCAATTGTTGACGAGGACACCTTTTCACGTGTTCAGGCTATTCTTAAAAATCCAAGTGCAGCATCAGGGCGAGCCAGGGCCACACGCTTTTACCTTCTCTCCGGGCTATTAAAATGTTCCTGCGGTGCTGCTTACATCGCCCATTACCGAAATGAACGTCCAGGTCACAAAGGCTATGCAAATTATGTCTGCTCCGGAGGACGGCGTAATCCAAATTGCACCTGTCAGAACAAAGGCATTGAAATGACCTCGCTGGACACCATGGTTTTGAAAATTGTTCAGGACATACTTCTCCAGGATGCCCAAAACTTAACGGATCATCTCAATTTATCACGAACCAAAGCTTTTGATAATCTGGATAATCAATTGAAAGAAGCCAGAAAACAGGTTTCAGAAATCGATAAAAAGATTAAAAATCTGTCCACCGCCATTGCTGATGGATTTTATGATCAGACCCTTCAAACACAGCTCCAAGAGTTGATTGAATCCAAAGCGATTCTTGTTAAAAAAATCAAAGATTTGTCCGATCAATCACAAACACCCCTCGTTACTGTGAACGAGATTAAAGAAAAGCTTTCAACCATTTCAAATTTCATGCAGTCAAACAATATCCGTGAAGTCCAGATGGCTCTTTCTTCATTAATTGATGTGATCACTATTCACAATGATCGGGTGGAAATCCTTTTAAAAATCCCTATCAGTCGTGTGGAAAATTCAGAAAAGATTGTCGAACATTCCATTTCACGGGGAATGATTGCCAACAAACAATTTGATGGCTCAAATCTGCTTCTGCCTTCACCCGAAGAACCAGAAGCTTATATTGATACCCTAGGCGCTTAGGTTTTTACCTAAGCCCTTTTTTATTTTCACCAATTTTTAAGTCAAGATTTATTATTTCACTCATTCCAAAAATCATCGGTTATCTGAGTTCCTTTTGTGAGCTCCCGCTATTTCTATTAGACCAGATATTCATTTGGCATTAGAAAATTACCCCAAAGAAAGGAGTTTTTATATGCACAAACTTGTTCATTTGTTTGAAGCTGACAACTGTATGGCTTTCATCAGTCTTCCATCCGCTGTTCAGACCATAGTTGTAAATGTTTTGACCATCTTAGATGATGCTTACGGCACTAACCGAGATCTGAAAAAAGACCTTGGCGGCTATGTTGTCCTTCTAGAATCACCCAATGACATTGAATCGTTAAAAGACACCGTCAACGTGAATCTGGAAGCAGCGATCTTTGAGTATATCGATGCTGTGTCAGGGTACTTGGGCTGTCTGCTCTTATTAAGTTCAGATTATCATCTGTATTTTGTCATGCCGTATTCTATTGCACCACCTCATGTTCTAAGTCAGATCACTCCATAACAACGTGGGATTGGTGGGATTGAAAATTTTAGTTTTTAGGCCTGAGAAATCAGTCTATTTTTATTTAAGAGGTTTTATTATGACATTTAACAATCCCGGTTACATGACCCGGGGATTTCAAGCTGAAATTCCCATTGAAACGCAGCAGATGATTTTCACCTTAATGAACAAAGCCAAGCAGACCTTGCCAGCGATGGATTATCTCCAGGTTTTTAAGCTGGACAAGGTTTCTTCCAATGGTTCTTTTCTCCAGTGTCTAACCCACACCCAGGAGATCCCGCCTTTTGAGGAAACTGTTTTTCTTGTATTACCCGAGGATCAAATCATCACAACTAAGATTTTTGTCATCGATGATGGCGATCATCATACATTTTTACTGGCATCTGAGTATTAAATTGATTCAAATCTGAAAAGGAGGATTTTCTTATGTGGTATATTGTTGGGTTTTTCGGCACCTTAAGTATTGTTGTCGGCATTGATCAGTACATGCGCACGAGAACGGCTTAATGGTGCGTATTATTTAAAACAGGATTTCGGGTTGCCTTGATTAACCCCAATCATTCAATGAAGGAGTTTTATAATGTTTATGTTTGCAACAACGATTGCTGCTTTTAGTGCAGCTGAATTTTTTGAAGGAGCAATGGCTGCCATTGCTTTGTATGTGGCTACTAAGCCAGCTGTACGAGCCCCTAAAAGACCTACTAAAAAATAACTGGAGGAAAATAAATTGAAATCTGAAAAAATTGTTATCAAAGCGGAATCACTGTTTTCTGATGATGGTGATCATCGCTATACGCTCAGGAAAGAATGGGACAAGTCTTTGCCGACTGCAACCGTCATTTCCATTTCACCAAGCGGACTTTCCAATGTGTCGGCTGATTTAACTACCCAGCTGATTACCAATAATATTGAAGCGTTGGGATTTGGTTCATTTGAATTATTAAATCTCTATTCCAAGGTTGGGGTGGATGTGAAGAAAATCAAAGATCCTGTTGGATTGTGGGATGAAACAACAGATGCCTGTATTAAAGCCAGCTGTGACAAAACGTTTAAGGATGAAGGCGGAAAGATCATCTTTGCCTGGGGAAAACTGACTGAAAATAATAAGAAGCATGCTGAGCGTGAAAAACAGGTACTCTCTTTGTTATCCATCTATTTCGACAAGGTCTATTGCATTAAGGATTATGGAATCAGGCATTTTCTCCATCCTTTAACCCCGAGTGTTCGAAATGAATGGGTTCTGGAATCCTGGAAGGATTACCGCGGATATAAATCTGAAGAGCTGAAAGCCATTGATGAACGGGAGAAGAAAAAACTGCTGACTACTTCTGCATAAGCCGTTTTGGTGTTATTCTTCAACAATCAAAAATAAAGCCATAATCTCAAACGTCTGCGAGATTATGGCTATTAATTATTCAAAATGAAAGGACTATTCTTATGTCAAAAGAAACATCCGCCAAGCGGATCAATATCGTGTCTCTGAAAATAGTTAAAGAGGGCAGCATCCTGTATGACGTCCGAAAACTGTCATCACCCTCAGATGCTGCCGGACTGGGCCGGAAGTTCCTAGATGAGGCAGATCGGGAGCAGGTCATTGTTTGCTGTCTGGATAATAAGAACCAACCCGTATCCGTTAATATTGTCAGTATGGGAACGGTGAATAGCTCCCTGGTTCATCCCAGGGAAGTTTTCAAAACGGCTGTTCTTTCCAATGCTGCCAGTATTATTCTTTTTCACAACCATCCATCGGGTGATCCGGAACCTTCTCAGGAAGATATCAATATCGCTGTTCGGATTAAAGAAGCTGGGAAAATCCTTGGCATTGAGCTTTTGGATCACATTATTATTGGTTCAGAAAACCGGTTTATCAGTTTTAAAGAAAAAAAAATGATCTGACTTATTTCACAAAAAGAATCGGAGCAAAATTAACAAAAGGACAATTTCTGTCTATGGGGTTCTTATATACTATGGGTATCAATCAATTGATTTTGAAAGATTCATCAACCATCACTGATTAGGAAGTCAATTGACCCAAGTTCCCATTATGACTCAGTTCTGGATTCTGTCTGTGATTCTTCGGCCAAGTCATTTAAAGCATATTCACAGCACTGGACAATCAATTGATTCAGGGATATATCTTTCTGACTGGCAATGGTTTCCAAGCGTTTAAGCAATTCTTCCGGCAAACGTATCGTTTTATTGACGGTTACCGGTTTTTTAACGACAAACATTCTGGCAACCTCCTTTATTTCTTTTGAGAACATTGTACGTTTAAATTGCCTTCGCTGATACACATCATATTTGCAATCTTATTTGCACTATATTTTTTATTGCATTTTGTATTTCACTGCTATATAATGTCGTTATATTGCTTATTATTCTTACTATTATGAGAAGTCGCCTCTGATGAATTATCTGCAGTCATCCATCATGAAAGCGATCTCTTTGATATATAAATCATAATGAGAGAGGTAAAAAAATGGAAAAGAAAATTCAAAACAACCTTTGTTTAACCATCATTTTGTTGCTTATGTTCACCTTACTCCCTTCTGGGGTATTGGCCGTGGAACGTTCCGTCAATAGCCAAACCATCGGAACTGAGAGTATTAAACCAACCGATAGTCTTCAAACCCAAAACAACAGCGTGAATGTTACCTATACGTCTGATTTCAAAGCCGGATTTAAGGTGAATTCTCTGACAGCTACGCGTTCAAATGACACAATTGTTTTCACCGTAAATTACGAAAGCTCAAAAAATGGTGGTTTTAGCTTGTTTGATCCGCCCAATGGAAACACCATATCGAAAACGAATGTATCCGGCATTAAAATTGGTTCAAATTCTGATACTTTAGAGTTATCGTTAGCAGAATTCAAACAAGCATTAACTTGCGATAATCTTACTATTTCCTTCTGGTCCGATAATGCTTCTATCGGTTGGCTTAACTTTAAAAGCGCTCAACTTCAATCTCTTTTAAATACTGATTTTGATGGAAATGTTGAATTTTCTACCAATTACAAAGATGGTTTTAAAGTCGATGCGCTCACAGCTAAGCGATCAGGTGATACCGTCGCATTTACAGTAAATTATGTTAGTACTCATGATTGCGATTATAATTTTTTTAACTCACCGAATGCTGATATCATCGCAAAAACAGTAAACGGAGGGATCAAACAAGGTACAAATACCAGTGTTTTAGAACTGACCTTAGATGAATTCAAACAGATTTTATCAGCGGATACTATCACAATGCGATTCGGTTTGGATGAAAATGGAAGCATCATATTTTTTAAAACCGCACAGCTTCAATCTCTTTTAACTGAAGACCCCGGTCAAGTCAAAGTAAATCCAACTGCGATCACCCTCAATAAAACAACTGCTAATTTGGCTGTAAGTGGCAGTGAAAAGCTCACCGCTTTGCTCAGTCCCAGCAATGCAACTGAAACAACAGTCTCCTGGAATTCAAGCGATCCGACTATTGCTACTGTGGACTCCAATGGAAGTATAATAGGCGTTAAAGCAGGAACAACGAACATTACCGCAACGACTGTTAACAATCTTTCTGCAACCTGCCAGGTCACTGTTTCTTCGGCCAGCACTGAAAAAAGCATTTCTTATCAAACCCATGTTGAAAATGACGGCTGGCAGGATTGGAAAACCAATGGAGACATGAGTGGCACTTCGGCCCGATCACTGCGTTTAGAAGGCATCAAGATCAAGTTGAATAATTATGAAAATCTCGGTGTTGAATATCAAACCCATATACAGAATATTGGCTGGGAGTCTGAAACGAACAGAGGTTGGAAGAGTAACGGAGACATGAGTGGCACTCAAGGACTTTCCTATCGTTTGGAAGCCATTCAGATTAAGCTGACGGGGACCGATGCTGATAAATATGATATTTATTATCAGGTTCATGCTCAAAACATCGGCTGGATGGGTTGGGCCAAAAACGGTGAAAGCGCCGGTACTGCTGGTTTGAGTTATCGCTTGGAAGGAATTCGAATTAAAATTGTGCCTAAAGGCGATCCTGCTCCAGGGTCAACAGCTGAACCGTTTATTAAATCCAAATTGTTAACTATTCAGGATAAATTGGAAGGTACTTGGATTTCCGAAGCTTCATATGTCAAATATGTTTTTAATGGCACTCACTATACTGAGAATATCAAGAATCAATCTCCGCGTTCAGGTACTTATTCATTAATAGAAAAGCCTGATGGTAAAATTGTTATTGACTTTGATTGTTATAGTTCTCCCGTATACTCTGATATAAGTGATGCCGAATCACTTTCTGATGGAGTGATTACAATAGCCAATTTCAAATTTTATCGTTCTAATTAGATGCCTTAAAGACTATTATTAAATTTTTACATGTTAGCAGCTGGTTAGCAACAGTTTTACAAACAACGACTGAACCTATCGATGAACAAGCAGCTCCAAAATCAGTGAATAAATAACAGTTAATCACTATAAATCAAAACTTTTTTCAGATAGCATTTTAAGGATTTAAAAGTATTTAAAATGCTATCTGTTTGTTTTTTTTGAACACTAAAAACTAAAACTCAATGTATTGTACTTTCTTATTAACAAATTACAAATATTAAACTAAACATTTTTCTCGAAACTAATTTTAATTAATGTGCGTTTATACTTGACAAATTTAAATTTTATAGTAAAATAAAAGACACCTAGTAAAAAGGAGGTTTTTCATGACTAAACAAAATATTTTAGATTCTATCTCCCCAGATGTAATTCAATCGATATACCAGTGCATTTTTCAAGCAATTGGCGAAGATTGTCAGGAAGCCGAAACCCATTTAGAAATCAAAACTCACATTTCTAAACCTTTTATGACGTGGGACTTAATCTATCGAAACTTAATTAATAAATTTGGAACAGAATATGTTCTATATTCTACAACGAAACGTGGAATGTGGGAAGTACTCCTTCTTTTTGAAAAAGATAGTGGTCTGTTGTTATCTTTTATGCGTGATAACCGATTTAAAACTCTACAGAAATCAAAACCAGGCAAAAAACCTCAATATGTTGATGCCTTACTATTATGCAATAATAAACTTCAATCAGCCACAAATCAACAAAGCTTTTTTAAATTTGAAGAACAACCTGAAGATGAGGAAAGATTAAAAAGTATTTTAAACGAACTTTGTCTGAATTTCTCAGAGCCGGTTTTAGATGCTGTCACTCAACATGCCCTAATCGTTTTTTCTTCAAAATTTGGTCAAGTCTCATCATTAAATGCTTTTATTCTTAACAAGAATTGGGATGTTGTTGTTAAAAAAGATTGGATGAATAATCTTAAACCTATTATTGCAAATACTTTGGAAACTGTATCTGAAAATAAAGACGAAAAAATTCCACTTAAATTAAAGGGAAAAGCAAAAGAACGAACGAAACAAAAAGAATTAGTATCTATCAAAATATCAAAAGACAATGTGAAAGATCATGAATAATATCTAGCTATACAAAAAGAAGGGGAGCATTTTACATGAAACAATTTAATGGAAACCGATTAAAAAGCGCCCGATTATATAGAGGATTAACCGTTGAAGAATTGGCAGCAAAAGTTGATATAACCAAACAGACTGTATCTCAATATGAAAACGAAAAAATCGCTCCAGCATTCGACAAAATTTTAGCACTTTCTAAAGAGCTAAGTTTTCCTTATGAATATTTTGTCCAACTTGATGCTGTAAAAATCCAATCAGGCTCTACTTATTTTAGATCATTAATGAAAACAAATAAAAAATACCGCGTCGAGCAAGTTGTTAAAATGGAACATCTTGCCAAAATTTTTTCTATTTTAAAAGAATATATTGAATTTCCAGAATTAAATCTACCAATATTGAAAAGCTTCAACAGCCCAACCGAAGCAGCTTATTCTTTGAGAAATTTTTGGCATCTAGGCGAAGAACCAATTTTAGACATGGTAAAAATTTTAGAAAAAAATGGTATTATTGTTACTATGTTCAATACATCTACTGATGATATTGATGCGTTTAGTCATCTCGTAGATATTGATGGTGACGAAATATACCTTGTTGCATTATCTAAAAACAAAGATACTGCCGTGAGAACTCATTTCGATATTGCACATGAATTAGGACATATCATATTGCATGAATGGAGCGAAGATGTTGAATCACTTACACGCGAACAATTTAAAGAAAGAGAAAAAGAAGCCAATGAATTCGCCTCAGCTTTTTTATTACCAGAAGCCCCTTATAGCGCAGATGCCTCTTTATATCCCAACAATCTAGATTATTATGTCCAACTGAAGAAAAAATGGAAAGTATCTATTGGCGCAATGTTATATCGAAGTTGTGATTTGGGTTTAATTACACATAACCAATATCAATACATGATCCGAATTATGCAAAAAAAGAAGTGGCGTACAAATGAGCCACTCGATAATATTTTAAAGACAACAGAACCATCACTATTAAATGATGCGATTGATATACTTTTGGTTAACAATGTTTTCACTCCCTCAGAATTTATTAAAGAACTATCTGACGAAGGTATCCCCATGCGTAATGATGAAGTTGAGCTACTTCTTAATCTACCTAAAGATACCTTGAAACCGCTTGATCAACCCACCGATGCCAAAATTGTCAGTCTGAAACGACCAGATAAAAGTATGGAGATTTAATTAAATGGGAGTGTTTTCATTGGCTTGCATAAATGAAACACTCCCAAATCTTTATTGTAAAAGCGTTGTTTGCATATTTAACACAGCTTTTTCTCTAATGTCAATAACTGTTTAGAATTCATTTTTTAAAATATCAGCCTGATCCTTTTTCGATTGCTCCTGTGGGTGCTATCTCTTTTCACAACCTTTTGTGTGAGTATTCCAATCGGATAGTGTATCCTCGCGTGCTCTGAATCATCGGAATAGGTGCACTATTCAATTAGAATATTCATTTGTGTGGCCAATTCTAGCAAATATACTATAGGAATGACCTTACTTTAACTGGTTTCAATATTCTTCTGGGCTCGAAATTCACTAATAGCACCTCTATTTCTGGTAGCTTCTTTGGCCTGACCATGGTTTAAGTACCCATTTTTCTCATTATTTTCAATCAAGTCCCTCTTCTTTGCTAAAAATTTTACTTGTTTTCTCTTCTAGATCTTACATCTAGCAGATATGATTTCTTCAATAATTAATTCATTTCCCTCTTCATTTAACCAACATTTCTTTTCATTTGAGTAGGCGAAAGTATATAATATAGGGTTTGCAAGACAATTTATAACAACACATAATCTGTAGGAGTCCTTATATTTGTACATTTTTTCATATTCATTAGAAGAAACTTCAACAGAAAGACTATTCCCTGAAAGTCCTTTTACTTCAATTTTTAATTCCGTTTTTTTATGAATAGCTTCTAAATCCCAACCTAAGTTTTCACTTTCAACGGATCTCACTTCAAAATCGCGCTCAATGAATTCGTTAGTAACAATCCCAACTGCAATTTTTTCAACTTTTTTCTTTGTTTCAATATTGTTTGCTCGAGCAACTGCTCGTTTTTTTGAAATATTAACTTTTATTTTTTCGTACTTCTCAATTTTTTGTAGTATTCTAATTTTAAACTTTATTCCCAATTCAGAATCAGCATACCAAAAATTCGATTGTCCCATTCCTCCCTTAACGCCTCTTGGGATTACCGGAAACAGAAATCTTTCATCGGTACTTAACAATGTTGCATTTTCAGCTATTGTTTCTGTGCAATAACCGATATACTCATTTTTAAATATTCTCTCAGCCATAGTTTTTTCTTGATAGCTCCTGTAGAATCTAGCATTTTTGTACCAACCTACAATATATGTTCCGCCATCTTTATGCTTTGCAGTAAAAATAACCAGAACATCATCTAAAAAATCATCTGAAGGATCGGCGCCTAAACGTTCCAACTTATTTTGACCTTTCTGTTGAGCGAAGCCAAAAACTTTTCCTCGTATTTTTTTAAAGTTAAATATTTCATGACCATAACCATATTCATCAACATATGATCCACCGCCATGAACTATGACATCATTGCCGATTAACCCTTCATAGCGTTCCATCCATGTTGTATTTAGAAATATTATTGGTCGCATTAAAACATCCTCCAAATCTAATATAACCACTCTTTACACATTCAGCTTTGCTTGTTTATTGAAATTCTGAATCAAAGCACAATACTCATTGTCACTAATCCCAGCATATATTCTATTGACATATTCCTTTTCAAATAGCAATAATTTTTTATAGGACCAGCTGCATGCTTTATATATTTCACATTTTCTCTTTCTTATTTGCTCATTTGTCCACTTTTTATTCAACATCACCCTTATAAAAATTATTTCATATTTGGCATAGAGGGCAAAGAAATATGCAACAGGCACATATAATATTGATAATACAAACGGGATCAAAAAAACCACTAATGTTCCAATCACTCCTAACGATTTATAATCATTAATGGCGATATTTAAAGTAAATCCTAACATTGTAAAACCAATAATAGCCAAAAATCCCGAAAATATTTTTCCAGTTGTTCTCAGCTTTTCATCAGTATTCGCAACAACCTCAAGTAAATATACAAAAGTGATACAAGGTATCATGATTAGTTCCACATAAATATTGAATGTAAATGTAGAAAAAAGAAACTCAATAAGGACAATAAATTTCAAATTATCAACAACCATACTTTTAAAATAATTGTTCTTTAAACCTTTATTTACAGCACCAAAACAAACCGGAACTCCTACAAATAATACCCAAATAAAAATATCTTTCAAGTATTTCCATTCCCAAAACTTTGTCATTGAAAATAAAGATGTCAAAAGGAATGCATAAACAATCATTATCAAAAACGGTGTGATCAACTGTTTTTTACATGCAGCTTTGATAACATCAAAAGCTGCATTTCTTGTTTTTTTATTAATAAAAACTACTGTAATTAATAAAACCAACCATGTAGACATCGCCATTTCTCTTGTTGAAAATATATTATCTATACATTTGCCTCCTGTAACCTTCTTAACACTGAAATAATGTTGTTGTAATAATTGTATAATGACTTATAGTGTATATTATGCGATTCCCCAAATCAAACCCCATACTATGCGGAAATATAATTATTTTTTGGACTTTTAAATTCGACAAAAAAACCTGCTGCTTTACGTAACAGGTTCTATCTAACATCAATGTTGATGCGTAGTTCTTTGTGGCGGAGAAGGTCATACTCAACTCAACTTTTCGAAATCAATTTAGTTTTGAAAGCCAATTCCACATTAATAAAAAAAGATTTTCTAATTGATCCGATAAATTTACCAACTCTCAAAGCCCCTTATCCCTGTTACCAAAATCATATCAATATTCTGATAAATATTTCCAGAATTTTTTATTAGCAAATGCATTTTTAAACCTACGATAAATTTATTAACTGACAGATTTTTATATTGTATGTAATCACAGAAATTGGATATCCATATCATTTGATTAAGAATTATCCTTAAGAAACGCTAAGAAGTCAATCGCTTGCTCAAGAATATCAATGTACACTTCTTTTAATTCTTTTATATCTATCTCAAAAACTTTCGCTGATTTTTCATAGCTTGATCCTTTTCTGTGCCCTGTTCCTCTTGACCTTAAATCCTGGAGATTTCGCAAATACTTAATGTGTTCATCATAATTTAAAAACCCTGACTCACATAAAAATCTCTCTAATTTTCCAATACCTTTAAGATTCCCACTTTTATCGATCAATCTTTTAGAAATCTCAGCCTCATTTAGCGAATCAATCATGACCTTTACTAAAGATAGCACAAGGCCATCGAATTCTGCTTGATCATTTGATATTGGTATTCTTATTGTTTCAAAATTATGCTTATCATTCTCATTCAATTCCAGAAAAATATTCCAGCCATATTTGGTATCCCATATTTCATTTGTCTGAACGTATTCAGATTTGAACTTTATATCTGGAACTTTTGCTTCAGTAAACTGTGCAAGAAAATCTCGTTTGAATTTAACTTCACTAATTGTTCCATCAGGTATAATATTGAAACATTTGAAGTATTGTTGTTCTTTAAATGGAAGATCCGTTCCCAAATCTCCAAGATATACATTGATATAATCTTTATTATGGTTATCTAATCTAAGACCCCATCTATCAGAGCAATGTATAAATCCATCTTCCACTTTAAAAATTTCTGGATTACTATAATACTTCTGCAATACTTCTCTTTTGAAAAATACAGGAGTTAAATAGTCTGGCGAATCTGGGTTAGCACCAAAATTGTTTGCTAATCCTTTTGGATCACAACAAAATCTAATATTTTTGCCATTTTCATCAACTCCAATTATATAGTCTTCAAATTCTTTTACTTCTTCGAATGGCCATATCCCACACGTGCCCTTCTCATATCCGGCAATTAATTTTTTCCCCATTAATCTTGATAGGCTCTTCTTATCTTTTCCCCATTGTAAATTTTGAAAATGCAAGTTATACTTTGTCAGACTTCCAGAATAATCAACTTCACCCTCTTTAATTAATCTGTTTTCAATAGTTTCATCGAAATATGAATCCATTTCAAAATATATTGCTAAATGCATTTCTTTTATCCCTAAAAATTGCTTTAGGTATTTAAGTTTGACTTCCACTTTTTCATTAGAAATCTTAATTACAGGATCTTCCTCCAGGCAATCATCAAAAAATAAATAAGTGTCTGTTTTTTTGTCATGATATAAATTAAATAAGAGTCTAAATTCTTCTATTACTTCAACATATTTACCTTTATGATCAAAATCTCGGTAAAATATAAATGGTTCTAGTCCATCTTCTGCCCCTCCAAGCCTACTATAAAGCACCTCTCTATTTCCTTTATTCCATGTTTCCGTACATCCAGGCATTCTTGTCCCAATTCGAATATCCCATGTATACTTTCGAAGGATTTCTTCGACTTTATTATTTGAAATCAATCCACACCAATATGTTAAACTCCTGTTATTACTTTTTTTTTGCTCAAAAACTGTAACCCAGATTCCACAACCAAGCTTACTCTCAATAAATTCTCGATTTTCGATTTGCTTCAATTCTTCATTATTTATCATTTAGCACAACTCCATTTCAATTTATCTTTAGTTATCTAAACTATCAAACTACTGATAAACGGCTCATTTGAGTATATTTGTCTATTGCATTGCAATAGCTGCAGTCTATTTAATTCCCGAATTATCTTCCGCTCTTCAATACGGATTAATTTATTTTCAAAGTCTTCGAACACCTCACCCAAAATTGAATTTTTGTGAATTAAGAACAATGCTATCTTTGGTGAAATTGGAAATACCACAATTGTTGAACTATTACCGATCCCCACATGACCAATACCTATTTTTTCTGAATTATTCTCGTAAATCAAGACTGGATTATCACTAATAATAAATGGCTCTTCATTACAATTATAATAAACTGTCCAAAGCATTGAATTAAGTACCATTCCAAATTTTTCAATCCTCTCATTTTCTGTAATAAGAGGTAAACTCAATTGTTTAAATGTATCATTACTTAAATTCTTATACTTTTTTAGTACTTTTCTCTTGTCTTTACTGTTTGCTATCTTTTCAAACTCCGGCATCAAAGAGTTTATCACTTCTTCCGCAATATTTCTGGAAAAGGTGCGTGCCTGTGGTGTACGTAACATTTGATAGACAATTAAATTTGAAAACATTTTTTTTGTTGATTCTGAAATAATTCTTGTTTCATTTGTGCATAAATTCGTAATGCCCAATATTTCCCTTAAGCACTTTGCAAGCATCGGTTCTACTTCTGTTGAATAATATTTTTCAAAAACGTCTATATCAGACTGAGATTTATCAACATAAAAATCCTTCTCTTTAGCAATATTATTAATATTCACGCGACCCTGCTTGCTTGTCTTTTTATCAAAAAAATAAATCTGATTTTTATTTAAACCAATCGAAAAATTCTGCAGATATGTTTTCGGCACATAATGTTGTTGCTTTACTCTTTCCATAATATCCTCTTTTATCTTTGTAAAATTAGAATTTTCAAATATCCAAATCAACGGTGGATTTTTCTTTGATACTTAAAACAGTCGTTGTGCTTATAAAATAACCCAATACCAAAGTTCCATAAATAAAGCCTAACAATTGTTCTATATATGGAATGAGCACCAAGTAACCAGAATACTCCTTCTTTAACTCCACTAAGTTTCCAAAAAAAGGTTGTAATCCTGAAAAAGCAATTTCCATAAATTCAATTACAGAAAAATCTACTTTTATCGTTTTAAATATAAATATATCGTTATTAACTCCGTATATGAACCCAAAAACAGAGCCTATCATCATCAAATTCATGACTACTATTAATGCAAACAACCCTATTCTAAGAAACAAAGCTATTCTATTTCGGTTTAAAACACTTATACTCAAAATTGTTATAAATATAATATAAATCATTGTGATGATCAGTGAATAGCATATTATTATTGGATTATTCTCCGAATTAAAGCAAATGGTCAGTATCCCTAAAGCAAAAACAAAGTATAGCAATGTAAAAAAAAGAACATTTGATATAATTGATGCTCCATGAGAAATCAGTCCATAAAAAAAATACAAGAGGATAATAAAACTACTAATCGTAATTAATAGACTCAAAAAAATATTTGAAGATCCTATTTTAAACTCTATCAATAGAATTAAAAAAGACAATAGCAGAAAAACATATTTATCTGCTCCCAATTTATTTGATGGGAATTTATTCATTTTTAACGATAATACTTTTAGTATTTTATTATTCTCGCATTTCTCCAATATTAACAGCATCTTTTCATTTGCATTCAATTTTGCCTTTTCCATCCCACTCAGAAATATTTCGAACATCAAGTAAACATAAAATAAAAATATTAAGCCATTGATAAATATTACACTCATAAGCGATCCTCCTGTACATAAAAATAGTCTGCCTTTATATGTTATTATAACATTTTTTATGGTATTCAAATACTTTTATTGCTTTTAATGCTTTTAACTCAAATAAATAGTTAATAATGTACTACATCAACTATTTATTTGAATAAAATGATTCAGTAACTCGATTCGTTACTGGTTCTAAATTTTTTATTAATAATTTTAAAAAATCCGCCCTTTCCGCCCCAATCACCGGAGTTCAAGGATTAACCCTTTATCAATTAAACTGCCTTCCTAATCTGATACTGACGATCTTTTAGTTCTTCTGGACCCAGTTCTTTGATGAACCGATACGTCGCCGAATTTTTTCCACAAAAAGAAAAAGCCACGTTAAACGTGACTTTGACTGAATCTTATATACCACTACTTTGTGGATATACTTGTGAATAAACCGCTGAACTTCTGGAATATTCTTGGTGCGAACCAATTCTTATGTTTTTTCCAAGATGCTTCTGACTTCCCCTTCCGAAATTTTGTTGGTATTATCAACCTTTAAGGCTTCAGTGAGCTTATTTTCCAGATGATCTCTTTCCAATTCCAGTTCTTCGATACGATCAAAAATAGCTGAGCTACTCATTCCCTGGGCAATGAATTCCACAATATTTTTGACTTTTATTTCATTGGCTGTGATCTGCTTTTTAAGGGTTTGGAGATCACCTCCTAGTGATTCTATTTTTTCTTGGCGGTAATCATTGAGTTTCTTTGTGATGTTTGGTATATCTTCATAAAAATTCTGGTAGAGCAAGTCCAGTATTGCATCATCCAGACTGGTTTGCTCAATCCCTTTATTCTCACATCGATCTGTTTTATGACTGCTTTTGTAACCGCAATGATAGGATTTACTTGATTTTTTTATCTCTCGGAAACGTTTGCAATTTGTATAATATATATCCGTATTTTGAATAATTAATTAACCTCTTCTAAATCTATTATTATCACTTCAATAATTTAAGAAACAATGAGGATTGCCATCTCAGATTAAGAAACTCAATAGAATGCTCAATATCCAAAAGTGTTCTTTCCAGAAAATCGCTACACCCCTCCGTACTTAATTCTCCTTTTACGTAGTTTTCGATCTGAAATTGTATTTCCTTGACGATTTTTCGTTGATCAGCGTTAAAACAATCAGCTCTTAAATCATTAGTTAACTTATCATTCAAATTTTTCAATTGATCATTCATACAATCTGGTTTATTCTTTAATTGCAAAAGGAATAAATTTGCGACTCTTTTCATAGAGATATATCCATCTATAACTACACCATCCCATATTTGCAAAATTATATTAATTAAAAATTGATATATAGTAAACGCTAGTATAAAATCTGACACTAAATGCAAAAGATCTAACGGATTACCATACTCCATAAATGTTTTATGATTAATCAAAAAGTTTATTACCGTTGTGGTGATATATATTTCAATCAAATAGACTGAAATATTGATCCATCGATACAAATTAATATTCGGTTTTTTTTTGTACTTTCTAACCAGATTAACACAACAGACTATAAATAAAATTACTATAACTGGTAACACATTTAAAAAAAAGGTAATCATTTTAACCTCGTTATCCTTATTTCACTTGCATAAAATAACTTTTATATTTTCATACATAATCAATACAAGATTATGTCCCAAATTTAGTAATAAAACAGTGCCTTTAGTAAAAGCATTCCAACATTATAACAAAAAATGAATATGTAAGGAATATGAATGCCAAAAATTCTGTAACTGAAGAAAAATAGAGCCAACTCACTCTTTTTTAATGAGTTTCGACTTTTTTATATATTCCATAATTTTTTTTATAACAAGCAATAGAACACTATAACCGCACCAGATGGTAAATATTAATCCCACTGCACTATTCCTATCATCATCTTTTTGAAAAAGAAGAAGTAATGCAAAAATAGAAAAAAAAACAGAAAGTGTTTCGACCCATTCATAATAAAACTTACAATTAAACCACTTATTTTCGTGACCTTCATAATTATTTAGATCTTGCTTTACTAAAATTATTCTCATAATTAAGAATGAAATAATCGTAGATATTATGATTGAAATCATCAGTGAAAATAGCCCAACATAATAATTTCCGGCATGATTCATACAAAACATTAATAATATTCTGAATAAAACAATGGTCAACCATAAATATAACAACGAATTTATTATTGGCGAAAAAAAGTATTGGTCTTTCTTTTCTTTAGAATGTTTGTATGCAATGATAATTGTAACAACTAGAATGATAAACACAAACTGATAATATAGATCTTTGTATTTGAATAAGTTAATGTAAATTTCTTTTACTCCAAAAAACACTGATAATGCAATGATAATAATTGGCAATAGTAACGTAAAATAGTTTATTATTCTTTTTTTCAAATAAGCTGTTCTCCTTAAACATTTTATACAAAAAAACCTGTTACTTTACGTAACAGGTTCTATCAACATCAATTTTGATGCGCAGTTCTTGGTGGCGGAGAAGGTGGGATTTGAACCCACGCACCGCGTTAACGGCCTATACCCTTAGCAGGGGCACCTCTTATAGCCACTTGAGTACTTCTCCAAAGGTAATAATGCATAATTGTTTATTCAATTCTCTGGCATTTGATGGCCGAGAGGGTGGGATTCGAACCCACGTGGGCTTGCACCCTAACGGTTTTCAAGACCGCCCCGTTATGACCACTTCGGTACCTCTCGTAATTCAAAATGCAAGACTAATATTACCAGTGAAAACGCATATTGTCAAGCGCTTTGTAAAACTTTTTTAATTATTTTTATTTATTTATATTTTTTCAATCCAGTTAAGTGGATCTTCCAGATTGCCTGTTTGGACACCATACAATGTGTCATAGATTCTTTGCGAGTATTCGCCTATTTTGCCGTCATTAAATGTCATTTCCGTATCCTTCCACCCTAACGTGCCAATGGGCGAAATAACGGCTGCTGTGCCGGTCGCAAAGGCTTCTTTTATTTTACCCTGTTGATAGGCTTCATAAAGTTCGTCGATAGTAATGCGACGTTCTTCAACTGTTTCACCCCAATGCTTTAATAAATCAATGACACTTTTTCGGGTGATACCATTTAAAATGGTTCCTTCCAGTGATGGGGTAACAAAAACACCATCGATTAAAAAGAATACATTGCTGGTTCCCACTTCTTCGATATATTGTCTTTTTTCACCGTCCAGCCATAAAATTTGTTCAAAACCCATTTCATGAACTTTTTCCTGAGCCGCCAGACCGCCGGCATAATTTCCGCCGCACTTCGCTTCACCGGTGCCGCCACGAACCGTCCGGGCAAACTCCGATTCCACGTAAATCCGACTGGGAACCATTCCACCTTTATAGTAAGAGCCTACCGGAGACATGATGATCATAAATTTATATCGTTTGGAAACCCGAACGCCAATAAACGGATCGGTGGCAAAAACAAAGGGACGGATATAAAGCGATGTCCCTGGAGACTTAGGAATCCATGATTCATCGAGTTTAACCAAGGTTTTAAGGGCTTCCAATAAAAAGTCTTCATCAATTTGGGGAATACACATCCGGGCGTTAGACCGGTTCATCCGTTTGAAATTTTCATCCGGTCTGAATAGCTGCACCTCGCCTGTGGGCGTTTTATAGGCTTTTAAGCCTTCAAAAACTTCTTGGGCATAATGGAGAACCATTGCTGATGGCATAATCTCTATGGGGCCATATGGCTTAATAACGGCATCATGCCAGCCGACTCCTTCAGTATAGTCCATTTCAAACATATAGTCTGTGAATTCTACACCGAAGATCAGCGAATCTTCTTCCGGTTTTTCCTTAGGGTTTACTGTTTTAACAATTTTAATTTCCATGTCTTCCTCCGATATCCATAGCAAAACAAGCATTATTTCATTTCATGAGATTAGTATAACAAGCTTTGTATACAAAGTACAAGTGTATTTTTTGAGAACAATGTTTTTTCGAAATACATTGTTTGTCCATGTTTTCATGCAAACGAAAGGCAAATCCGCCAACTAAAAGAGACGATGGTTTTACCCATCGTCTCATCAGATTCTATTCTACAAAATATATTTCAATGTTCTGTCTGCCCCAGGCCTGACATGATTCTTCACTATCCATATAAATATCAATGATGCCATAACCAACCGCACCACCGCGGTCTTCTACGGTATAGACGCCACCAAGTGCGGGAATATAAACCTTGGTTCCAAAAGGTATGCCACCCCATGTTGCAATGGTTCGACCTGACTGTGGTGCTAATCCGGAAGCGGTGTTGTTACCGGTAGCAGTGTAAGCAGTCGCACTTACTACCATACTACCTTTAAAGCCGTTTTCCTGATTGATGGTGGCACTGCCGTCACCAGTCGCACTTTTTTCCACATTGACATTTCCAGTAACCGAAGAAACCTGTACGGCTTCTGGCATGGTGATGGTGGTGGACGGACCGACTTCAATAATTTCTTCAACCGCCGGCATGATCACTTCACTGGTAATGACTTCGCGACTAACCTCGATGCCATTTTCATAGCGAACGCGTTCTTTCATATTAGCTTTGCCATTTTGTCCAACCTGAACAACAATTCTGGTTCCAGCTGGCAGTTCAGGATTCTCAGCAATAGTCGCCTTCATCGGCACATCTTTGATGCCGGTTGTTTCGACATAGCTGATTCGGGTTACCTTAATGTTTCCGGTTTTAGTTGTCAGTGGGGTATTTAATCCCGGCTCAACCTTATCGTCCTCATCTGGTTTCACGCCATTTTCTTCGAGCACATCACCGATGGTTGCGCCACCAGAAAGATAAGCAATCGTTTTTCCATCAACCAGGATATTTCCTGAAATCTTCTTTTCGATTTGAACATCAATGACATCCTTGAACAAGGTATTTAATGGGGCGCTATATTTATATTCGTCACTTACGGGAAGATCGTTCGCGATCAGAACTTCTTCCAGGGATTCGAGCAGTTTTCCTTTGGCAGTGTATACCTTGCCTTCGAGGTTAACCTGAACCTCTTTTTCAACGGTAAAAGCACTGGAAACACCCACTACGAGGAGCAGAATTAATGCAATAATTCCGATCTTAACGCCGGGATATTTCTTGAGAAAACCAGCTGTTTCTCTCTCTCTATTCATAAATAATACCTTTCATTTTGTCTAAATTGCATAAATAAAAGTTACACGTTTGTTACAGCAAGTTTACCATCCTACCCATTTTATGTCAAGTTTTTTGTGGCTTTTGAGGGTCCAAATGGTGACGCCGTCCCAATTCCAAACCGTGTTTTCGCCCATTCTAATGCCATAATGGGGGTTGGGGTAAATTCTTGTTCTCGCTTTTTTTTGTGTTTTTAGCCCCAATAAGCTAGTTTTTAGGAAACTGTTCTATACTACATCTTGTGTTTTAAAATGAATGAATTTTAAACGAACGGAGACCTTATGCTTGATACAAAAAATAATGATCAAATAATTAAAATAGTACAATTGGATCTACTGAAATGGTTTGAACAATCCAAACGCGATCTGCCCTTTCGCCGGACTAAAGATCCCTATTCAATCTGGATCTCCGAGATTATGGCTCAACAAACTCAGATTGATACATTAATCCCCTATTATAACCGATTTATTGAAACCTTCCCCAATATTTCTTCGCTGGCGTCGGCATCTGAGGATGCGGTCATCAAAGCCTGGGAAGGTCTGGGTTATTATTCCCGAGCCAGAAATCTCCATCAGGCGGCTAAAATAATTGTCTCCGACTATGAAGGAATTATTCCCCACACCTTTGCCGAGCTGATCAAACTCCCGGGCATCGGTCCTTATACCGGAGGTGCTATTGCCAGCATTGCTTTTAATGAACGGATCAGCGCCGTGGACGGCAATGTCCTCCGGGTGATCAGCCGTTATTGCAACAGCTTTGATGACATTGGCGATGCCAAAACAAAAAAAAGAATGACCCAGTGGATCGAGACGATCCTGCCGGAAGCCAGCGGCGACTTTAATGAGGGACTGATGGAACTGGGTGCTATGATTTGCACTCCCCAAAGCCCCAAATGCCTGATCTGTCCGATTCGCAGCGGATGCCAGAGTTATGCTGCCGGAACCACAGAACAGATCCCGGTGAAGAAGAAAAAACAGAAACAGCTCACCAAGAAAATGGAAGTGGGTATTGTCAAACAAAACGCTGAAGTGCTTTTTGTGCGTCGACCAAAGTCCGGTTTATTATCGGGCATGTGGTCTTTTCCGATCGCCGAAACCACGATTGGACAGGGGTTCGATATTAAAAAAAAGCTCGGAGAAACCATCCCCGAGCTTGGTGAAGCTGTTTTTATTGGAACCAGCCGCCATGTTTTCTCCCATGTTATCTGGGAGATGTCCGTTTACGGTTTTAATCTGGATGGCATGGTTTGCGAACCGAACGCCAACGCCTATCTTTCTGATAATAATGGCAATCATGCACCAGCCAGTCAAACCATCTTCAAAGCTTTATCCCAGATTGATGACCTGGCCCTGCCGATTGCCTTCTCTAAACTTTTATCGCTGATCGAAGACTAGGCGATTATAAAACTGATCGGAAACTGGCCGCAGTTCCGCAATTACCCACTTATATTATCGAAGACTTTTTATGCTTATTGATGGCGGATTACCTGGAAGCGTTGCAGAATAACATCCTTATCACTTTCCAGTATGCCGGCTTTTCGCTTGGCAATAGCAATTTGTTCTTCTGGGGTATTGACCCCTTCCAGATCCGGTAGCAGCAGGCCCCTGTGTAAATCCTTTTCCACAATAACTCCATACTTTTTCGCATCTAATTCTTCCAAACCGCTGACTTGTTCCGGTACGCCCAGCACATCCACCTTAATTTCCAGATCCATCAGTTCAGGTTCTTCCACGGGCATAAACCGGGGATCATAGGTTGCCGCTTCGATGGCATTTCTGATAATTTCCTGGGCGATGTTTTCGGTCACCGGACCGGTGGTACCAATACAGCCGCGTAACTCGCCATGTTTGTGCAGGGATACAAATACCCCCGCCTGGTTGTTTTCCAGTTCGCCAAGGACATCCTCTTCCATTTCAAGCTGTTCCTTGTAGTGGTCAAAGTTCAGTTTTCGCCCCCGCTGAACCCAGGTATTGATGGTTGCCCGGGCCAATGCGACAAACGGACTTTCATTTGAACGCCTTTCTTTATAGGAAAGCATTTTATCTTCTTCGTAGCGATCCAGCAGACTGGGCATTTTCTTATCCAGCACATCGATGAACGCCGACATGTATCCCACGCCAAAAGGTCCTTCATAGGAAAACACCGTCGCTTCGGTTTCATAACCGTCAGTGGTGCCCAATCCCATAATTATTGGTCTCAGACCACATTGACCGGCTGGTTCGTAGACCTGGTGGGGAATCGTCAAAATTGAATAATAATTTTTATCTTTGATGCCATTGACGATGTTTTCATCAAAAAGCGGCCCCATCGGATTAAAAGCGTAAGGTCCTTCATCTTTCAGGCAATGAGAAAGATCTGCCGAAACTAAAATCATGGCATCTTTTCCCCGGGCTTCAATGGCTTCCCGAATCACCTTTCCCATTTTGTAAAGTTCAATCAGACTTAGCTCTCCAATGGTGATATGAACAATCTTATAGGCACGATAGTATTTTTCGATGAAATAGAGTGGCACCAATACGCCATGATCAAGGTTCAGGTCAATTTTATATTCTTTGGCAATTTCTTTATTTAAAAAGATGGTATGGCATTGATTTTTTCCAAAACCAATATTCAACTCATCCAATAACCCCATATCGCAGTCTTTTTCCATGGCAACGCCCGGATGACCGAAGTTTCCCAAGTCGCCCTTCAGGTGATTTTCATAAATCACTGCCACCCCATCTCTAAACACGTTGCCATGGGGGGTAATGCAGACAATTACTTCCGGCTTAATCTCAGCAACTTTCAGAGCCAGATCACGCAAGCCGCGAACCGTTTTTTCAGCTTCATTTTCTCTGCCTTCTCCAACCTCCGGTATTAAAACCGGCGGATGACAGGCAATTCCTACACCTTTTAAATACATCGTTTCACTTCCTTATTTCTATTTTATATTATAAAATGCATCTTTCCCGGCATAAGCCCCAAGCAGACCCAACTGTTCTTCAATCCGCATCAGCTGATTATATTTGGCCACCCGATCAGTTCGGGATGGTGCCCCGGTTTTGATCTGCCCGGCATTGACGGCAACGACTAAATCGGCAATGGTGACATCCTCAGTTTCTCCCGAACGATGCGATACTACTACCGTATAACCCGCCCGTTTGGCCATTTCAATGGTGTCCAGCGTTTCGGTAAGAGTCCCGATTTGATTGACCTTGACCAGAATTGAATTAGCAGCACCTTCATCAATACCCCGTTTTAAACGTTGGGTATTTGTGACAAAAATATCATCTCCGACCAATTGGACTTTATTGCCCAAACGTTTGGTCATGATTGTCCAGCCTTTCCAGTCTTCTTCATCCAAACCATCTTCAATGGAAATGATGGGGTATTTTTCAATCAGCATTTCATAAAATTCAATCATTTCTTCAGCAGTTTTTTCTACCCCTTCACCGGCCAGAAAATACTTTTTCGTCTCTTCATTATACATTTCCGAAGCCGCCACATCCATGGCCAGTTTAACATCTTCTCCCGGAATATAACCGGCCCCTTCAATTGCCTGAACAATCAGCTGAAGCGCTTCTTCATTAGATTTTAAATTAGGGGCAAAGCCGCCTTCATCGCCAACCGAAGTTGCCAGCCCTTTTTCGCCCAGAACCTTTTTTAATTGGTGAAATATTTCCGATCCCATCCGCACCGCTTCTCTAAAATCTCTGGCACCAATCGGCATGATCAGAAATTCCTGAATATCGACATTATTATCGGCATGTTCTCCGCCATTGAGAATATTCATCATCGGTGTTGGCAGCAGTTTGGCGTTGACTCCGCCCAAATATTTATAAAGTGGCATCCCCAACGATTTGGCGGCCGCATGGGCAGTCGCCATGGAAATCCCCAGAATCGCATTGGCACCCAGCTTGCTTTTATTCTCGGTGCCATCCAATGAGATCATCACCGCATCAATGGCAATCTGATCAGTGGCATCCATGCCCACCAGAAATTCCAGCGCATAGGCAACACTGTCGACTGCTTTTAGAACCCCTTTGCCCTGATATCGGCTGCAATCTTTATCGCGCAGTTCTACAGCTTCAAAAGCTCCGGTGGAGGCACCTGAGGGAACGATGCTGCGACCCATGGTTCCGTCTTCTAAAATAACATCCACTTCAATGGTGGGATTTCCTCTGGAATCCAATATTTCTCTGGCAAAAATATCTTCAATAAAAGTATTATTCATTTTCTTCCTCCGATTTTTTATTTTTATAATTATATACACCTAATTCAGCCTGATAAACGAAAAAGCCCTGAAAAAGAAAATCTCTTTCAGGGCATAACTCTATTTTAATTTTCAGGAGCAATTAAGGGTTCACCTTCCTCATCAATGAGCACAGTGAGTCCGCCGCCAAATTGGTCAAAATGGTATAAATAGTTGATTCCAGTTTCAGTATCTTCAATAATTTTACACCCGGACGTCTCTCCGGTGGGTTCATTGAGTACTATTTTAAATCGGTTTTTCTTTTGTTTTTTTGTTTTCATTTCTTTCCTTTTCTCCTCTTAAATCAAGTAGGCCGATTTCATTATAACCAATCCCGAGTAAAAAATCAATTTTTCAATGTAAAATTTTTGAGTAACTAAAGCTTATTACTTTGACCTTTTTATTTATCTGAATTCTAGCTGAAGCGACGATCGATGATGCGAACGCTTTTTTTCTCAGATCGCGGTAAAAAACCCATGGGACTTGCAATGGGAATAATACTCAACCCGACCCGGGATTTAAACTGTCGTTTTACCTCAGCTTCGATGCTCTGCTTGTCTACCCCCTCATGGATTTCAAAGGCCAGGAACACGCAATCTTTACCCTCCTGATGATCCACGGTCGCCAGATATTCGCTGCTGACCCCATCTACGGTCTTTAACAGCTCATCAATCTGTCCGGGATAAATATTTACGCCTTTTACCTTGACCATATCGTCGGTTCGGCCGATGATCCGGTCATGTTTGGGGTGAGGCGAACCACAGGGACAAGGTCCGGGAATGAAGCGGGTAATGTCATGGGTACGATAGCGCAACAGTGGGGCCCCCTCTTTCCGGAAGGTGGTAATCACCAGTTCGCCATATTCTCCCATTGGCACTGGTTTAAGGGTTTCCTGATCCAGTATTTCAAAATAAAGATAGTCTGACCAGTAATGCAGGCCATTGTGTTCACTGCAGTCAATGGAAATGCCAGGACCGTAAATTTCAGTCAGCCCGTAGATATCAAAAAGCTCAATGCCCAGTTCTTCGGCAATGCGGCTGCGCATTTTATCGCCCCAACGTTCCGAACCGATAATCCCTCTTTGTAAATGGAGCTGCTCACCGAGATTCTGGTTGGCGACCTCCTCAGCCAACAACAGGGCATAAGACGATGTCGATGCCAGCACCGTCGATTTTAAATCCACCATCATCTGCAATTGTTTTTGGGTATTACCCGGACCCATGGGGATCGCCATGGCGCCCATTTTTTCAGCACCGGCCTGAAATCCGATGCCAGCGGTCCAGAGCCCATATCCCGGGGTAATCTGAATCCGATCCTCATTGGTCATGCCGGCATAAAGATAGCAGCGGCTGAACATCGTCGCCCAGTCCTCTACATCCCTGGCGGTATAGGGAATAATCACCGGCTGGCCGGTGGTTCCCGATGAAGAGTGAATCCGCACTACCTCACTGTCAGGAACCGCCTGTAAGCCTAGCGGGTAGGCATTTCGCAAATCGCTTTTATCCGTAAATGGCAGATTTTCAAAATCAGCCATGGTTTTCACATCCGCCGCCACAACTCCGGCATCTTCAAATCGTTTCTGATAAAAGGGACTTTTTTCTTCTAATCGCTTGACTAAATCCTGTAAATTTTTTAATGTTTCCATTATGCTTTCCTCTTTCTCTATAAAAAAAGACCCATCCCTTCATTGTATTTCTACAATAAAAGGATGAGCCATAAATAACCCACGGTACCACCTTTATTCGCCAGCCAAATTTCTGACTTGCGCACTTAAACAAACAAATGCCATCACATTTGCCATCAAATAACGCTGATGAAACGTTGTGAAATACTCAGGCCCAGCCCTTTCCTCACACCCTCGGGTGCCCATTTACCAATCCGCTTTTTATCAGGCTTCCACCACTCCCGACTCGCTTTAAATGCGCCAATGGTTTTACTCCACCTTCACAGGTTTACTTTTTTATGAGTATAGCTTTTATTTTTAGTCTTGTCAAGACTATCATTTAATGACACCATTTTCAAGGCAAACCGCCAGATTCATCTTCTTTTCACCGGCCGTTTCAAAATGAATGCTGGCAATGGCACCAGTTCGCTCAATGATAGTTCCTTCCCCAAAACGCTGATGGAAAATGGTCGTTCCTTTTTTATAACTGGTCAGATCCACATTTAATTCATCGGATTGACTGGCATGATAATCCTGCCATTTGACACTCTGGTTACCAAAACTTTCTTTGTTTCGCGGTTTTGATGCGGCATTGTCGGTCTTTGGCTGCTTCTTTGGCAGACCATCGATCAGATAGGCAATAAAAGGCGATGGTTTGATATCTTTCTCCCGATGTTTCACACAGACAAAAATAAGTTCCTTTTTGGCTCGGGTGGCACCAACATAAAAAAGTCGCACTTCTTCAGCGTAGGCCTTTTCATCTTCGGGATCATTCGACACGTTAGGAATCTGCCCTTCGGTGGCATCAATGATAAAGACCTTTTCAAATTCCAGGCCTTTGCTGGAATGAAGGGTCGATAAGGTTACCCGTGGAATCTTCGTTTTTTTGGTCTGTGGCTCTCGAAGCTTTTCCTCCAAAACTGCCAGTTTCTCAAAAAATTCGGGGAAATTGGGAACCCGCCCTCCCAAAATCCGTAACACCGACAACTTTTGCTCGATATTTTCTTCGGATTGACCAGAACTGATTCTGAAATTCAAATAGGAACGATACCCCAGATCATCCAGAATCATCGGAATGCCCTTTTGGGGACCGGCGGTTTTTAATCGCTTAAAACCCACTTTCAACTCTTTGAGCTTTTTGACCTGCCAGGCTCGTTCGCCGCTGCTTTTGATCAGGACATCAAAGGCGTTTTCCCCGGCTTTGTCCTGCCTTCCGATCTGGTTGATAGTATCTCGGGAAATGGCGGCATCCATCTTATAGTAAACCTGGGTAAACAAATTCATATCTCCGGGATTACAGGCAAACTGATAGAAGAGTTGAATATCTTTAATGAGAAAATGGGTGAAAAACTGGGGACTGTGTTCTTTGATATGGTAGGGGATATTCTCCCCATCCAGCAGATCTACCAGCGGAATGGCCGACTCATTGTTGCGGTACAGCACCGCAATTTCCTTGCCTTCCCGCTTGATTGCTTCAATGATCAGCTGATATTGGGCTTCACTGGATTTTACCCATTCTCGGCTAATCGGCAGCCCGGTGCCATTGGGCGTTGACATCTCTTTTTTGTAGCGCTCATGGTTTAGCTTAATGAAAGCATTGGCCTTTTCAACAATCTGTTTGGTACTTCGATAATTGGTTTCCATTAACAGCACTTCTCCCTGGGGCCAGGTCTCTTTAAAGGCTAATAAAGATTCCGGGAATGCCCCCCGAAAACCGTAAATGCTCTGATCCTCATCGCCAACCATAAAAAGATTTCCATTTCTCCCGGTTAACAGTTCGATAATCTTGAATTGAATCTTGGAGGTGTCTTGGGCTTCATCCAAATGGATATACTTATATTTTTCCTGAAAAAACGCCAGCATTTCCGGATATTTTTTTAATAATCCCCAGGCATATTTTAAAATATCGTCAAAATCCATGAGTTGTTGTTTTAGTTTATGGGTTTCATAGGCTTCATATATTTTGGGAAAATCAACTTCCATGGTTGGCAGCAATTTTATTTCAGCATCAGTCAACATCATGTTCTTGCAAAAACCGATCCGCTGACAGATTTCGCCCAATTCGATCTCACCCGGATGTTCCTTAAACAGCTGCAAATAAAGTTCCCGGATTACCGGTGTGGTATTGCCCAACACGGTATGGGCTCGGCGCCGATAGGTTCGTTCATAATGACGGATCACTGCCAGGGCAAAACTGTGAATGGTACTGAAATGAAGGGCTTCGGCCTCATTCTCACCGAACATTTTCTGATAACGGTGTTTAAGGTCTCGGGCACCCATGCGGCTGAAGGTCAGGGTCAGGATCTCGCCCGGATCGATTTTTGCCACGCTTAGCATATAGGCAATCCGGCAGATGATCACAGTCGTTTTCCCGCTTCCCGGCACTGCCAGCAGCAGACTCTGTCCCTCAATTCGAACCACTGCTTTTTCTTGTTGCACATTTAGTTTTATTTGATAGGATTCTTTGAAATTTTCATAATTTTTCATAACCACTATTATATATGAAAACTTTTTTTTAATCCAGTTTATGCTATACTATATAAAAATTCTTATTGAAAATAACAAAGGAGATCGTCATGGCAAAAGCAACGATAATGAGTGGAGTTTGCGGTTTTAAGACAGAAGTCGCCGCTGAAAAATCCGGCCGTAGTAAGGTAGTCCTCGAAATTCAATCAGACTGTCCGGCTTTCAAAGATCTAAACACATCGCTTGTAGAGGTCGATGGCATGGATTGCATCATGAGCAAGGTTGGTGAAGGGCCCATTTATGATGCCTGTCGCATTGATTGTAAACATAGTGCTTGCCCTGTTCCCATGGGTATAATAAAAGTTGTCGAAGTTGCTGCCGGTTTGGCCTTGCCTAGGGACGTCACTGTAACATTGACGAAATAAGCACACTATTAGAAAATTTCTATTCACTTTTTTTCATAACACACTCCATTTGTTCTTTGTCAAGTTTTTATCTTGATTATAAAAGCTCATTAAGCTATAATAAAGATATCTACAAGTCTATTAAATTTTGAACAGAGGAAGGAGTACCGTTATGAGTTTTGAAGATGGCATGAAAGGTTTTACTTTTGGAATCATCGCACTTATTTGTTGGGCTGTCGGTTTTATTTTAGGAATATTACAAATTGGAGGAGCGTTCTCTTCAATATTGGGTCTGGCTGTTCTGGTCTTTGCGATCCTAGCTTTTGTCTTTGGCCGAAAAGAATATGCTGCTGATCCTTCAAACAAAAAAGCAAAAACTGGAAAAACAATTGGTCTTGTTGTTATTATTCTAGAAATCGTATTTTTGGTTCTTACCGTCGTCTTAGTTGGTGTTTTAGCAGCAATGTTCATCTAATTATCCGTTCTCATACTTAAAAACTACCGTTAAAAAGCACCATTCAGCTAATATGAATGGTGCTTTTTTGAATACATAGATTCTACATATCGTTTTTCTACTAACTCATTTTTCTTGCCAGTTCATAAATCTCCCGTTCATCCTCGTCTGTTAATATCTTTTCCATGGCAAAGGCAATAATCAACACCCCAAAGATATCCATAACAAAACGAATCAGGGTGAATTTGATTCCCATAGCCGATACTTCAAATAATAATAACGGGATCTTCATCGAGGCCCAGGCACCAACAATAATCCAGACATTGGCCAAGCGGCTGCCCTTGTTAAGAAATACCCCCGCCACCGGAAAGGCGCCATAGAGCGGACCGGCGGCGGCTGATCCGAGAAAAAAGCCAAGCAGTATGCCGACAATACCAGAGTCTTTCCCCATATATTTTACCATCGTTTCTTTTTTTACCCACACATCCAGCAAGCCAATTAAAATAAAGATGGGCGGCAGCACCCCTAACATACCAAGAATATTTTCCAGCGCCGCGCCATAAATCTTTATTCCCAGTGCCGGTTTAACCGCTAAAATAACCAGGGTCACAACGATCATAACCAGTAAAAAACGGTACTGTTTCAAGATTTCCATGCTTTTCTTATTTATCATAACAAGACCCCCATCACGACGGCAACCAGAATCGAAAAAGCGAAGCCCATCCCATTTCTTAAAAACGTTGCTTTTTTGCCAAAATAAAGAAACTCCATCGGCATGGTTACAATCCCGACCATCATCAAAGTCGACACAAACGCCCCAATCTGCATGTAGCCAGCCCCATTTTCCAGTAACGCTGCCGCCAGAGGAAATGCAACAAAGCCAGGAATCAGAGTAATCGAGCCAATAATCGAGGCAATCAGCACACCAACCCAACCAGAATCTGCTCCAATCAATTGAGAAATTTGCTGGGCTGACAGAATGCTCAGCAGAACCCCAATCAACAGAATAATTGCCAGAAATTGGGGCATTATATTAGCGAAGGCTTTCCAGGCCTTTTTTAATGCCAGAATGGTATTTTCCCTGCTTTTCACAAAGGAAAAAATTAACCCGATGGCTGCCAATCCATAAAACACAAGTGTCATTATCATTTCTTTTCCCTCATTTCCTTTTGTCTTTTTGGAAACCCAAGATTTTAATTTATTCTTCTTGATTGTTCCAAAACCCTGACTGATCTTTATGCGAAAGTGCTTACTCTTTCTGCCAAGTTTTTAAATCAGTTCGGCATCACTGAATTATTTCGACGTAATGAAAAAAATCCGTTTGAATTCAAATAAAATTTTGCCGTTTTTCTGAACATTATACCCTTTTTTGATTTCATTCAATACTTTTTTATAAAATTCATTCTTGTCTGATTCGTCAAACCTTTCGGCGTAAGGTCTTAGTCCGGTACTCATACAGAATTTTAAAATTTCTTCATGATTATTCATAATGTGTAAATAATTTGTTTGCCATAATTCAATCTTCGTAAAATGCTTGGTCAATTCATCATAGTAAAATCCCGGTGAATAAGATCTGAATAAGTCTTTTTCGATTCCTTTGAAAATATCTTTATTATATGCCTTAACCGCTTCGTCAATACAGCCGGCAATTGTCATCGCCGAAAAATAAGGGACTTGAACCGCCAGTATACCGTCTGGCTCAAGCATCTGACTTAAATTTCCAATCACACCTGCCTGATTTTCAAACCACTGCAAAGCGGCATTTGAGAAAACCAAATCAAATTTCCCCAAATCATTCATCGGTTTGCTACAATCTCGTTCCAGCCAGTTTACATCTGTAACCGTTGCTCTTGCTTGTGTTAACATTGATGGCGACGAATCCGCTCCGACAATTTCAGTTTCTTTAAAGCGCTTTCGCAATGACACGGTACTCATCCCCGATCCGCAGCCAATATCAATGATCCGCTTAAACGAATCGCCTTCGATTCGATTGACCAGATCGATTGAAGGTTGCATCCGTTCTTTTTCAAATTGACGATACAGTTTTACATTCCAGTCTTCCATGATCTTTGCCCTCCAATGAATTTTCTTTTCGAATTGATTGTTTTATTATAGCGGATATTGTATAATTTGTGAAATGAATGTTATTGATCATATTCATTCGAAATTATGATTATAGGAGTCCCCATGGATACGCAACACTTAAAAACCTTTATTCAGTTATCATCCACCAAAAATTTTACCCAAACTGCCAAGCAACTTTTTGTTGCCCAATCTACCGTCACCAACCGCATCAACGAACTGGAAAAAACCCTTGACAAACAACTGTTCGTGCGTGATAAAAAACAGGTTGCCTTAACCGCCGAGGGGCAGTTGTTTTTAAGTTATGCCCAACGCTTGCTGGAACTGGAAGAAACTGCTATTGAGCAAATTAATTCACCTGATTTTAATCGTAAGCTGATTCGCTTCGGTACCACTAATTCTATTTATGAGAATTACTTATACCCCATTACTCGTTCGGTGTTGTCTAATGACTTAAACACCGCTTCAAAGATCATTATCAATCATTCTTTTGAGATCCTTACTTTTCTTCAGGATGGTCTGATTGATATTGCTTTCACTTATATTCCTTTTAATAAAAGCGGCTATCTCTGCACCCCCTTTAAAGAAGATGAATTGATTCTGGTAACCAGTAAGAATAATAGCGATTTTATCAATGGCATTGTTCAAAAAGACTTAATCGCACTGGATTACTTATTTTGTAATTTCGCGCTTCAGAAAGTCGGGCTTTTCATTCGGGAATTATTTCCACCTCATCATCAATTTAAATTCGAAATTGATAACAGTAGCAAGTTAATTCCGTTCTTACTAGATGGTATTGGCTACAGTTTCCTGCCCAAAAGTTTGATTTCCCAGTATCTTGATGATCATTCACTGATCTCCATCCCACTATTGGACTTTAATACCCCCACCATCAAAAGTTATTATACTTATAAATGTGATGATTCTTTTGTTTTGACTAAAATTATCCCTTTAATTAAAGAATAAATTATTGCCGGATGATTGATTATCAAAGTCGTAAACCGCCACATAAAAAACACCCGATCGAAAAGACTTCATCATCGTCTTTTTAATCGGGTGTAATTATTCAGTTATAAATTTATTGAAATCGCTTTGTTAAATACCATAATAAGCCTGATCCATAACCCCTTTGAGCTTCTCTCTGGTCACTGCTACCGGGTTAGTGGTGGTGCAGATATCGGCCATCGCTTTGTCCAGCATTTCTTCCCGGGCTTTGAGGTAATCGTCTTCGGAAACCCCAAATACTTTTAGCGATACCGGAATGTTCAGGGAAGAACTCAGGGCAACCACACTGTTATACAGGGTATCCGTCGCATTTCCGGAGACATTTAAAATTCCGGAACCGCTTAAAAGTCTTGCGTACTGATGTTGTACCTTTTCATCTTGACCGTTAAACTTAATCACATAAGGTAAGACAATGGCATTGGCCAGACCGTGCGGTAAATGGAACATCGCACCAAAGGCATGGGCAATACTGTGGGTAATTCCCAGCCCAGCGCTGTTAAAGGCAATCCCGGCCATACAGGAGGCAATCTGCATGCTGCCCTTTGCTTCAAGATCAGATGCGTTTACATAACTGCAGTATAAACTTCTAAACACCAACTCCACCGCTTTATTAGCATAGCAACGGGCAAATGGATTGTTTTGGGTGGAGATAAAAGCCTCAATGGCGTGAGTCATCACGTCCATTCCGGTGGCGGCAGTTGCCCCGGCTGGTACACTTTCGATTAGTTTAGGATCTAAAATTGCCTCATCCGGCATCATCAGGATATCGGTTAAGGGAATTTTGGTATTCTTCTGTTTGTCCGTGATAACGGCGTATTCAGTCACTTCGGATCCGGTTCCAGCCGTTGTTGGAATCGCGATAAACAGTGGTTTATGAACATAGCGGTCTTCGAAAAAGATCCGTTTGAAATTAACACAGTAGAAAATAATCGCCTTGGCTGCATCGATAACAGAACCGCCGCCGATGGCAATCAGAGCATCCGGCTTGTTCATAATAATATGCATCAGACCTTTTTCCACAATTTCGGTGGATGGGTCCGATTCAATATCGGCAAATATATGGTAGGTAACGCCTTTTGCATCCAGTTCATCAGTTAATTTTTTTAACAATCCAAACTTGACCATACCCTGGTCAGTGGCAATACAGACATTTTTAAAATTATGTTTCTCAATTTGTTTCAGGGAACCTTCCCCATAATAAATTGCTGGCTTCACTTGAAAAAATCGCATGGGTTTTTCCTCACATTCTTAATCTTATTCTCTATCCGTTAACACGGACTGGTGCTGATAATCATTTTTCATTATAGCAAGAATAATTATTGAAATATAGAGCATCCCTAATTTTTATTCCATGATGACCATTAAGTATCATAATTTTATATCAATCTAAAAAAGTCTATTTAATGCCAAACTCTGTTTGGTATTAAATAGACTTTTTTTGTCGTGCACCCCACTTCGACAACCAGTTTCCAAGCGTTACATAGGTAGGCAACTCAAATCAGATAATCCTCCGGCACATAGAAGATCTTACTTACCGCTGCTTCATTCCTGACCTGACGGGGTTCATAAGGTTCTATTGCGAAGGGTCCAACTCTCAACGTCACTTTACCTCTGGCTGACCTCAAACCCTGGTGCCTCGGTGGGGAATTCAACCCTGCTACAGCGGATTGCAGGTTACAAAGCACCGCTAACTCTCCGTCTAGCACGACCTAGTTATTATAGCCTATTAATTTATAATTGACAAGAAAAAATAATTTCTTTAAGAAAGATTCAGGACGCCACGCTTAGATAATTGCCAATCCGTTCTTTAACGTTTTCCTGAAGATTCCGGTAGAAAAACTGATAATCATACAAGTGATAAACGCCATCCTGGAAAATACTGAGGACCGGCGGAAAATCGGCTACCGTTACATCCGTTACTCGCAGGGTTCCCCGGGTTGGATCCAGATAGGCTCCGGTCAAGTTTGGCACTTCTTTTACAATACTGCCAGAGTAGTCAGTAAAGACAGCTCCCAGATTTTCACTGGCAGTAGCTGTGGTACTATCAGTTTTCCAATTTAACGGGTTGATCCCAATGGTTTTATCCGGAACGATTAATGAGGTTTGTACCCCCACCGCTTCCGAATTAAAGGAAACGATCACGCCGGTGTCGCCGGAATTCTGGGCCATTTTTAAAAATGGATACTTGACTAAATCTTCTGGCGTTACCCGCCAGCCAATTAAATAGGCGGCCACCAGCTGATCACTTAAAGCTTTATCCCCAAATTTTTCCTCCATCAGACGCAGCAACATTTCTGAACCCTGGCTGAAACCGGCCAGAATAAACGGTCGTCCTTGATTGTAATCTTTCAGATAGACATCAAAAGCTTTTGAAACATCTTCATAAGCCAGATCAAAATATTGACCTGATTCCGATGCATTCATCGTATAAGCGTTCAGACCAGCCTGACGGTAATAGGGCGCAAAAAAATTTGTTTGGTCATCATAGAGACCCTTTTCCATATTGGTCGCGCCTAAAAACTGGGCCTTTGTTTCTTCATTATTTATGTTCATGGAATATGAATCATCGGTGCCCAAATAGACTGTTGGTGCAATAAAAAACACATCACAATTTTGAGTGATCGCATCGCCCACCGGCCGATATGCCCAGTTCTCTTGTTTTGTATAATCCACCCCAACTGACTGAGCGCATCCACCCAGCAACATGGAAATGAGCATAAAAAGGGACAAGATCGCAATGGCTATCGGACTGTTGTTTCTTTTTTTCATAATTTTCTCCTTTATCTTTTTATTTCGAATCGTTCAACTTAAGCTAATTCTAACTTCTTTTGATCGACAAATCAAAAGATTAGTCAAAATATTTTGTATTTTAAATAAAATAAACAAGAAAATCAGAATCATTCTTTTAGAATTCCAATAATTGGGTAAGTATTAACAAAGCCACGTTTATCATTGGCTATCTTATTTGATTGGAGGGTTCTGTGTGTATAACATACTTTTAGGCGGAGCCGCCGGAGACGGCATTGAAACAATGTCCGCGCTTCTTGAAAAAATGCTGAAACAATCAGGTTGTCATCTCTTTACAATTCGTGATTTTATGTCCCGGGTGCGAGGTGGCCATAATTTTACCCAAATACGATTTGGGAATACCCTTCTTCACGCGCATCGTGATTCGCTTGATGGCATTTTCGCCATCGATGAAACAACCTATCGAGAACACCAACCACAACTTTCTGATGATGGTTTTATCCTATGCGACGAATCACTGTCAATTGATGATCATCGTGCCCTTAAACTGCCGCTAAAAGCGATTGCAAAAGAACTTGGCAACCCCAAGGTCATTAGCAGCGTAGCCATTGGTGCCCTGCTTAAGATCTTTGATTTTTCGCTGGAATATGCCGCTGATACGCTTAAAAACAATTTGCGTGCTGATCTGGTCGAGATCAACTTAAGCGCCCTGCACCGGGGTTTTGACTTAACGAAACCCCGTTTTGGCCTGAAGTCTGCGTTAACTTCGGATTATCTCTTACTATCCGGAAATACTGCCATTGGGCTTGGGGCTTTAGCCGCCGGAATAAAATTTTATTCAGCCTACCCGATGTCACCTTCAACCACATTGCTGGACTTTTTCAGCACCCATGGCGATAAAATGAACGTCGCTGCTGAACAGGCCGAAGACGAAATTGCTGCTATTAATATGGCTATTGGTGCTTCCTATGCCGGTGTCCCGGCCATGACTGGCACTTCCGGGGGCGGTTTTTCACTGATGGTGGAAGCCCTTGGCTTTACCGGCATTGCCGAAATTCCACTGGTGGTTGTCGATGTTCAGCGTCCCGGTCCGGCAACTGGTTTTCCTACCCGAACGGAGCAAAGTGATTTAAAATTTGTTATTTCGGCTTCTCAGGGCGAATTCCCACGGATGGTCATTGCAGTTAAAGATCATACCGACTGTTTCTACCAAACCGCCCGGAGTTTTGCTCTGGCAAATAAATATCAAATTCCGGTGATTCTTTTAAGCGACCAATACCTGGCTGATTCGACCACCACCATCCCCATTCTCGATGCCAGTAAAATTATTTCTGCCCCAACATCAGCAACTGGAGAATTAGATGAAAATGATCTCTACCGTCGCTATGCCCTTACCAAAAGCGGTATTTCTCCGCTGGCGATTCCAGGCAAAACCGAAGCCCTGGTTCGGGTAGACAGCGATGAACATGATGAATATGGACAGATTACCGAATCCGCCGACATCCGCAACAAGATGGTGGAAAAACGGATGGGCAAGCTGGAGCTATTAAAAGAAGAACTCATTGAACCTGAATTTTGGGGGGCTCATCAGTGCCAATCCTTATTGGTTGGTTTTGGTTCCACCAGTGGCGCCATAAAAGAGGCTGTGGATCTCCTTAATGCCAAAGAAATGCCTTATGGTGCGCTTATTTTCGGAGATATCTATCCTCTGCCGACCAAAAGACTTAAACATTTTGCCTCTCAGGTTGTGGAAATAATCAACATTGAACAAAACGCCACTGGTCAGCTGGCCTCACTGATCCGGGAGGAAGCGCTGATCTGCTGTAATCACAGCATTCTCAAATACGATGGCCGGCAATTATCAGTGGACGATATCTTAACTGGTATCAAAAATCTTAAGGGAGGTTTCTAGCATGAAAAAAACAGCATTCACCACTTCTGAAACAGCCTGGTGTCCGGGCTGTGGCAATTATTCCATTCTTGAAACGCTCACTGGCGTTTTAAACCAGATGGAAACCCCACCTCATCAGGTTGTGCTGGTGGGCGGGATTGGTCAAGCCGCCAAAACCAATCAGTACATCTCTGCCAACGGCTTCAGCGGACTACATGGCCGTTCGCTGCCGGCGGCGGTGGCCATTAAAATTGCCAATGACGACCTGACCGTCATCGTCAATACTGGCGATGGCGACTCTTACGGAGAAGGGGGTAATCACTTTCTCCATAACATCCGACGCAATGTTGATATCACCCACTTTGTCCATGACAACCAAATTTATGGTCTGACCAAGGGTCAGCCCTCGCCGACCTCGGATCCCTGCGATCTCTCCCATAAAATAAACGCCTGTAATATAGGAGCCACTTTTAATCCCTTACTGATTGCCATTGCTACCGGTGCCACCTTTGTGGCCCGTTCATTTTCCGGTGACAAGGAACATCTGGCCGAAATCATGCAAGCCGCCATTAAACATCCTGGCTATGCCCTGGTGGATATCCTTCAGCCCTGTGTAAGTTTTAATAAGAAGAATACCTTCGCCTATTATAAACAACGGGTTAAACCACTGGATGAGTCCTATGATGCCACTAATAAACTGGCTGCCCTGGAAAAAGCCATGGAATTTGGAGATACCATCCCCATTGGCATTCTCTATCAGGAACAGGCGCTCACCTACAAAGAAAAACGTGCAGAATTGTTTGATGCCGTTCCTCTGATTGACAAACAGGTTAGTCTTGAAGATGTTCAGACGTTAATTAATCGTTATATTTAAGATCCCGCCTCAGGAAAGGAGGACAATTCATGGATCCCAAGCTATTTTTTCAGTGTGATAATTGTAATAGTGTGCTGCTGGAATTAAACGGTACCCTCGCC
Organism: uncultured Acetobacterium sp.; assembly: GCF_963664135.1. Classification (NCBI taxonomy): domain Bacteria; kingdom Bacillati; phylum Bacillota; class Clostridia; order Eubacteriales; family Eubacteriaceae; genus Acetobacterium; species uncultured Acetobacterium sp. Next base: position 2,858,944 of record NZ_OY760905.1, on the reverse strand, counting down.
CAATACTGCAGCCATTCTCAAGACCTGCTTCACCCTAACATGGTTGAAACATCCAAAGAAAAACACATTCCGGTTCTTACATTTAATGGGAATAAGCTCCATGTAAAAGTCGGCAGCCTTCCCCATCCGATGACAACCGACCACTCGATTCTCTGGATTTTTGTCCAAACCCGAAACGGCGGTCAATATATTCAACTAACTCCAGAAAATTCACCAGAAGCCCAATTCAGTGTCGAGCAATTGGATGTCACCCGAGTTTATGCATATTGTGATATCCATGGACTTTGGGTAGTCGATAACGCTGAATTAGACTATGAAGAAATTGTCTGTTCCCCCGAATTCCCTCAGGGCTGTATTGAATAAATCCTTTATCATTTGTTATTGTGAAACCTCCTTAGCTTCCGATCCCTGACAGATTATCGGTGTTCTATCTTTTGCATGCTTCCAGATTCAATTAAAGAAATCAATTGGAATCTGGAGCATACAATGATAAAACCATATCAAAAAAGCTTTATAACAACTTAAAATTCAGGCTTTTTATTTCTTTGTTTTCCGTTGTGTTATAATATACAAAACATTTAAATAAAAGGATGATTCATGAACAACAATAAACTAGACTTATTATGCTTTCTCGCTAAAAACGGTGATCAGAGTGCCATGCTGGAATTGGCTGATTATTATTATTTTAAAACCAACAAACAGGACTTATCCCCAGAAGTTTTTCAAATGGTTAAGGACCATTATTTATTATTGGCTGAAAAGGGCAGCGATCACGCCATGGCCACCCTTGGCTGTATATACTACGAAGGGATCAATCTTGCCCAGGATTTTAAACAAGCTAAACATTGGTTTGAAAAAGCCGCTGCGCAGAACAATGCCCTGGCCATTAATTATCTGGGTTATTGCCATTATTATGGCCGAGATATCCCCCAGGATTTTGAGAAGGCTTATTCTTTTTTTGCCAGAGCTGCCCAAATGGGCCATCACAATGGCATGTATAAGCTTGGTGACATGTATTACAATGGCCACTTTGTAGAAAAAGATCCTGCCATTGCTTTTTTTTGGTTTAATCAGGCAGAACAGGCTGTTGAAACTGAAAGCCCGGAATATCCCAACATTGCTTATCGCATTGGCCACTGTTTCTTGCTTGGGAATGGCATTCCCAAAGATTTATTGTTGGCGCTTTCCTGGCTCCATAAAGCGGAATGGGGCTGTTATCTGTTAATCCAAAACGGTGACGCCTATGCCGGACTTACCTTGATTCGGGTTCAGTCAGATCTCGAGCTGCTACGCCATCAATTGGATCAACAAAACAATTACCAACACGCCGATCTCGGCAATCATAATCCCCTGAATAGCCCTGAATCATTGTTGCCATAATCATACCTGATTTTCAAAAAATCTAATCCAAATGCTACCAGTAACGAAAATGGAGGTTACATGATGCAAAAAGTACTCAACACTATTCAAAATGTTCCTTACCGTAGTTCCCAGTTAGTGATGAAGCAAGTCGCCAAGGTCCTCAAACTCCCGGTTCCTCCGGTTCTGAAAGGTCCGGGAATGGTCCGGCGTTTTCCTGAAATCATCAAACTTTCCGGCGTGACCAAAATATTGGTGGTTACCGACAAACCTTTATATGCGCTGGGTTTATTGGATTCTTTTTTATGTGCGCTGGAAACAAACGGTATTGATGCCGTTGTTTTTGACAAGGTTCAGCCCAACCCGACCTTTGAAAATGTGGAAGACGGTTTGGCGATGTACTACAGCACTAACTGCAACGGCGTCGTGGCCTTCGGCGGCGGATCTCCCATCGACTGTGCCAAAGTTATTGCGGCCAAGGTCACCAACCGAAAAAGCATTGAAAAAATGCGCGGTCTTTATAAACTGACCCGCAAGCTGCCGCCCTTTTTTGCTATCCCCACCACCTCAGGAACTGGTTCTGAAGCAACCATCTGCGCAGTGATCACCGACGTTAAAAATCATGAAAAATTTTCCATTAACGATCCCAAACTGGTTCCCATGGCAACGGTTCTGGACCCCGAGCTTACAGCAGGTCTCCCACCATCGCTGACTGCCACCACCGGAATGGATGCTCTCACCCATGCGGTGGAAGCTTATATCGGACACTACGATACCGCTTTTGTTAAGGAAAAGGCTTTAAACGCTACCGAAATTATTATCAACAATCTTGAAGACTGCTATCATAACGGTCAGGATCTTGACCTGCGGCTGAAAATGGCTCAAGCTTCCTTTGATGGCGGTCTGGCCTTTACCCGAGCCTATGTGGGCTATGTTCATGCTTTCGCCCATGCCATGGGTGGCTTTTACGGCGTTCCCCATGGATTAGCCAATGCCATTATCCTTCCCACTATTTTAGACTTTTCTCGGAAAGCCGCTGAAAAAAAATTAGCTGAACTGGCTTTTTATTCAGGTTTAGGCGAAGCCATGTATGATGATGAAACCCTGGCTGGTCTCTTTATCGAAAAAATAAAATCAATGAATGCCGGTATGGGCATTCCCACCACCATCTATGCCTTAAAGGCCTATGATATTCCTGAACTGGCTAAACGGATTCTCAAAGAAGCAAACCCCACTTACCCAGTTCCCCGGATCATGCATTATCAGGAATGCTGCGATCTTCTTCATCAGCTCTGTCCGGAAACAGCTTCCAACAGCTAATGAAGGTCCAGATCTATCCACCGCCTTTTGCCAACCTGAATGCGCTGGATGAAGATGGCATGCTGATACTGGAACCAGGGGCACGACTTTCTACCGTTTACCGACGGCTGAAAATCCCACTGGTGTTACAGCCACTGGTAATCTGCCACGTGAATTATCAGCGTGTAAAATTGAATACCCAGCTAAAAGACGGAGATATCATTAGTTTTATGCTCCCGCTGGCTGGAGGATGAGAGGTAAATTTTTTGAAAGGCTATTGCGGAAAAATATTAATGGTGAATCTTTCGGATTCTACCTTTGAAGAAATTGAAATACCCGATAGTATTTATGAACATTTTCTATCCGGAGTCGGTTTAGGAGCTTATATTTTATACAAATACATTCCCAAAAGGGCCGATCCGTTGGGGCCGGATAATATCCTTGGTTTTGTCAGCGGCTTACTTACCGGCACCGGCAGCTTTATGACCGGCCGGTGGATGGCCGTCTGCAAGTCCCCCCTCACCGGTGGCTTCGGCGATGCCAATTGCGGCGGCACCTTTTCTCCAGCTATCAAGCAATGCGGCTATGACGGCATTTTTTTCACCGGCCAGGCGCAACAGCCAATGATGCTCTTTATCGATAATAAGGGTCCGCAGCTCTTGGACGCCACGGCACTTTGGGGGCTGGATACGGTGGCAACCGAAGCCGCCATTAATCAGATGATCACTGCTAAAAAGAAACTTGCCATTGCTACCATCGGTCCGGCCGGCGAACATCAATCGCTGATTGCCGGGATTTCTAACGATGGCGGCCGAATGGCAGCCCGATCTGGGGTCGGTACGGTGATGGGTTCTAAAAAACTGAAAGCCGTTGTTCTGGCCGGTTCAAAAATGATTCACTGCGAAAATTCGGAAACCATTAAAACCATCAGCCGGGACTATGCCAAAAAAGTCAAGTCATCTAATCTGCCGCCCATGGCCACCGGGGCGATCCTGCCCTTAATGGGTAAATCGATGGTTGCCACTGATAAGGCCATTCCCATTGACGGAATGCTGTCGACGGCAATTATGAAAAAATGGGGTACTGGTTTTACCAATACCATGGGCATGACCATGGGTGATACCCCGGTCAAAAATTGGAAGGGTTCAGTGGCTGATTTTCCTTATCGCAAGTATCGACACATGAACCCCGATCTCATCCAAAAACACGAAACCCAAAAATATCACTGTTATTCCTGCGTGATAGGCTGCGGCGGCTTGTGCGATATCAAGGATGTCACCAACGGCCGTTTTCCCCTTACGCACAAACCGGAGTACGAAACCGTGGCTGCCTTTGGTTCCCTGCTTCTTAATAAAGACCGGGATTCGATCTTTATGATCAACGAACTCCTCAACCGCGGCGGGATGGACAGCATTTCAGCTGGAAATACCATCGCCTTTGCCATGGAATGTTACGAAAAGGGCTGGTTGAGTCAAGAAGTCACCAGTGGGCTGGATCTCACCTGGGGCAATGCCGAAGCCATTGTTACCCTGGTTGAACAGATGATTTCCGGAACAGGCTTTGGAGCGATTTTACAGAACGGCGTTAAAAAAGCCAGCGAAATTTTAGGCATTGAATCAGCTCCACTGGCCATCCATGCTGGTGGTCAGGAACCCGGTATGCACGATCCGCGACTGGATCCGATCCTTGGTATCCATTATTCGTGTGACCCCACCCCGGGTCGGCACACTATTGGTGCCGGTAGTTACTATGCTTACATGCGCATTTGGGAAGATGTGACCTGGGCACCCAAGGTAAAGCTGGGTGAAGATAAAAGCGAAGAATATGAGGCCACCAATCAGGTTGGTTTAAAATCTATGGTGAATGCCTGTATCAAACAGATTTTAGACGGTTCCGGCGGTTGCTTTTTTGCCATGGTCAGTGGGCTCAATCATTTTAAAATCTTTGACTATCTCAACGCTGCTACCGGCTGGCAGAAAACTCCCAATGAATACATGACCATTGGTCTGCGGATGCAAACCCTACGCCAGGCTTTTAACGTCCGGGAAGGGATCAAATCCCGGGATTTTAAAATGAACGATCGTCTCAGCGGCCATCCACCCCTAAAAGAAGGTCCACTCAAAGGAAAAAGCTTTGATATGGATGAGATGATGGGTGTCCATTATCAATTTATGGGTTGGAATAAAAAAACCGGCATTCCCACCAAAACAGCTCTTGATGACTTGGGTTTCTGTGATTTGGAAATGGAGGATGTGACCCATGACTAACTCAAAAAAACCTGTTATTGATTATGCCAAGTGCATGGCCTGTGGCATCTGCTCAGGCGATTGCCCGCTGAGCTGTATCGTCCTGCGAAAAACCGATATTGACAGCTACCATAAAGCCTACCCGGTACTGGATGACTACTACCTCTGTAATGGCTGTACCCGTTGTGCGAAAGCCTGTCCAATGGAAGCGATTAAGATGATGTGAGCACGCAATTAAACAGTTTACCCATATGTAATTATTGAGATCGCAGTCTTTCCAAAAGTTATCCTAGACTGAAATCATTTATAATTCACGTATGGGTATTTTTGTATTAAAAAATTTTCTTTTTTACATTTAGGTTATATTTATTCTAAAATAGGGTGTAATAGAAAAAAGGAGGTGTTTATGATGCAGATTGACACCAAAAATCTAGTTTCGATTTCTGAAGCTAACCAGAATTTTTCTAAAGTTGCTCGTCTTGTCGACGAAAATGGCGCTGCCATTATCCTGAAAAACAACACGCCTCGGTATGTCTTAATTGAATTTAGTCAGTTTCAGAAAGAAGAAATCAGCGGCGATGAAGATGCGAATACTATAGCTAAGAGAATATTATCCAAACATAAGATGGCCTTTGAGGAATTAGTAAAATCTTAAATTATCATATACAATTTTAATAAATTCGGGTATAATCAATTTTCGAACCACAACAGATTTTTTGTATTTAAATTGTGTTATTAAAATGTATCTCATTCAATAACTCTGCCGAACCATAACATATGATGTTAAACCTTTTTAAATATGTTGAGTTTGGATAGATACTCAATTACTAATCATGTGTAATTATTATGTATATATTTTCTTGTTGACAATTTGCATATTTGGGAGTAGTATTATTACAAAGGAGGCGTAAAATGAAAATATTATCCTATGAAGTAAAAATCTATGTGTTAAAAGACATTTCTAACACCCTATTGATGCAGAAACAGTGTGAGCTTATCGATACTTGTTTTGCAAACGATGCCACGTGGTCAGTATGGCATGAAAAAAATCAGTTTAAAAACTATTCATTTGCTGGATTGACTCCTTTGGAGGCAAAAAAAATCTATCGTGAAGGTAATGTTTATTCCTTCACCCTCCGAACTGTTAATGAAGAACTGGGACAGTTATTTATGACCAACCTACAAAACGCTTATACCCCATTTCTAAAAGTCCTAACCATTAAATCAAAACTACTACCTCAAGTTCAACTCGCAAAAATCTATACCCTTACTCCCTGCATACTTAAGACCGATAACGGTTATTGGCGCACCGTTATAAATCTTGATACATTTGAAAGAAGATTGCGTGAAAACCTGACTAAGAAGTACAATCTTATTACCAATACTAAAATTGATGAAGACTTTACCTTTTTTTCTCATATCAAATTCGATAGCCATAAACCGATCGCCGTCCCCTATAAAAATGTCAACCTTTTAGGAGACAAGGTAACCCTCATGGTTGAACCCAACCCATCTGCCCAAAAACTTGCCTATACGGCATTGGGTTGTGGGTTATTAGAAGCAGGCTCTCGTGGTTTTGGTTTCTGTGGTTATAAATTCTCCTAGGAGGTGATACTATGCTAAAAGATTGCATTGATATTTTCGAGCGAAAATATTCTTCGACTGGCGATGCGTTGATTACTGACAATTATACGCTCGATCCGGGCACTTATATCCTAGTTGATATGGACGGTCAAATCATTGATCAAAAAGATGTGATCAAAAATAATTTTGATCGCATTGGTTATGATGATTTTATAGATCGCGATTATCTGTCTAAATTATTGGACATGAACAAGCCGATTGATGGAAAGAAAGTGATTCATAGCAATAACTATTTAAGTTTCTGGATAAAAAAAGACAATTTACAACCTGACAATAACGGCAATGCCAAACTTAGTCTAGACATTATTAACAACTACTATGCCATTCTTAAAAATCCACGACTCAAGTATACAAAAAAAAGCCTTGAACTGTATGACGACCTTGAAACATCAATTGGTACTCCTGACCTTCAAATACTTGAGTTTTGTAAAATGTGGATCACAGATCATATTTTTTCATTCATTGACGATCCCAAAATCAAATTTGATAAAACTTATTTAAAAATCTTTTTTCTGGCGGATTTGAGTCTTTATCACCAAGAAAGTCAACGCTACTTCCTGCCCAATATCTATAACACCACCGATTACAACATTTTAATTAATAATCAAATCTTTGGGCTTCCCAATAACAATATGGGGATGAACGCCAAAAAGCCATATCTTGAGAACAAAACCCGCATCAAAAGTAAGGTTCCCTATCTCCTTTCGACTGACGACGTTTATATTCAAAAAAAGTTCTTCGACTACTTGTATAATTATGCCAACCAAGGAAAAACAAATGTCTATTTCAGCACTGACAGCGATGATCTAGATCCCATCTATCCTTATGAAAGCAACCAGGCTCACTCTAAGAATTTGAATGGCTATTTTCTAAGAATCCAAAAAGGCAAAGAGCTGGAAATTCGGGATTATGATTTAATCACCGGCTATTCACCAGATCTTGATCACTTTGTCATTCAGCAGGCTATCCCTATTCCCAAGGACGCCCATTCCGACCTGACCTACAAAGACAATCTTAATTTAAAAAGTGTTCAGCATATTATTAATACGACTTTTTTCAGAAAATTCTTAACCACAAATTATTTTACCGATGCCGGCGATATCAGGCTTAATGATTTCAGAGTCAAGGAAGAGCTCTTACGATGCCGAAATGGTTTTTTTACCTGGTTTTACAAGGGCGATGCCCGGACGATTAAGAACCTCTTCCCCAAAAGCTCCCTTGAACTGATTAAAAACTCGATTGGTAACGGTCATTTTATTAAAGCCATTGAACAATTCAATGTGCGCGACGGATTTATAACTTATTTTAAAGGAGGAACAAGCATGGCAGATCAGTTAAAACCAATTAGAAAGGGATTACGTGAGAAACTAAACAGCACTGGCGATCATTCCATTGAAAGCGATCTGGAATATTTCTATGCCGTTGGTCAGATTACTAATTATTATTTATCCCGAAGCAAATCGAGCAAAAAGCCGGTTTACTCAACCGTTAATCCGGTTGTCAATTGCAAATCAAATGAGAAATTAAAGGATCTCCTGACACGACTCTTTCTCAAATACAATTACGATATTCAAGCTAACCGTCGTTTCGGCAATCTCCAGAGTATGATTTTTGCCTATGTACCTGATGGTCCCATGGATTCAACGACCTTAATTGCCGGTTATTTAAGCCCAAATCTACTTTATGAATCAAACAAAGAAACCAAAACACAGGAGGAAACTACAAATGTTGAATAAGCGAATTTATGGTGTTCTTGGAATTAAATCAGTAATGGCAAATTGGAATGCCGATTTTACCGGGTTTCCTAAATCCATCTCTACTGGCGAAGTTTTCGGAAGTGACAAAGCGCTAAAATACCCAATCAAACGGATGTGGGAAGATCAGGGCGAAAAAGTCATCTATCTCAAGTCTTTTAAAACTGACCAGGATAAAAAGAAAGGGGAACCAGATGCCGTAAAAGTCCGTCCCAAGTCTTTGAAAGAACGCTACGAAGAAGTTTTTAATGTTCCAAACTTAAAAGATGAACGGGATAATCTTACTGTTTTAAAAAATTTATTTACCGCCATCGATATAAAAAACTTTGGTGCTACCTTTGCTGAAGAGGGAAATAACCTTTCAATTACTGGTGCTGTTCAAATTACTCAAGGTTTTAATAAATACGACGGTCATAATGTTGAAGAACAGCAGATTCTTTCGCCCTTTAGAGACAGTACTAAAGACGAGGCTGACCAATCCACTTTGGGAACAAAAATCGTCAGCAATGAAGCCCATTATTTTTATGGTTTTGCGATTAATCCCAGTGTTTATAAAAACTTCATTGAAATGGGTGTTACCGAGGGTTATACTCAGGAAGATTATGATAAATTCAAAACTGCTGCATCCGTAGCTGCCACCTCTTATAATACCAACGCCAAGGTTGGCTGTGAAAATGAATTTGCGCTTTTTGTAGAAACAGAACCTGAACTTTACTTGCCCGACCTGGCCCAATATATTACATTTGAAAAAAATCCAGACAGCAAAGATATTATTCACTTAGGAATGACCGATTTAATCAACAGTCTTGAAAACCGCGTTCAATCTGTGGAAATTTATTATAATCCCTATACGACTATTCTTGAAGGAGAATTAAAAAACGTCAAGCTATTTAATATCTTTACAAAAGCTGAGGTATAAATATGGAGACACTCACCTTTAAGCTTAGCGGCGAAACCGCTTTTTTCAAACAACCGGATGTCAACACCTATCAATATTACACCTATGGGCATATTCATAAAGTCGCATTATTAGGAATCTTCGGTGCTATCTTAGGATTAGACGGCTATAACCAACAAAATAAATCTGACTCTTATCCTGAGTTTTATACTCAGTTACAACATCTGAAAGTCGCCATTCAGCCTATAAACGAAGAGGGATATATTCCTAAAAAGGTACAAGTTTTTAATAACTCCGTTGGTTATGCATCTAAAGAAGAAGGCGGCAATCTTATTGTTAAGGAGCAATGGTTGGAAAAGCCCGCCTGGCAAATTTATTTGTTGTTTGAAAATTCGGGAGAAGACTTATTACTTCAAAATTTAAGAAATCGGCTTCTCGAAAAACGTTTTGTCTATCTCCCCTATCTTGGAAAAAATGATCACTATGCTAATATTGAAGGGATAGAGGTTTATCCATTGGAGATGCGATCACCCGATTCACCAGTTCGCATCCACAGCCTTTTCCCCAAATTATCCGGTACGCTGGTTCCCCAGGATGATTTGTTTTTAGCTGATACAGAAGAACTTGATTTTAAATATGAAGAACGTCTGCCACTGGCAATTGATCCCGATTCGAATCAGTATCAAACCATCCCATTTATTTATACCAATATTCCGGTAAAACTATCAGATACGACAACCATACACCAGGTTTCCAAAACGAATCTTATCTTTTTTTAGGAGATTGCCATGTATTTTGATCAAATTCCACTCTTTAATTTCACAGAGAATTTTAATACTGCTACTCCATTCCATGCCCATCTTCGCGAAGATGGGCATGGGAATATTATCTCAGAATTATTAGAAGAGCATATGAACCTTACCATGAGCTATTTTGACAAACTTTGTGAGGAAAAGAATTTAAACCCGATTTTTCATCATTTCGAAGACCGATTGGTTGGTGATTTATCCGATCCAGCCAAAGCCTTGTGGAAGGAACTTCTTTACAACACCGTCTATACCCATGACCTGGGTAAAACCAATCCAAATTTCCAATGCCAGAAAATGAATAACCACGTCCATCAGGCTACCCTCTCAAAAAATACAAATCATTCTTACTTTTCAGCACTTATTTATGCAAATCACTATCTCAATAAAGTGCTTTCGTTTAAAGGCAAGGAACAGCATCTTCTGTTTTTTACTTTAATCTTTAATTCCTATATTATTAGCAAGCATCATGGTTATCTTAGTAATTTTCCAAAATTCTTAAACGATCTTGATCATGATCTGGCCTATGAAAATGATCGACCTGATTGTTGTGTTTTATATCTTGGATCATTTGGTGATATTATTGAAATCACAGGAAAAACTGAGCAGTCCTATCATAAGGTACTAACCGATCTAAAAAGAAATGAACTATGGCAGTCGATTCCCTGGATTATCTATGGACGATTTTTATTTGGTCTCCTGGTTTCCTGCGATTTTTATGCTACCTCTGATTTTATGAACGGATCCGTTCAAAATTTTGGCACGATCAAGGATATTAACAACTATCGCATGGCATTTAATCAATCGCCCATTACTCAAAACATCCACAAACATCAGTTAAGTAAGAATATTCCTACTGGCAGTCCATTTGAAAAAGATGATATCAACACCTTACGTAGCGAACTTTTCTTAGAGGCTGAAGAAAATCTATTGAAAAATCCCAATGAATCACTTTTCTTTTTTGAAGCGCCCACCGGAAGCGGTAAAACCAATACCTCTATCAATCTTGCCCTAAAACTATTAGAATCTGATTCAAAACTCAATAAAATCACCTATGTTTTTCCTTTTAATACCCTGGTCGAGCAAACCAAGAGCAGTTTAATAAGTGCCTTTAATATTAATCCATCCATTGCGGATGCAATTACGGTAGTTAATGGTATTACTTCCATTAAATCATTGACAACTTCTGGCGAGGATTACCCCGATGGCGAGTTGTATACATCCGCAAAAAAACGATCTACTGATACAGAAAAATGCTGTACTGATTATGAACAATCTCTTTTAGCACGGCAATTTTTGCACTATCCGATAGTTCTGACCACCCACGTCAATTTCTTTAACACGCTTTTTGGCACCGACCGAGAATCTGTTTTCCCTTTGGCACATCTTGCCAACAGCGTTATTATCCTGGACGAAATACAAAGTTATCCGAACCATCTTTGGAAAGAGATTATTCTATTTCTACAAGATTATGCGCAGCTTTTAAATATGCGTATCATCATTATGTCTGCCACCCTACCAGATTTAGGACAACTTAGTTTGAAAGATGCTCTCCCTGTGTCAAGACTGATTAAAAATCCGCAACGATACTATCATCATCCGCTTTTTAAAAATCGCGTAAGTTTAGATTTTTCATTGTTAAAATACAACCAGGAGACCATCCTGGATAAGCTTTTAGACAAAATAATTGAAACCAGCATCACACTCGAAAACAATCCCGATTTTGTTGGTTTTGAGAACAAAATTTTGGTTGAATTTATCAAGAAATCGACAGCCTTAGATTTTTTTACGCAATTAAATAACAAACTCATTTCACAGGGAATCAACCGTGAAGTTTTATGCATGACTGGCGACGATAATAAGGCGGAAAGAAAGCGGATTATTGAAAAGGTGCGAACCGGAAAAAATTTGATTCTGGTTGCCACTCAAGTGATCGAAGCCGGCGTCGACATCGATATGGATATGGGATTTAAAGACATTTCGCTTTTTGATGCAGAAGAACAGTTCCTTGGCCGCATCAATCGTTCTTGTAAGAAGAAAGGAGCAAAAGTTTTCTTTTTCAACTACGACCCTGCTGATCTTTTATACCGCAACGATTTCAGAAAACAGGAGCACCTCACAATTCAGGATCAAACCATGTGGAGCCTACTTGAGAGCAAAAACTTTACTGCCTTTTACGATATCATTCTCAAAGAAATCAATGCATCCAAACAGGCTTACAATGAATCGAATATTGAAAATTTCGCCCGGGAAACATTGTGGAATTTTGATTATTTTGGGCTCCAAAAACATATGAAGCTCATTGATGACGAACGTCAAGAAATTTCCCTGTTCATCTGCGGTGATCTTGTCGAAATTGATGGGGTTCTTATTGATAGCTGTGCCCTCTGGAATGACTATGTTGATTTATTGCAGAACAATTCCATGGGCTATGCCGAAAAGCGGGTTCGTTTATCAAATTTTTCAGAAAAAATGGATTATTTTATTTATCAAATTCCAATGCCAAAATATTCTTTTGATTATCAAGGTCAAATCGGTGATCTTTATCGATGTGAACGTGATGAAACGTTTTTCCCAAATGGCAAGTTTGATCGAAATGCATTTCGTGCTTATCATGAAAATAATCTTTTTTTGTAAAGGAGTCGCTCATGGGAGTAACTGGTACTCTGGTGAATTATTACATTCATTGCAAACGTCAATGCTGGCTTCATGGTAATCGGATCAATCTGGAAGACAACAGCGAGGATGTTAAAATTGGAAAGGCGCTGCATGCGGTTAAAGCAGCTGAAAGTACCGAAACGGAAATTGCTGTTGAAAACATTAAAATTGATAAGATTACCCGAGATTATCTGGTTGAGATCAAAAAATCCGATGCTGACTATCAAGCCGTTAAGTGGCAAGTTCTGTTCTATCTCAATGTTTTGAAGAAAAAAGGAATTGAGCACCAAGGAAAGATTGAATTCATTGAAAAAAATAAAAGTGATCATAAAATATATTATCTAGATCTGGATGCTGAAAACATTCAAAAGCTGTCGGTGATCGAAACGGAAATTATTGAATTGTTGAACCAACCGGCCCCACCATCTGTTGCCATTAATCGGAAGTGCGCCAAATGTGCTTATTACACTTATTGCTGTATCTAAAGGAGGTTTTTTATGGGACATACCCGCTATCTGACGTCGATGGGTGAGTTGACCAGAAAGGATAACTCACTCTGCTTTCGTGTGAACGGACGAAATACTTATATTCCTATTGAAGGGATTCGTGAACTTTATTGCTTATCCGAAGTAAGCTTGAATACAAAACTTCTTGATTTCCTCTCAAAAAACAATATCATTATCCATTTTTTTAACTATCATGAAGGCTATAGTGGCACCTTTTATCCTAAAGAAACTTTGGTTAGCGGCCGTTTGCTGGTTGCTCAAGTAAACGCTTCAATAAATAAGCGTCTCGATATTGCTAAGGCAATTGTTCAGGGCATCGCAGACAATATTGATGAACTTCTCTATCATTATTATAAACATGAAAAGAAAGAGGTAAAACCAACTATTGACTGGATTCGAAAGGATTTACCATTAAATCTAGCTCACGCCCACAATATAAAACAAATTTTGCAAATTGAAGGGGAATTATGGCAGCGTTTTTATTCATGCTTTAAATTTTTCTTGCCTGAAGATTTTATGATGAATAAACGTGTCAAGCGGCCTCCTGACAATCCAATCAACGCACTGATTTCATTTGGCAACAGCTTGCTTTATTCTAAGACTATATCAGTAATTTATCAAACCCATTTGGATCAGCGTATCAGTTTTCTTCATGAACCATCAGAAGGTCGATTTTCTTTGAGTCTTGATTTATGCGAAGTTTTTAAACCTGCGATCGTTTTTAAGACCATCTTTGATCTTGTAAATAATCGTCGCCTTCAAGTTGATAAACATTTTGAAAAGAAATTAAATTACTGTATTCTTAATGAGGAAGGACGCAAAGTATTTATCGGAGCTTTCGAAGAACGTCTTGAAAGTGTTTTTCAGCATCCCAAACTGAAGCGGAAGGTAAGTTATCGAACCGCCATCAAATTAGACTGTTACAAACTAATTAAGGAAATCCTTGAAGACCAAACTTTTACTCCATTTAATAATAAGGAGAAACAATAACTCATGGGAAAGTCACTTAATTATAACTATGCCTTTGTTTTCTATGACATTAACGAAAAACGCGTGAACAAAGTTTTTAAGATATGCAAAAAATATTTAGTCCATTACCAAAAATCTGTTTTCCGTGGTGCGATTACACCCTCTAAACTTATTCAACTTCGTCATGAATTAAAAAATATTATTGTTGGCGCGGAGGACTTTGTGTGTATAATTAAATTAATTAATGGTGATGTTTTCGAAGAAGAAACTTTGGGCAATTTTCAATCTGCCGAAAGTCTTTTCCTTTGATTTACCAGGCGGATTTCATTTTTTCTTTCAAAATCACCATTTTAATGGGATTTTGCGTATTTGAGCTAAAATTCGAAAGGAGCTGGTAAAATTTGCTCAAACGCTTTGATAACTTAGTATTATAGATTATTCAATTATTTTTTTGACTATTTTACTATGGCTGAACCGTAACATATGATGTTTTTAAATATGTTCCGGTTTATTCAGTAGATACAAGATGCTGGGCTGAACCGTAACATATGATGTTTTTAAATACTATGTAATCAGTTGATTTTACTTTTGCTGTTGCCAGCTGAACCGTAACATATGATGTTTTTAAATACTTCAATTTCTATTTCAACAAAGAACCTGATACGCTGAACCGTAACATATGATGTTTTTAAATGATATAGAGGATATAAACCTTATTAAGTTTGATATCGCTGAACCGTAACATATGATGTTTTTAAATGAATAACTGGCTTTCATGTTTAAATTAACACTGCCGCTGAACCGTAACATATGATGTTTTTAAATGATGATTTAGCCCACTCTGGTCTTTTCACCATTTTAGCTGAACCGTAACATATGATGTTTTTAAATATAATACACTCTATTTCTTTACCTTTTCCGTTAATGCTGAACCGTAACATATGATGTTTTTAAATATATGAATAGCACCATTCATAAACACACAAATAGGCTGAACCGTAACATATGATGTTTTTAAATTAAATAGGAGTGGCGAGGTATGTTTATAATTGATATCGCTGAACCGTAACATATGATGTTTTTAAATTATAAGTTATTCCAACAGCAGTTACACCAAAAGCGCTGAACCGTAACATATGATGTTTTTAAATGAAAGTGTTACATCTAATTATAAAAGATCAATGACGCTGAACCGTAACATATGATGTTTTTAAATATGTGAAAAGTCTCCGCAATATCAATTCTGGTAATCGCTGAACCGTAACATATGATGTTTTTAAATGCTGGAAGAATCGCAGAACCAGAAAGGATTGGGGTATGCTGAACCGTAACATATGATGTTTTTAAATCCTGATTGGACCGTGTAGGTCCGTCTACCAGGGCTGCTGAACCGTAACATATGATGTTTTTAAATAATAAAAGATGGGATCGTTATGGAGGGCGAGGAATAAGCTGAACCGTAACATATGATGTTTTTAAATGAATTTTTCCCTTTACGTTCGACCACCAGACCATTGGCTGAACCGTAACATATGATGTTTTTAAATCCAATCGAACACTTGCAATTTTAACACCTATACCCACGCTGAACCGTAACATATGATGTTTTTAAATACGTCTCTAGGTATCCGCCACCCATTAGCAGCGATGGCTGAACCGTAACATATGATGTTTTTAAATGTCAAGCTGACAATCGTTCCTTCAACTCCGCCGGAAGCTGAACCGTAACATATGATGTTTTTAAATGCTTCGACCCTCAATTGTCTTATGAAGTCTACTAAGCTGAACCGTAACATATGATGTTTTTAAATCTGACAGCACTGGCGAGGTATTGACAACTGGCGAAGCTGAACCGTAACATATGATGTTTTTAAATAACAGGGAAGTTGTCAGATAACCAAAAGTGGTGGATGCTGAACCGTAACATATGATGTTTTTAAATGTCACGTCAGCGTCGATTACGCCATCTAAATTGATGCTGAACCGTAACATATGATGTTTTTAAATAAATACTAATCCTGATTGTTCCGATCCGACGCAAGAGCTGAACCGTAACATATGATGTTTTTAAATTATTTTGATGATAGTAAGAAATGGATTAACCAAGCAGCTGAACCGTAACATATGATGTTTTTAAATCCACGCTGGATAAGGAAAAAAGCAAATTGATTAAAGCTGAACCGTAACATATGATGTTTTTAAATGGATAAAATAACAGCATTAGAAAAAGAAATAAAAGAAGCTGAACCGTAACATATGATGTTTTTAAATTCAGTTGTCCAATCCGCTAAAATACACCCTGTATAGCTGAACCGTAACATATGATGTTTTTAAATGATCTCCGGCCGTTTGGGTGGCTAACCACTAAAAGCTGAACCGTAACATATGATGTTTTTAAATCAAATTTGAGAATTTAAAAGAGAATGGAAATCAACCGCTGAACCGTAACATATGATGTTTTTAAATACGTCAAAAGCTCGGCCGTCCTCCCACAATATTTTCAGCTGAACCGTAACATATGATGTTTTTAAATTATGTAAACTTATACTCATGTATACACGTTCCACATGGCTGAACCGTAACATATGATGTTTTTAAATAAGAGGCCATGAAAGCTTATACCAACAAATTGATGATCGCTGAACCGTAACATATGATGTTTTTAAATTGTGTCATGCTCCCACGGCTCCCAGTTTTCGTTTCGCTGAACCGTAACATATGATGTTTTTAAATCCGGCGACCGACGATTTCCTTGCATCGGTGCCCGGGCTGAACCGTAACATATGATGTTTTTAAATCATAACCATTGTGCCAGCAGATGAAAGAACCAAGAGCTGAACCGTAACATATGATGTTTTTAAATTAGGCGAAACGTCGGAGAGAATAAGAGATAATGTCAGCTGAACCGTAACATATGATGTTTTTAAATGCAATGCTGGCCGAAAAAGGAAACGAAACACTGGCAAGCTGAACCGTAACATATGATGTTTTTAAATCAGATAAAAACTGTTCCTGTGTGACTTCAAATACCCCGCTGAACCGTAACATATGATGTTTTTAAATTGGCATGAAGTTTTAGAGCTGGTCAACATCGGTAAGGCTGAACCGTAACATATGATGTTTTTAAATTAGCCAGTCGCCCCTGCATTGGTAACTGTATTGGCAGCTGAACCGTAACATATGATGTTTTTAAATTGCTTTCTTCTGGCATTTGTTTTCACTTCCTTTCTATTGCTGAACCGTAACATATGATGTTTTTAAATGATCAATACACAAGCACCACGGCTCGACTGGATTTAAGCTGAACCGTAACATATGATGTTTTTAAATTGAGGCTACATCTGATTTACAATTGCTTTCAACTAGCTGAACCGTAACATATGATGTTTTTAAATCCTTTTTTGATGTACTCATCAACGGACATTCGGAACGCTGAACCGTAACATATGATGTTTTTAAATTTGGGTGAATATTATACAGGTCATATTGAAACCGGGCTGAACCGTAACATATGATGTTTTTAAATATTTTAAATCGTTGGATTGGTAGCAAATAATAAACGCTGAACCGTAACATATGATGTTTTTAAATGGTGAGAATGGCGGTATTACTATTCCGTGGAGCCGTGCTGAACCGTAACATATGATGTTTTTAAATAACCTGACACGATTACCTAATTCGTAGGCAGCACAAGCTGAACCGTAACATATGATGTTTTTAAATAGAGAACCCAGGACGTTCTTGATATGCAAGATTATTGCTGAACCGTAACATATGATGTTTTTAAATGCTATGCAGTCGTCAATCCCTAACCCGCCAGACCCATGCTGAACCGTAACATATGATGTTTTTAAATTAACCGGGATGGCGTCTGCCTTGATCCAGTGCTAAGGCTGAACCGTAACATATGATGTTTTTAAATAGGCTAGTGCGGAAGGAACGGCGGTTGTCGGTGAGCTGAACCGTAACATATGATGTTTTTAAATCCCCGGTACAGATCCACAGCCATTCGGTAAGCCGTGTGCTGAACCGTAACATATGATGTTTTTAAATTTGTGATTACAACGCAGCGCCTACAGGAACATTACCGCTGAACCGTAACATATGATGTTTTTAAATATTAATTCTAAAAGAAAAGGCGCTTCCGGAGAGCGTGCTGAACCGTAACATATGATGTTTTTAAATTTAAGGGAAACAAACAAGCAGCCATTAAAGCAGCCAGCTGAACCGTAACATATGATGTTTTTAAATGAATATATTTCTACATAATCAATCTTTTTACTTTCGCTGAACCGTAACATATGATGTTTTTAAATTCTTCTACCCACGCTTCAATAAACTCTTCATTTCCGCTGAACCGTAACATATGATGTTTTTAAATTGTTTATCAGTAATTACCTCGAATCCTTCGCATGATGCTGAACCGTAACATATGATGTTTTTAAATTTTGTAATTATTGTTGAAAAACGGCATTTTACAAGGCTGAACCGTAACATATGATGTTTTTAAATAAGCAGCCTTTGCCAATAAAAAGTTTTCGTTACAGGGGCTGAACCGTAACATATGATGTTTTTAAATCCGATCATGGGCGGGAATACGGAGTTTGATATCTTGCTGAACCGTAACATATGATGTTTTTAAATTGGCCAGCGAAAAGCCATGGACCACGGAACAGCAAAGGCTGAACCGTAACATATGATGTTTTTAAATATTACCGAATCTAGTCCAGCATCAACAACATCAGCAGCTGAACCATAACATATGATGTTTTTAAATTACAACAATAGACAACACATAGTATAATGATAGTGTGCTGAACCATAACATATGATGTTTTTAAATGTTTGATAGTTGACCAAGTCCAGATACTTAAACACAGCTGAACCATAACATATGATGTTTTTAAATAAAACAGAATACTCCATTTTTTCCTCAACTCGTTCGCTGAACCATAACATATGATGTTTTTAAATTTAAAGAGGTTTAACGATGGACCAGGCCATACTTGCTGAACCATAACATATGATGTTTTTAAATGTATTGACATCCAAGCCACTAATTAAGCCATGCATGCTGAACCATAACATATGATGTTTTTAAATTTCTTCAAAGGTTATGATTTCAATGTTCACTGAAAAATGCTAAACCATAACATATGATGTTTTTAAATATGATTGGCTGACAAAGATTATATCGATCCGATTTCCGCTGAACCATAACATATGATGTTTTTAAATACCGCTGGTTTAGTCACTGTACCACTATAGTATGCTGGCTGAACCATAACATATGATGTTTTTAAATTACGCACAATTTGATTCGGCAAACTTTCTATTCGCAGCTGAACCATAACATATGATGTTTTTAAATGGCGCTAACAAACGGCTGGATTACCGCCGAAGAACAGCTGAACCATAACATATGATGTTTTTAAATTATTTTTAGAAACCATAACTCTGTTTTCAAACTTGCGGCTGAACCATAACATATGATGTTTTTAAATGGATTAATGAGATCATCAAAACCCACGATTTCACCGCTGAACCATAACATATGATGTTTTTAAATGCCCTGGAGGACGTAACAGTAAGAAAAGCTCATAAAGCTGAACCATAACATATGATGTTTTTAAATCGGCTTATCATGCGACGGAATTTGACGCGGTTGGATGCTGAACCATAACATATGATGTTTTTAAATTGAAAAATAGAACTACTGAAGCTACATCAGGTAAAGCTGAACCATAACATATGATGTTTTTAAATGGTATTAAATACATGCATCCGTCACCAGATACGCTGCGCTGAACCATAACATATGATGTTTTTAAATAGTTGTGGATTTCCGTGAAGGTAAACGTCTTGTCGCTGAACCATAACATATGATGTTTTTAAATCTCTATGCCTTTTGAGGTGGTCTATTTCCCATTAAAGCTGAACCATAACATATGATGTTTTTAAATCGCTTAATAACTTTCATATTTTTTGTTGGTGTTGGTAGCTGAACCATAACATATTATGTCTTAAAATCTTCGGAGCTGACGGGTCAGAAGCCAGCATGGATAAAGCTGAACCATAATATAGCTTATAACTTTTTTAAGTACCAATATAGCAAAACTAGGCCTGCTACTAATAATGCTAGTAATATTTTTAAATCGCGTTCACTATTTTTGCTATTAACCTTCAAACTGCCTGAGCTCGCCCTTGTCCAATATTTAAATTTTCGTTATGCTTTCCATTGGAACGGATATGTGATTCGACTAGATCAATCAGACCCATTACAATATTTTTATCTAAGAGATGGGGTGTTTCTCGCTTAATTATTTCCAACGCTTCATTATAATTAACCATCTCACGATAATTTCTTTTACTGGTTATCGCATCAAAAACATCGGCGACTCCAACAATTCGGCTAAAGATATGTATTTCATTGCCAACTAAGCGATTAGGATAGCCACTGCCATCCAACTTTTCGTGATGACTTTGAACAATCAGCAGACTTTCTTGGGGGAGCCAGCGCACATCTTCAAGCAGTTCAAAGCCCATTGACGCATGCTTTTTAACCACATCAAATTCAGTGGCACTCAGTTTACACGGTTTATGCAGAATTTTACTGGGAACAAATAATTTTCCAATATCATGTAATATTCCACCCAAACCAATAAAATATATTTCTTCCTTATCGATATCTAATTCCTTGGCAAGGCAAATTGAAAGTAGTGCTGTCCGGATAGAGTGTCCTGGTAAACAGTTGCTGACACAACTTGCATTTCGATATTTTTCCAAATCAAGAAATGAAGCATTCATCAGACCGTTAATCATGAACCGAGTATACTTTTGAAATTGAAGTGAAAAGATTTCATTTGCGTCTTCATGCTCATCATTGAACAGTTGATAAACTTCATTTAATTTTACTGAAAAATTATAAATATCCCGATACGCTTTTGCTTCCGTCATGTTCCTCTCCCCTCTTTTGAAAGTTTTTAAATTATAAAGTATGATGAACAAATACTGCTTTATGGATCCTAAAGATTGATATAATCCACCGACATCTTTACTACCGGCGCTTTTTTCTCTTTCATAGCTTTTTTGTTGATATACATTCTTTCATCAGCGATATCAATCATCTCTCTTAGCGTCTCTCCTTCAAAAGAATAACCAACTGCATATTGTATCTGTGGATGATTATTTTGAATATTGTGATTCTCTACCTTTAATTCAACTTTATTTAATAATCTCAGAATTCTTTCTTCATTGTAGCCATGAACAATCAAAATGAATTCGTCACCACCGTATCGTCCGGCAAAAATACGGTCATTACTAATATTTTCCAGAATACCAGCGAATCCTTTTATCAAGCGATCCCCTTCGTGATGTCCATATTCATCATTGACCTTCTTTAAATTATTGAGATCAAATATCACTACACAATATGGTACCTTTCTGGGATTAATCGGCATCCATATTTTTTCCTCACAACTTCTGCGACTTGGCAAACCCGTTATTTTATCAATATAAGCTGCCAGTTCCAGTTCTCTATTCTTCTGAATCAGTTTGATTTCTTTCATATTTTGGGGTAGCGAAACAATAACCAATGCACCGAAAATGGCGACCAGTAAACATATCGATATGTTTAATTGATTTATTATCTCGGCACGATACTGGGTAACCACCCTGGCCATATCGTTCATAGCATTTAAATACACTTCACTGTCTTGGATAAGTTCTTTTGTCCCGTCCTTTTCTATTCTATAATCGTCAAGATATGATTTTAAGGTCGACCATTCCAATGATAATAAGCTTAACTTTTGCAAATAATCTGAATCTTTGGTCCAATTATTTTCTATTTTTATATTTTGCATGTCATTATCAAGCCCGGTGATCACATCATTTCGGGGTGTACCAAAAAATTCCAGCATAATCAAATGCTGAGTTTCGCTTCTGATATTTCCTAAATCAGTTAAGAGCGCTTCTGTTTTACACATCAACGTAAGGTTATGAAAAATGTAAACAAATATCATCATCATAAAAACGACACACATTATTTGAATGCACTTATATAACGATCTTTTTTTCCATTCAAATTTATACCCTGCTGCCATGTTTTTGTACCTCACTTGTAAAAGCGACCCTTTCTTTTTTAACTTTTAATGTTTTCACCTTTCATCTTTTAAAGAATTAAATCTATAAAACCATTCTTATATCATCGATCTTTTATTTCATATTATTCTTATATGTTTGTAGTATTTTAGCACTTTTTTGGTATACCGTCAATCTTTATACATACTTTTCTTGCTTTAAATTCACATCTTCAAAAATAATTTAAAATTACCCGACTAAAAAAGATGCTAAATGATCGTCTTCATCATTTAGCATCTTTTCTGTTATCCTGTTCTGTTTCAACATCCACTTACTTTATCAACGCATACATACAATAATCTGTTATTTTTCCATTTTTGAAGATCGCCTTTTTACAGATGCCTTCCAGCTGGAAACCGGCATTTTCCAGAGCTTTCCGCGCTCCGGTATTTTCTAAAAAAGGTCTGGAATAAATCCTGAAAATATCAAAGTTGGCAAAGCCATTTTCACAAGTCTGAATTAAAGCTCTGGTCATGATTCCTTTTCCCCAAAATGGTTCACCCAACCAATATCCCAACTCGGCAGTTTTACTGCTGACATCATCCTGAAGAATTAATCCCACCGAGCCGATGGGCTCATTATCAATGACAATGGCTTTAATCGACTGTTTTGTCTGATCTCTGTGGATACACTTGTCTATGAACATATGGGCATCGTCCAATGTGTAGGGCGATGGGAACTCGTTTTTCAAAAAGCAGGCGACCTTGGGGTTATTTGCATAACGCACAATACTTTCGGCATCATCCAGTTTCCAATCTCTTAATTCAAATTTCATTCTTCTTCCTCCTATTTATAATGAGTCATGTTATGTCCAATCAAACATTTAGTAAATCGGACGTGTCTGATTGGACCGCAACATGCAGGCTTACAGTTTTGTTCGCTCAATCAATTGATTTCCTAGTAGTTTCTGTTTATTCTCCATTGTGAACATATTATCTTTATATATGTTTGAATGCCATACCTCATTTTTTCATATCCTTTTAATTGTTATAAAACCTATTTAATGGGCATAACAATTTTTGTGAGCCACTCACTTTCTGGAAACTCTGGATCATTATAATAATATTCATATGAAATTCCTGATGGTTGGCATTCATTATTTTCAAACCATTGTGACATTTCAATATAAACCGGTTCCATTTCTGCATAAGATCCTCGATACATACAAAAGATAATTTTTCCCTCGGGAATAAAACTTGGTTGAACTTCACCTTTCCCTGGCAACGGCTGGGCGACAGGAAAACCAATCTCAACTTCGAGATTTTGCATATCCATATTATGATAGGCGACAAAAGGAACATCTGACATAAGTTCCCCAATTTCATTGAGATAAGCTACAATTTTTCCAAAGCTTTCCCCAATTATGCGTGGCAATTCTTCAACATTTGTCGTCATTCGTAGTATCAGGGTTGGCTGTTCTCGTTGTTTCAATGTTTGAATTCTTGACATTTTTGGCATGTGAATCCTCCTTAATTTTTATAATTAATCTACTCTTTCAATCTTACTACCCTATTTATCGGAAAATATTGATTGATTGATTTTTTACATAAAAAAAGACACCAACACTGAAATTTTGTTTATAAAACAGTTTTCCAAGTGTTAGTGCTTAATCGTTCAGTAACATAATTGAAAATGCTTTCAATTGTCCGAAAAATGATGTCTTGATTTCTTCTCGTTGTCAAGATTATTGATTAGTTCTGAACCATCACTTTTTCACAAACTCGGGAGCGTTCCTGAAATCACAGCTGGCTCCAATGCATTGATAACTGCCTGCATGACTCCATTTGATGTATAGGTTGCTCCAGAAATACTATCAACCACTGGCGTTTGCTGTGCCACAATCGCTGCTGGAATAGCTTCGATGGCAACGCCATAATGCTTTTGCCCAACTTCATTATGCGATACAACTTGCACATCGGTAATCACATTATCTGCTACTGTCACACTGACCGTAAGATCTGGTCCATATCCATCAGCCACACCTGTATAGGTGCCGTCTTTTAAGTCAACGCTTCCCAAAAATAGATTCGTTTTTGCGACCACTGTATCAGTTATGGTTGTATTGGAGTTAGCTGTCGTCGTGGTTTCAGCGGTCGCTATTGTGTCTGTTTGATCCTCGCCGGCTGATGCCGACACAGTAGAGCTTCCGTAAAGTTTATCAACCGAGGTCTGGATTTCATTTGCGGCACCAGTAAAAAAAGCTTCCGGTCCCATGATTCCTCCAACTTCCCATAAATGCAATCCCAGGAATACAATCAATACAACCGTTAGCCATCGATGTGGTTTGATCCAGGTGAGTTTTTGGGGAAAGAGCTTTCTCAACATATAAGTTAATCCCAACAGAATCCCCATTACCATACAAAGCGTCCCAAAATTAAGTGATAGAATGGCTCCCGATGAAAAATATCCATGAATACAGGCCGTAATCACAAATGCAATCCCCATGGTTTTGTGGGAATTCCTCAGTTTTTTATTTATTCTTCCGATCAGCTTACTTTTTCTTTTTCCCTTATTAACAATTCGTAGCAAATATATAATTACAAGTAGCCCTGCTAAAAAAACGCTTACCCAAGCAGTTACAACGCTTATTATCAGTGTCATTTCAATTCCTCCTTTTTTCTTATCTTAACAAATAATTATGTCATCTCTGTGTCACTTTTTATTAGTTTAACATCTATTTGTGAACATTCTGTGAAGGATATGTGCAATTTATTAATCATTTTTATTTCTTTAGTGATAATGATTACAAATTAAGTTTTCAGTAAAAAATAAGACCTACTGATTATATCAATAGATCTGAATGTCAAAAATCTTACTATAAGAATATTGGCAGGACTCCAAAAAACAATATTCCCAAACCCGCAGAAGTCAAAATCAATTGGATCGGATGGAGTTTAAGTTTAAAATGCAGCCCACAGCAAATCCCGAAAATCAACAGTTCTTTATAGCGAAGTGCGGCAAAAAATTCCGTCAGGGAATGAAAATCGGCGTCTTTTATAATGAAACCATTGATCATCAAGAGCACCGCTGCCGATGCAATTAAAGCAATGACAACCGGTCGCATCCCTAATAATAGTCCCTGAATCCATCGATTACAAAGAAAATCGGAAAATATTTTAGCGATCAGAATGATAATGATAAATGAAGCTGATGCAACTGCTGTTGCGGTTAGTAAAGCACCCAGAAAACCAGCTCTTTCCATTCCCACAAAAGTTGCTATATTCACGGCAAAAGCTCCAGGGGTAGACTGGGCAATTGCAATAAAATCCGATAACTCAGCCATTGTCAGCCACTGCTGACCAATGACTTCCTGTTGAATCAGGGGAATCATGGCATAACCACCGCCAAAGGTAAATAACCCAATTTTAAAGAAAGTGAAAAATAAATTTAAATAGATCATTTATTTTTCCTCTCCGTTTTTCGGTTCAATCAGATCCTTTTTTATGAATACCTGATAGATCATTCCGGCTATTCCACTGCCGATCAATAAGAAGATAACATTGAGTTCTGTAAAGGTTGCCAAAACAAAGGTGATGGTTAAAATCAAAACCGCCATGGTTGTGTACTCAAGTTTTTTACCTAGTTCTAAAACAGCTCCCAGTAAAAGCACAATTACGCCGGCTCGTATACCTGCGAAAGCATAACTCACCCAGATCAGATTTTTAAACTGCTGATAAAATAAAGCAATGGTACAAATAATAATGTAGGATGGAATAATCATTCCCAACGTCGCAACCAGAGCCCCCCGAAAACCGGCAACCCGATAACCCACAAAAGTTGCCGTGTTTACCGAAATTACCCCCGGTGCCGCTGCCGCCACCGCTATAATATCAATAATTTCTTTACTATCAATCCAGTGATGTTTCTCCACCATCTCATATTCAATTAAAGGGACCATGGCATAACCGCCGCCAAAAGTAAATAGCCCAATTTTGAAAAAGGTCATAAATATTATTCTCAGCGATGCGGTTATATGTTCTTCTTTATTCAATGATTTTCTCCTTAATGACCACCCATCCTAGATTTTCTTCAAACTGATTATGATCGCTGCAACACCAGAGTGCGTAGTTATCCAGACAATCATATTTTTTTAGCACGACTGACTCAGTTTTTTCATCTTGATTGATTTTTATTTCGACGTGATCTGGGTAATGTCCCAATATCTTCGCGGCAAATGCATTCATCGGCAACCCAAAACCCTTGCCGGTGTATTTCATGAAACTTTCTTTAATAACCCAGAGATCATAAAACGCCTGTCGCTGTTGATCAGCTGGCAAGGAAAAAAGCCAATCTGACTCTTCCATGGCAAAAAAACGCTTCGCCAGTTTAAGATTTGGCTCAGCTATTTTCTGAATATCCACCCCTACCGGATGCGAGCCCACCGCACACACTACATAATCGCCTGAGTGGGAAAGATTAAAGTGGATCCCTGGACAACCCTGAATTTCCGGTTTCCCATATTCGCCTTTAACAATCGTCAGTGGCTGGTTGATGTCGTAGTTTTGGCTGAGCGCTTTTCGAAGAAGCAGCTCTGCGCCCGTGGTCATGGCTTTAGACTGTGCGGTTTTGAGTCGCCTAACTTTTTCCTGCCGCTCCTCCGAAATATCTCTCAGATAGTTTCCAAGCAGCAGCGGGTCAGACAATGGCGAAATGTTCATAATAAATATTTTTGTCTTTTTTTCTTCCAATGGCCTTGTTTCCTTGAGTAATATAGTTTATCCAACTGTGAAATGTCCAATCGAAATTGAATTCCACAACAATCTATTTTTAATATTCCATCTATGATTATACTATAAACAGACAAACAATCAAGAAGATCAAGTTGAACTACATTTTTAAATGCAAAAGCATACACAAGTATTTGGACAAACTTGTTGAGCAAGAAAAAATCAAACTCATGTTACGATATCTTCATAAAATTACATGAAAAAGCAGCCAAATGATGCATGCAGTTTGGCTGCTTCTTTGTTTATTATTTCTTTCCAATTAATTCTATAATTTCTTTGCGATTCTTTTCAAAAACGTCTTCCCGGATAGCTGAACATCCGCCGATATTTTTCTGGCCCTTTAACAATTTTTCCGCAAAGGCCATGCAGTTATTCTCGCCGCAGTTTTTGCAATTGGTATGCGGCAAATATTCATAAATATCAAATACGCTAATTTCCTGGTTCCACATGGGCTCTCCCTGTTTTCTATCCTTAAATAATTATAAATCTGATCAGAAAAATTGATAAAACAAAACCTGCTTTTTAAGTTGTTTTAAAAAAGCAGGTCAGATTTCTTTTGGCAGAGGTAGCAGGATTTGAACCTGCGAATGATGGAGTCAGAGTCCATTGCCTTACCGCTTGGCTATACCCCTTTATTCATTTTCTGTCCCGAAGGTACGCTAAACATTTTATCTGAATTTATTTCGATTGTCAAGGAAAATGAATGGTCGATTGGTTATTTTATTACTTTTTTGTGATGCCAAAAACTTTTTTGGCATTTTGAGTCGTAATTTCCTCAATTTCCTCCAAGCTGATCCCTCGGATTCGGGCAATTTCTGCGGCTACAAAACGGACATAGGCCGGTTCGTTGCGTTTTCCCCGGTGGGGGGTAGGGGTCAGATAAGGACTGTCGGTCTCCACCAATAACCGATCCAGTGGCATCATGGCCACCACTTCCGGTAGTTTTCGGGCGTTGCTGAAGGTCAGCGGCCCGGATATGGAAAGGTAAAAACCCATCTCCAAAAATACCTTGGCCATTTCCACCGAACCACTGTAACTGTGCATGATACCGCCGTATTCGGGTGCAAAATATTCTTTCAGGATTCGCACCATATCCTCCATGGATTCCCGGTTATGGATCACAATCGGTAATTTCACCTCTTTAGCAATGATCAGCTGGCGAATAAACACGTCCTGCTGGATATCCCGTGGCGAATAGTCATAGTGATAATCCAGACCGATTTCACCAATGGCCACGACCTTGTCTTTTTTAGCCCATTCTTTTAACAGTGCATCGTGTTTTTGGGGCTGATAATCCTTAGCATCATGGGGATGGATTCCCACGGTGGCATAAACCATCGGGTATTTTTCGCTCATTTCCACGGCCCGATAGCTGGATGCCTCGTCAGCACCAGGATTGACGATAATCTCGACTCCGGCAGCCCGAGCATTTTCAAGAACCGTTTCCCGATCCTCACCAAATTTTTGATCGTCGATATGTGCGTGGCTGTCAATTAACATAGCTGTAGCTCCTTTGCTTTTTTTATTAATATCTCTTTGTTATTTTCATAGGCTTCATCCATAACACCTTCTAGTAGCTGATTGAGAATCCTGCCGATTTCCGGGCCATTTTCTACGCCCAACCCGATCAGATCATTGCCATTGACGGCCAGATCTTTAAGTGAAAAGCAGGCCTTTTCAGCAATGACCTCATCCAGTAATTGCTCCAGTTTTTTCAGGTCATCCAAACGGGTGTGATATTGAGGTGCCTGCGCCAGGTTATCGCCCCGCTTGATCGCCAGCAGATCCCGAAACAAAGGCTCCGACAGACGATTCAGCCAGCGCTTGATCATTTTTTTATCCGCATCAATGTGGGTATCATGATATTTTACCAGTTTGCAGACCTGCTCAATGGTTGTTTTGTCCATTTTCAGAGCGGTCAAGCGCTCTCGGGCTATTGCTTCAGACAGCTTGCTATGTCCTTTGAAATGACCAATCCCCTTGTCATCCTGTGTATAGGTTGCTGGTTTTCCCAGATCATGAAAAAGCATCGTCCAGCGTAGCCGGGGTATCGGGGACAAGGTTGCCAGCGCCACCGCCGTATGGGTCAGAACATCATAGCAGTGATGAGGGTTTTTCTGATCAAAGTTTTTGGCCGCCAAAAGTTCTGGAATTACCACCCCCAGCACCGCAGTTTCTTCGAGTATAATGTCTTTGGCATTTTTTCCACAGATCAGTTTGGTTAATTCCACGGCAATTCGCTCTGTGGAAATTTCTCTGAGTTGTCCACAATTTTGCCGGATGGCCGCGCGAGTTTTACTTTCCAGTTCAAATCCGAGCGTTGCGGCAAAGCGCAAACCCCGAAGAATTCGCAGCGCATCTTCGGCCATTCTTTTTTGAGGATCGCCGACACAGCGGATAATCTGGTTTTTAATATCGGCAGCCCCACTAAACAAATCGATGAGCCCTTTCTGGGGGTGATAGGCCAGCGCATTGATGGTAAAATCCCGCCTGGCCAGGTCATCCTCAACATTTTTGGCAAACATTACCATGTCAGGGTGCCGGCTGTCAGAGTATTCTCCCTCAATCCGATGAGTGGTTATTTCGATAGAAAGTCCATTGATGATCACCGTTACGGTACCGTGTCGAATACCGGTTTCAATCACTCGGTAGTCTTTAAAACATTGAATTATTTGATCCGGCCTGGCATCGGTGGTCATGTCAAAGTCGATGGGGGTTGTTTTCAGCAGATAATCCCGGACGCAGCCGCCGACAAGATATCCACAGAATCCACAGCTTTCCAGTTGCTTAAAGGCTGTTTCTACCGGAGCCGGGAGGTTAAGCTTCATTACTTCCCAAGCCGATATCGTCGGCGACTGCCCGCATCCCCAGAATCGTTTCCCTCATCAGGTCATCCAGCGAATACCCGGCCATTTCAGCGCCTTTAGTGACCACTTCACGGTTAACCCCAGCGGCAAAATTCTGGGTTTTGAATTTCTTCTTGACCGACTTTACTTCCAGATCGTTGACGCTTTTAGATGGCCGCATATAGGCGCAGGCGGTGATCAACCCTGCCAGTTCATCGGTGGCATAGAGGATCTTCTCCATTTGGTGAGTAGGTTCCACGTCAACACAGAGGCCGTAACCATGGCTAACAATACTTTTAATAAAGCCCTCATCGTAACCATTAGCCTGTAATATTTCTACCACTTTTACACAATGTTCTTCTGGATATTTTTCATAATCCAAATCATGAAGCAGCCCGACAATACCCCAATAGTCTGGGTCTTCTTGCTCCAATTTAGCAAAATGCGTCATCACCCCGGCGACTGCCATCCCATGGTTGATCAGGGATTCAGTTTCATTATATTCCTTTAACAGCGCCAGCGCTTTTTCGCGATCTAATTGTGTACTCATTGCATCTCCTCGATTCTTTTTTATTATTTGTATTCTAACACAGTTTATCAGGTTCAATCAAAATCAGTTTGAAATTTTTAGTTGTCATTTTTATTTTTAAGGATCAAAGATTACGCGGATTGACAAAAAAGCCTTACTGTGTCTGAACGTTTCATTCACTGTAAGACTTGCTAAATTAAATTTATAACTCTTTATGATTTGTTAATACTTGGTAATGCTCAGCTCACAAGGATTCCTGAAACAGCTTGTTAATCTGATCGGTCAGCGTTTTTTCGCCCACCGGGAAAAACTGATCATCGACCTGATTCACCGGCATGATTTCCATCAGGGAATTGGTAATAAAGACTTCGTCGGCTTCCAGCAATTGCTCTTTTGAATAATGCCCCTCTTCGATTGCTGCCATTCCCTTGCCTTTCAGCAACTGGATCACCTTATCTCTGAGAATCCCGGCCAACAGCCCGCAATCTAATGCCGGTGTATAAACCACCTGATCTTTGACAAAAAAGAGATTGGTCATGCAGCCCTCGGCCAGATGACCCTGGGTATTGCAAAAGATCGATTCGTTAAAGCCTCTGACTTTGGCCTCATTTAAGATCAGCAGATTTTCCAGATAATTGTTGGATTTAATGCTGACCAATAGTGATTTCTCATTGCGAACATAATCATTGGTGCAGATCTTCAAGCCCCGGGC